>DASWSX010000024.1:0-4334 GCA_036402435.1 Telluria sp. | reverse complement strand
GCGAAACTGGGCTGACACAGCCCTTTCTGGCCCCCGCAGCTGTTGATCTGGCGCAAACTCGGCCGGTAGCGGCCCGCGTAGAGTGGAAGATGCGCGCGGGAAATACCGCGCGGTCGAACGCCAGGGGAGAAGGTCATGACGAAGCGAGACGGGGCGGGGTGGCCAGTGCTGAGCCGCCTGCGTATCGGCCCGAAGCTGCTGCTTGCCCCCGGCGTCGTGCTGATCCTGCTGGTGGTGCTGTCATGCGGTGCTTACTACGCGATGGTGCGCCAGAACCAGTCGCTGGAAGTGATCGTCCAGCAGCGCGCGGCCAACATCCGCGCCGCCTCCGACCTGGTCTCGTCGGCCCACCAGGCGCATACGCAAATCTACCAGCTGCTCACCTGGCAATACGCCAGCTTCACCGCGCCGCGCACCAATGCGCTGGCGCGCGACATCCACGCGCGGCACCGCGCCATTGACGCCCAGTTCCGTGCCATGTCGGCTGCCACCGCGCTGGGTAGCGCCGAGCGGCGTTATATCGGCGAGGCAGGCGCCGCCTATCGCGTGTACGTGCGCGCGGTGCTCGACGTGATCGAGCTGTCGCGCGACGACGGCTCGATCAGTGCGAACGCAATGTCGAAAGCCGAGCGCGCGTTTGAAGTGGTCGCGCTGCGCCTTGGCGAACTGCTGCGGATGGAGCAGCAGCTGAGCGAGGCGGCCTCGCAAAGCGCTGCCAGCGATTTCAACGCCATCTCCACGCTGATGCCGGTGCTGATCGTGCTGTCGGTGGTGCTGTCGCTGGCGATCACGGTGGCCGTGCGGCGCGCGCTGCTGCGGGAGGTGCGCGACATCGGCCGGGCCGCCACCGACCTGGCGCGGGGCGACCTGACGGTGCGTGAACGCGTTTATGGAAAAGACGAGATCGCCGAGACCTCGCGCGTGCTCGACACCAGCATCCGCAACCTGAACGCCTCGCTCAAGACCATCCTCGATTCGGCGCGCTCGATCGATATGGCGACGCGTGAGATCGCGCTCGGTAACGCCGACCTGTCGACCCTGACCGAGGTGCAGGCCAGTTCGCTGAACCAGACGGTATCGTCGGTCGGGCAGCTGACCGCGACCGCCAGCCTCACCGCAAGCAACGTCCAGCTGGCCAACCGGCTTGCCGAGAACGCGTCGTCGATGGCGGCCAGGGGCGGTGACGTGGTCGAGCGGCTGGTGCTGACGATGGCGGCGATCAAGGGAAGCTCGTGCAAAGTCGCTGAAATCGTCGAGGTGATCGACGCAATCGCAGCGCAGACCGGCATCCTGGCGCTGAACGCTGCGGTGGAGGCGGGGCGGGCCGGCGAGCAAGGACGCTGCTTCGTTTCGGTGGCAGGCGAGGTGCGCACGCTTGCGCAGCGCTGCGCGGCGGCGGCGCACGATATCCGCGGGCTGATTTCGCAGACTGTGGCCGAGATAGACTGCGGCAGTGCCGCGGCGGCGCAGGCCGGTTACAGCATGGCCGATATCGTCAGCTCGGTGCAGCAGGTGGGCGACATCATCAGCCAGATCAGCTATTCCAGCGCCGAGCAGGCCAGCGGCATCGTCGGGGTGAATGAAGCGATCGTGCAGATGGACGAGATGACGCAGCAGAATTCGTCGCTGGTGGAACAGGCAGCTGCTGCGGCGAGGAGCCTGCAGGAGCAGGCGCACAGCTTGTCGCGGGCGGTGGCGGCGTTCAAGCTCGATGAGGTGGTGGACCCGCCGCCGGCGCCGGTGGTGCGGCGGCATTTGAGGCTGGCGTCGAAGCGGGTGTGAGATGCCGCATTACGTTCGCAATCGGGTGGGCGGCGCGACGTACTTTTTTACGGTGAATCTTGCGGATCGGCGGAGCACGGTGCTGGTCGAGGAGATTGAGGCGTTGCGGGGTGCGGTGCGCAAGGTCAGGGCGGCCAGGCCGTTTCATATTGATGCCTGGGTGGTGCTGCCGGAGCATATACATGCGATGTGGACGCTGCCGGAGGGGGACTGTGATTATCCGGGGCGGTGGCGCGAAATTAAGAAGGCGTTTTCACGCTCAATTCAACGTCGGGATGTATGGCAGAAGCGGTATTGGGAACATACCATCAGGGACGATCGGGATTACGCGGCTCATATGGATTACATTCACCTCAACCCGTATAAACATGGGCTGGTGCGGAATGTCCGGGATTGGCCGTATTCGTCATTTCACCGGTACGTTGGCGCGGGTGTCTACCAAGGGGATTGGTTGTGTGACAACCTTGAAATGAATGTTGGAGAAGCCAAGGAATAAAAAAAACGGCGGATGCGCTCCGCTTATCCGCCCTACGTACGTGTTACCCGTAGGGCGGATAAGCGCAAGCGCATCCGCCGTTTTGAACTTACTCGTAATCGCTGATCGGTGCGCAGCCGCAGAACAGGTTACGGTCGCCGTACACGTTGTCGGCGCGGCCAACCGGCGGCCAGTACTTCTGCTTGCGCAGCGACGCTACCGGGAACGCTGCCGCTTCGCGCGTGTACTTGTGCTGCCAGTCGTCAGCCATCACCACTTCCGCCGTATGCGGCGCGCCCTTGAGCGGGTTGTCCATGCGGTCGTACTCGCCACGCTCAACCTTCACGATCTCGGCATGGATCGCAATCATCGCGTCGATGAAGCGGTCGATCTCAACCTTCGACTCGCTCTCGGTCGGCTCGATCATCAAGGTACCAGGAACCGGGAAGCTCATTGTCGGCGCGTGGAAGCCGAAGTCCATCAAACGCTTGGCCACGTCCTCATTGCTGATGCCGGTCGCGTCCTGCAGCGGACGCAGGTCGAGAATGCACTCGTGCGCCACCAGGCCGTCATGGCCCGTGTACAGCACCGGATAGTGCGGCGCCAGGCGGCGCGCGATGTAGTTGGCCGACAGGATCGCAGTCTCGGTGGCTTCGGTCAGGCCTTCGCCGCCCATCATCGCAATGTACATCCACGAAATCGGCAGGATGCTGGCCGAGCCATACGGCGCTGCGCTGACCGCGCCAATGCCTGCTTCGTCGCGCGTGTAGCCGGTCGAGCGCTGGTTCGGCAGGAACTTGGCCAGGTGCGCGCCAACGCCGATCGGGCCGACGCCTGGTCCGCCGCCGCCGTGCGGAATGCAGAAGGTCTTGTGCAGGTTCAGGTGGCTGACGTCGCCGCCGAAGCTGCCCGGCGCCGCCACGCCAACCAGCGCGTTCATGTTGGCGCCGTCGATGTAGACCTGGCCGCCGTGCGAATGGATCACTTCGCACAGTTCCTGGATGCCTTCTTCAAACACGCCGTGGGTCGATGGGTACGTCACCATCACGCACGCCAGGTTCTTGCTGTGCAGTTCAGCCTTGGCTTTCAGGTCGTCGAGGTCGACGTTGCCGTTTTCGTCGCACGCGGTAACCACAACCTTCATGCCGACCATGTTGGCCGATGCAGGGTTGGTGCCGTGCGCCGACGATGGGATCAGGCAGATGTTGCGGTGGCCTTCGCCACGCGACTGGTGGTAAGCCTGGATAACCAGCAGGCCTGCGTATTCGCCCTGCGAACCGGCGTTAGGCTGCAGCGAAATGGCGGCGTAGCCGGTGACGGCGCACAGCATCGCTTCGAGCTGGCCGATCATTTCGCGGTAGCCGACGGTCTGGTCGTCCGGCGCGAACGGGTGGATCGACGAGAATTCGGGCCAGGTGACCGGGATCATTTCGCTGGTGGCGTTCAGCTTCATCGTGCACGAACCGAGCGGGATCATGGTGCGGTCCAGCGCCAGGTCCTTGTCGGCCAGGCTGCGCAGGTAGCGCAGCATTTCGTGTTCGGCGTGGTAGCGGCTGAAGGTCGGGTGCGTCATGTAGGCGCTGGTGCGCGCCAGGTCTGACGGGAAGGCGCTGGCGATGTCGGCGTCGAGTGCGTCGAGGTCCGGCGCGGCGGCGCTGTCAAAGATCGACAGCAGCAGCGCGATGTCTTCGCGAGTGGTGGTTTCGTCGAGCGATACGCCGACATGCGCGGCGTCGATGCGGCGCAGGTTGACGCCTTTGCTTCCGGCAGTGGCGTGCAGTTGCTCGGCGCGGTCGGTCTTGATGGTCAGCGTGTCGAACCACGTGCTGTTGGCGAGGGAGTAGCCGCTCTGGACCAGCTGCGAAGCCAGGATGCTGGTAAGGCGGTGCACGCGCGTGGCGATGCGCTCCAGGCCTTTCGGGCCGTGGTAGACGGCGTACATCGATGCCATCACTGCCAGCAGGACCTGTGCGGTGCAGATGTTCGAGGTGGCTTTTTCGCGGCGGATGTGCTGCTCGCGGGTTTGCAGCGCGAGGCGGTAGGCCTTGTTGCCCTGCGCGTCGATGGTGACGCCGAC
>DASWSX010000023.1:0-39520 GCA_036402435.1 Telluria sp. | reverse complement strand
GGGTCTCCCTGCGTTTGTCTAACGCTGGTCTGCGCGTCATCGACAAAGTGGGCATCGACGCAGTTCTGGTCGACATGCGCGCTCGTGGCGAAAAAGTATAAATTAGGGAGCTATCATGGCAAAAACTGGCCGCGACAAAATTAAGCTGGAATCGACTGCAGGTACTGGTCACTTCTACACCACCGACAAGAACAAGCGCACGATGCCTGCGAAAATGGAGATCATGAAGTTTGATCCTAAAGCACGCAAGCACGTGATGTACAAGGAAACCAAGATCAAGTAATACGATCTGGTATCTGGTTCAGAGAAAGCCGCCGACGCAAGTCCGCGGCTTTTTTGTTGCCCCCCCCAACAAAGAAAACGCGGTAAACGCAAAAACGGCCCCGTCAGGAGCCGTTTTCACTTCAACGTGGAGCGTTCTGTCACGCGTAGCTGCGCAGCCTCAGCGAGAAATCTTGCAGCGACTTGATGCCCGATGCTTCCGCGCGGACGCACCAGTCTTGCAGCTGATGCAGCAGCTGGTCGCGCGTGAAGTGCGAACGCTCCCAGATCGCGCCCAGTTCGACGCGCATGGTGTGCATCGTTTCCAGCGCCTTGCTGTGCTGGAACAGCTCGCTCAGCTGCTGCTTGTGCGGCGCTTCCAGCTTGGCCGGTTCGCGCTGCATCAGCTTGCGGCTCGATTTGAGGAAACGCGGCTCGGCCTTGTGCTTCAGGTGCTCAACTTCTTCGCGCCACGCATGCTTGACCGACTTGGCGTACTTGGCCATCACGTCATAACGATTGGCAATCACCGATTGCAGCGTGTCGAAGTCGGCCACCAGCTTGCCGTGCTCGAACGCCGGCTTCGGCGCCATCTTCTTCACTTTCGCCAGGCCAAGCGTTTCCAGGATGCGGATATACAGCCAGCCGATGTCGAACTCGTACCACTTCGACGACAGCTTGGCCGAGGTCGCATAGGTGTGGTGATTGTTGTGCAGCTCTTCGCCGCCGATCAAAATGCCGAACGGGATGATGTTGGTCGCCGCATCGGCGCAATCGTAGTTGCGATAGCCCCAGTAGTGGCCAATGCCGTTGATGATGCCGGCCGCCGTGATCGGGATCCACATCATCTGGATCGCCCAGATGGTCAGGCCGATCACGCCGAACAGGGCGACGTTGATCACCAGCTGCAGTACGACGCCGAACCAGCTGTACTTGGTGTACAGGTTGCGTTCAATCCAGTCGTCAGGCGTGCCGTGGCCATACTTCTGCATGGTTTCGAGGTTTTTCGATTCAGCGCGGTACAGCTCGGCGCCTTCGAAGAACACTTTCTTGATGCCGCGGGTAACCGGGCTGTGCGGATCTTCTTCGGTGTCGCACTTGGCGTGGTGCTTGCGGTGGATCGACGCCCACTCCTTGGTCACCTGGCCCGTCGTCAGCCACAGCCAGAAGCGGAAGAAGTGGCTCGGGATGGCGTGCAGCTCCAGCGCGCGGTGCGCCTGGTGACGGTGAAGGTAAATGGTGACGGCAGCGATCGTGATGTGCGTAACGATCAGCGTATAGATGACGACTTGCCAACCGGTCAGGCCAACCAGGCCGGTCGAGAGAAATTCGAGCACTGCATTGACGGTGTTGCTAAACAAATTCATTCCTGCTCCAAAATGGTGGATGTTCCCACCACGCAGCATTTATTCCACAACGTGCAGGGAACAGACATTTTACGCTGAACTACTGACGCACGGAACGATTGTCACCAATCATTTCAATTGCGTTGATCAGGTCTTGTCAGTCACACCAGCGTTTTTAGGAAAACTTACGCCTTCGGCTTGCAGTAACGACCATATCTTCAGGTTGGCTTCGGAAAGTACGCTGCCGCGCATGTCCGGATCGGCAACCCACATGCCTACTTCGAGCTCGAGTCCGTTTGGCGCGAAACGGTTGAGTGTGGCGGCAGGCGCCGGGTCCGTCATGACGCGCGGCACCGATGCGCACGCTTGTTCAAGCTTCGGCAACAGGTCATCGAGATTACTGTCGAAGCCAACGGTCATCAGGGTGACGACGCGCGTTTTCTTGTCCGACAGCGACGAGTTTACCACCGCGCCGGACACCAGCATCTCGTTCGGCACCATCGAGTCGGTGCCGTCCAGGCTGCGCAACACCGTGTAGCGCGTATTGATGCGCGCAACCTTGCCGTTGTACTTATCGACCGTGATCGTGTCGCCGATGGCGAGGCTGCGTTCAAGCAGGATGACGAATCCGGAGACGTAGTTACTGGCGATCTTCTGCAAACCAAGGCCGAGGCCGACGCCGAGCGCGCCGCCGAACACCGACAGCACCGTCAGGTCGATGCCCACCATCGACAGGCTGACCAGCACGGCGACCAGGATCAGCACAGCACGGCTCATGCGCGCCATCGCGACACGCAGCGAGGTGTGCAGTCCGTCCACGCGCATCAGCCGCTCTTCGAGCGCGGTGCCCGCCCACAGCGCCAGCATCAGGAAGATGACGACCGATACGGCCGCCTGCAGGATGGTGGCCAGTGACACCGTGTGGCGTCCCAGCGGCAGTGTGGTGCCGTCGAGGAATTTGCGAACGTCAGGCCAGAGCCCGGTGAGATACAGCGCAACGGCGAGCCACACCAGCAGCGCGATAATTTTCTCGAAGGTGAGGATGGTGGCGCCAATCTGTCCGTGGCGCGCAAACACGCGGCGCAACAGGTAGAACGCGAGGCGGATCAGCGCCAGCGAACCGAACACCGGCAGCGCTACGCGCATCAGGCTGACGTTATGCAGGAATGGCGCGAGGCCAAGCTTGGCTACGAAGATCAGCGCGGCAATAAACAGCGGTGCGAGCACATGCCCAAAACTGGCGACGCCGGCGCGGACTACGCCACCGCGCCCTTCCCCTTCGGTATCCCTGCCGTAATTGTCACGCACCGAGCGCGCAATGAACCACCCCAGCCCGACACACACCGCGATGGCCACAGCCTGCCACAGCAGGTGCGGGTCGCGGATGTCGTTGAGCAGGTCGTTGAGCAGGTTCGACAGCGGCATTGGCGAGGCGCTTATTCTTCTTCAGCGTCTGCGTCGCCGTCAGCCTCGACAGGCGCCACCGGCTTGACCATCTTCTTGCGCTCGAGCACGGCAGCGAAGAAGCCGTCGGTCTGGTGCTTGTGCGGCAGCAGCTTCAGGTAGTCACCCATTTCCAGTTCGATCTTCTGCTCGGCCAGCACTTTGTTCATCGGCACGAGTTCGAAGTCGTCGTGCGCGGCCAGGAACTGCTCGACCACCTGTTCGTTTTCTTCGTCCAGCAAGGAGCAGGTCGCGTAGACCAGGCGGCCGCCGCCCTTCAGCAGGCGCGCCGCGCCGTCGAGGATGGCGATCTGCTTGTCATGCATTTCCGTGACGGCTTCCGGCTTCTGGCGCCACTTGACGTCAGGATTGCGCCGCAGGGTGCCCAGGCCGCTGCAGGGCGCGTCGACCAGGACCCGATCGACCTTGCCGGCAAGGCGCTTGATCTTGACGTCACGCTCGTGCGCGATCTGGACCGGGTGCACGTTGGACAGGCCGCTGCGCGCGAGGCGCGGCTTCAGCTTGGCCAGGCGCTTTTCAGAAACGTCGAACGCATACAGGCGGCCGGTATTGCGCATCAGCGCGCCCAGTGCCAGGGTCTTGCCGCCGGCGCCGGCGCAGAAGTCCACCACCATTTCGCCGCGCTTGGCGCCGACGATCTGCGACAGCACCTGGCTGCCCTCGTCCTGCACTTCGATCGCGCCGGACTTAAACAGCGGCAGGTTCTGAAGCGATGGCTTCCTGTGGATGCGCAGGCCCAGCGGGGCGAACGGCATTGGCTCGGCGGCAATCGGCGCCAGCGCCAGTTCGGCCATCACATCGTCGCGCGTGGCCTTGATGGAATTGACACGCAGGTCCAATGGCGCAGGCTGGTTCAGCGCTTCGGCCAGCGTGACCGTTTCTTCTTCGCCGTACTGCGCGACGAATTTTTCGTACAGCCAGTCCGGCAGGTTCGCGCGCTTCTGCGCCGGCATCAGGGTGCGGTCGATGTCCTTGATGCGGTTCAGGAATTCAACTTCTTCTTCGGACAGGCCGCCCATCGATTCAACGCCGACCGCTTCGGCCAGGCCGAGGATGGCCAGGCGGCGCATGCCGTTGCCCGAGCCGGCGAAATCGGTAAAGAAGGATTTGTTACGCAACACTGCGTACACGCCTTCCGCAATGGCGCCGCGCTCGCGGCCGCCCAGGCGTGGGTGATCCTTGAAGTAGCGCGACAAGGTGGTGTCGGCAGGCGCCGAAAAACGCAAAATCTCGCGCAGTACTTCTTCCGTATTGGCCAGGATCGCTGGTGGCAGTCTCATGTAATTCCTTCGCTTAAATATTTACTGTGTCGGCAATGCGGACGTCGCCGCCGACGATGCTGAGCCGGTCCTCGACAAACAGCCGGATCGCGCGCGGGTACAGCTTGTGTTCTTCGGCCAGCACGCGCGCGGACAGCGTGTCTTCGGTGTCGCCCGGCAGCACCGGCACGGCGGCCTGCGCCACGACCGGGCCGTGATCAAGTTCGGCGGTGACGAAATGCACCGTCGCACCGTGCTCGGCGACGCCGGTATTGATCGCTTGCTGGTGCGTGTGCAACCCCGGGAACAGCGGCAGCAGCGACGGATGGATGTTCAGCATCCGCCCTGCATAATGTTCGACGAACGGAGCCGTCAGGATGCGCATGAACCCGGCCAGCACGACCAAATCTGGGGAAAAACTGTCGATTACTTCCTGCAGCGCGGCGTCGAACTCATCGCGCGAAGCGAAATCCTTGTTGGGAACGACAGCGGTGGCAATGCCGTTCGCCTGGGCGAACTCGAGCCCCTTGGCGTCGGCCTTGTTGCTGATGACTGCGGCGATGCGCGCCGGCCATTGCTCGGCCTTGGCAGCGCGCACGACCGCTTCCATATTGCTGCCGCGTCCGGAAATAAGGATGACAATGTTTTTCATAGCGCGCATTGTACCCCGGCGGACACGCCGAACCAAGGAAACGGGCTAAAAATGATGCAGCGCAGCATCCAACTTACCGCGCATTTGAGCGGCCTTGCGGCCTTATTCGAAGGAGTAGAATACCCGGAACGGGACTTTCTTCTCGGCCCAGAAATCGGCCGCATCGCGGAACACGTCGAGCAGGGTCTCGCGGGCTTCCTTGTCGAATTTTTGTGTATTGGGCAATTGCTCGAGCACGACGATGAAGCCGGGCTGCGGTCCGGCCTTGCTAATGGTTTCAGTCAGGGAAACGCGCAGCGCCTCGAAATTCTTGCTGGCCGGCTTAGGGAAATGGAAGTTCTCGCCAATGCGGGCGCACACCTGCTGTTTGGTCAGCGTGTCGACGCAGTGAGCGTACAGAAAGTGCTGCCCCAGGCGAGCGGCTTCCTCCTGCAGTTCCGTTACCCGGAACGCACGAATGGACTGCACAAGGTTAGGCGGCACTGTTATAAACAAACTCATTTTTCCCTCAAGTCGACCTGATAAACGGGGTGTTTTTTATTTTTCCGATGCTGATGCGCTTCGCGTTCGCTGCTCCAAACGCCTGTCTCCTAGGTTGGTTGCCACGCGCCAATATGTCCCTGAATCATATAAGGGTACCGTTTTGTGGTAGTTGAATCAACCCGAATGTGGGTAGCTGCACCAGATTTGTGAAAATATAGAAAGATTTCCGTACAAAATCGTCTATTTCCGGCCGCTTTGCGGCTTCTGGCGAGCTCAGGCATGAGTTGGCGGTCTGTTACATCTTGTTGCCACGTGGATCAAGCGAGCGGCGCAAGTCGTATTACCATTAATAATGGAGCAGTACCCCTGCAGTCCCACTCAGAATCCAGACGAGGTACCAGATGAACATGAAAACCAGATTGATGATGGCGGTAATGGGCGCCTGTGCGCTGCCGCTGGCGCAGGCGCAAATCGCCGAGTTTGAAGACTACGGCAACGTCATCCGCGTCAAGCCGCGTGTTGAACAAGTCCGCGAGCCGCGCGAGGAATGCCGCACCGAATATGTGCAGGTACCGGTAGCGCAGCAGCCGCAACGCGGCCACGGCGGCGCGATCCTCGGCGCGATTGCCGGCGGCCTGCTCGGCAACCAGGTGGGCGGGGGTTCGGGACGTGCTGCTGCGACGGCGGTCGGCGTGGTAGCCGGCACCATGGTCGGCGACCGCGTCCAGAATGAAGGCCGCACCGCCCCGCCGCCGGGGTACCAGGAACAGGCCGTGCGCCAGTGCCGTACGGTGGAGGCGCTCGAATCGCGCACCAACGGGTATGAAGTGACGTATGACTATCGCGGCCGCAGCTACACCACGGTGATGCCGCGTGATCCGGGTAACCGGGTGCGCCTGCGTGTGTCGGTTGAGCCAGAAATGATGCAGTAAAAGATAACGTAGGGCGGATAAGCGGAGCGCATCCGCCATTGCCAGCGCCTACATGACGCTTGCAATGGCGGATGCGCTCGCGCTTATCCGCCCTACGATTCTCGGCTGTTCGGCCCCTTCGGCAAGCTATAATGCTCCGATCTCCCCAGGCCGCATTATGCTTATCAAACGCAAATCCATCGAACAAGTCGAATCCTCGCGCAAGCCTGCGCGCAAAGCCAAGTTTGCCCCTGTCACGCTGTCCGAAATGGACGGCGTGCGCTACCTGCACTTCGGCACCGAGTGGGTGCAAGGGGCGATGCGCATCCGCAAGCCCGACTGGCCCGAGCTCGAATACGCACAGCAGATGATGGCCTGGATGCTGTTCATCGAACAGCCACGCAAGATTGTCCAGCTGGGCCTCGGCTCCGCCACGCTCACCAAATTCTGTTACCGCCAGTTCCCTGACGCGACTGTCACCGCCGTCGAACTGAACGAATCGGTCGTCACGATCTGCGAATCGATGTTCAAACTTCCCGCGAACGACGAACGCCTCAACGTGCTCGAGATGGATGCGCTCGACTTCGTTAACGACGCCGGCAACCACGGCGCCTTCGACGTCATCCAGTGCGACCTGTACGACGCCACCGCGCGCGGCCCGGTACTCGACACGCCCGAGTTTTACCGCGCCTGCAACGATTGCCTGGCCGACGGCGGCATCATGACGGTCAACCTGTTTGGCGACCATCCAAGCTTCGCGAAGAACATCAAGGCGATGAAGTTCGCTTTCGACGCCGTCATCTGCCTGCCGGAGGTGCATGATGGTAATGTTGTTGCGCTCTGCTTCAACAAGCGCCCGGCCCTTGATTTCGACCAGCTGAAGGCGCGCGCCGCGCAGATCGTCGAAACCACCAAGCTGCCAGCCAAATCGTGGGTCAAAGGGATCCAGGCCGCAGAATAACAAGCAGCGCCAGCACGGAGAAACGCTTGAACGCAGACGTGAAACCAGCAGCGGCAACACCAGCACCGGGCGGCCCAAGGCTGCACCGGTCGCTCGACCTCCAGACCATTTTTTCGTGGCTCCTCGCCGACGGCATCGTCGACAAGGCCAGCGTCAAGGCCAGTTTCACGCAGGCGCAAGGCATCCTGAAAAACGCCGTCGGCTCGATGCACCCGCTCTCCAGCATCGCCCAGTGCAAGCTGGTGTCGGCCCATCCGCCGCACCGCCTGCTTACCCTGGACGTGTTGAGCGAATACGCCGCCAGCAAAGTGGGCCTGCCGTTCGTGCGCATCGACCCGCTCAAGATCGACTTCACCAAAGTCGCCGACGTCATGTCGGCCAGCTACGCGGCGCGCTTCAATATCCTGCCGCTGGAGCTGACCGACACCACGCTGACGGTCGCCACCGCCGACCCGTTCATCACCGAGTGGGAAGCGGAGATCGCCAAGATCTCGCGCCGCAAGATCCAGCTGGCGGTCGCCAACCCGCTCGACATCGCGCAATACATCTCGCAGTTCTTCAGCCTGGCCAAGTCGATCAAGGACGCCAACAAGACCACCGGCCAGGACCTCGCCCTGCGCAACAACTTCGAGCAGCTCGTTGAACTCGGCAAATCGAACAAGCAGGTCGACGCAAACGACCAGCACATCGTCAACATCGTCGACTGGCTGTGGCAGTACGCGTTCGAACAGCGCGCCTCCGACATCCACCTCGAACCGAAGCGCGACATGGCCGTGATCCGGTTCCGCATCGACGGCGTGCTGCACCAGGTGTACCAGGTGCCGGCGGTGGTGATGATCGCAATGACCGCGCGCATCAAGCTGCTGGGCCGCATGGACGTGATTGAAAAGCGCCGCCCGCAGGACGGCCGCATCAAGACGCGCACCACCGGCGGACAGGAGGTTGAACTACGCCTGTCGACAATGCCGACCGCGTTCGGCGAAAAGCTGGTGATGCGTATCTTCGACCCGGAGGTCGTGGTCAAGACCCTGCCAGAACTTGGCTTCCCGCTCGACGATGCGCGCCGCTGGGACGACCTCACCACCCGACCGCACGGCATCATCCTGGTCACCGGGCCGACCGGCTCGGGCAAGACGACCACGCTGTACACCACGCTCAAGGCGCTGGCCACATCTGAAGTCAACGTCTGCACGGTAGAAGATCCGATCGAGATGGTCGAAGCGTCGTTCAACCAGATGCAGGTGCAGCCGGGCATCGACCTGTCCTTCGCCGATGGCGTCAAGGCGCTGATGCGCCAGGATCCGGACATCATCATGGTCGGCGAGATCCGCGACCTGGGCACGGCCGAAATGGCGATCCAGGCCGCGCTGACGGGCCACCTGGTGCTGTCGACGCTGCACACCAACGACGCGCCGTCCGCCGTGATGCGCCTGCTTGAACTTGGCGTGCCCTACTACCTCCTTGAGGCGACGGTGATCGGCATCATGGCGCAGCGCCTGGTGCGGACGCTGTGCCAGCACTGCAAGGCGTCGGATGGCCAGATCAATGACGATATCTGGGAAAGCATCGGCGGCGCCTGGAAGATCCCGAAGCCTGCGACCGTGTACCGGCCGATCGGCTGTCCCGAGTGCCGCCAGACCGGCTACCGCGGCCGCACGGGCATCTACGAACTGCTGACGATTACCGAAGACTTCACCAAGCTGATCGGCGAGGAGACCGACCTGCTGCGCCTTCGGCAGCAGAGCGTGGCCGATGGCATGAAGCCGCTGCGGATCGCCGGCGCACACAAGATCATCGAAGGCGTGACGACGGCGGACGAAGTGCTGAAAGTGACGGCCGCGCTGACCTGATTTTCGTTGTTATGCAACAAGACCCTAGCGCAATCAGAAAACCCGCGCTATAATCTTGCCTCTTTCGGGTCGTTAGCTCAGCTGGTAGAGCAGCGGACTTTTAATCCGTTGGTCGCAGGTTCGAATCCCGCACGGCCTACCACGAATGCGCAGTAAATAAATGAAGCAGTTACGAGTGATCGTAACTGCTTTTTTTACGTCGGTTTTCGCCCTCGGTATAACTTATGGGCGCGCAAGGTGAGCTACCGGTGGGCAAAGAAGCCCACGAATTTGAGTTGGTGGTTTCTTTGCTTTCTGGTCTCTCGAATTATCCTGGGCAGTGCTGTATGATCAACGTAAGCCAAGTGCGAATTCTTCTGCTTTAAGTACTGCCATCTATTCCATCTTGGATCTGGCCCGACAGTTCGATGTTTCGCTTGATCGCAGCGCTGCCGGCGTTAGCACGAAATCCAGCCGTTCCTATGAAACCAATCACCTGGGAATCGCTATGAGCAAAAATGGTTCGCGATTCTCTTTGCAATTGCCGCAAACTGGTATGAAAACCAAATATGGCACCGCGCTACACGCGAAGCTTGGGATGCTAGTCGGTGTGGTCGAAATCCACAAACTTCCATTCAAGGTAGGAATCGCACCAACCTATAGCGTGCCTCATCCGTCAGGTCAACAATCAACGCTTTGCTTTGGCACTAGACAAAAAAGTGGTGAAATGTCACGTACGCCGGCATGCGGCTATCCGCTTGACGGTGAACGATTACCCTCGGGAGTTCAGCCATTCCCTTAATACGTCGTTCATGCGCACCTCCCATCCGCCTCCAGTGGCCTTGAAGGCGGCGACAATGTCGGCGTCAACTTTAATGGTCGTGTTAACCGTCGTCGCGTCATCTGGGCGACGGGTTCGAATCTCTGCAGTTGCTGCGCCTGCTTCTCCGGGTGATACAACTTTATCCCCAATCTTCCAGACGCCTTTTTCAAAAAAATCGTCGCCTAGTTCCGGCGCATCGTCTGGATCAGCCCACGGCTTGTTTGAATTTTGCAATTTCGCGCTCATTCGCTTTCCTCATGCTAATAATCCGTCGCGATCGACCACGACGAGTCCACACGACAACTACCATGCGCCCATCAAGATAGCCAAGGGTGATGCACCGCGGTTCTCCATAGTCCAGCCGGGAATCTTCCAGCGTCACCGTAATTCCTTTGAACAGTTCCGGTGCACGCGCAAAATCCAAGCCGCGTTCTGCAAGCGTCTTCGCACGCTTTCCAGGGTCGAAGGTGACGTGCATGATTATTGTAGTAATAAAGTGGTGCGATTGCCGAAGATGTTTGAGGGAACAGCGTTCGAGCATAGCGCGCCCATGCGCTCCCATTTGGACTCGTCGCAACGAACTCGGGCGTCGTGCTGTTCTTTAATTCGCCATTCCTGTTCCCGGTCGCGCGCTGCGGCGCTGCCTGCTTGGTGGCAGCATTGTCTACAACGTTGAAGGCGGCGACACGACGCCGCCAACTGCCAACGCTACCTGCAAGCGCTTACTTTCGTGCCGCTGCGCGCCGCTCCCAGAACGTGGCGTTCTTGATGCCAAGCCTGAGCGGGTCGAACGTGATCGGGCCCCCGGCCTTCAACTGGGCTTCGTAGTCGCGCAGGCAAAGCATCGTCGGTTTCGCAATAAAGAAAATAATCAGGATGCCGATGATGTTAATCCACGCCATGATGCCAACGCCAATATCGCCGAGATTCCAGATATATCCCGAGCTATTGATCGTTCCGTAAGTCACCATCGCCATGATCATGAATTTAACGGTGAACAGCGGCAAACCGCGCTTGAAGAAGCGGTTCAGGTAGGCGATGTTGGTTTCGGCAATGTAGTAGTAAGCAAGAATAGTCGTGAAGGCAAAGAAGAACAGCGCCACCCCGACAAACACCGGGCCGAAACCGCCGAAAGTACTCTGTAACGCCATCTGGGTAAATGCCGCAGACCCGATTTCCGTGGTCGCTGGCAGGTTCTGCACGATAAACTGGCCGGCAGGCAGCGTTCCCTGTACGTTGTACTGATTGGTAATCAAGATCATGAGCGCCGTTGCGCTACAGACGAGCAAGGTATCGACATAAACCGAAAACGCCTGCACCAGGCCCTGCTGGGACGGGTGTTCGGTTTCCGCTGCGGCGGCCGCATGGGTTCCGGTACCTTGTCCGGCTTCGTTGGAATAGACGCCGCGCTTGACGCCCCAGCCGATCGCTGCGCCCAAACCGGCTTGCGCCGTAAAGGCATCGGAAAAAATCAGGCTGAAGACACCTGGCAGCTTGTCGAAGTTAAAGCCGATCACGATCATCGCCAGGATCATATAGCCCAGTGCCATGAAAGGGACGACAAATTCGGCCACATGTGCGATGCGCTTGATTCCGCCGAAAATGATCACCCCCAGCAGAACCAGGATGACGCCAAGGCCGATCAGTTTATTGATTCCAACCGGGCCCAGGAAAGAGTCGACCATGTCGCCGTTTCCGAAAATCTGGGTAACAGCATTGCCAACGGCATTGGCCTGCACGCCAGGCAGGAAGATGCCGCACGCGATCACTGCCGCGATGGCAAAGGAAATGCCCAGCCAAGGCCAGCCGAGACAACGCTCGAAGAAATACGCTGACCCGCCGCGATACTGGCCGTCCTCTTCCACTTTATACAGCTGTCCCAGGGTGGACTCGGCGTATGCCGTGCTCGCGCCGAGGAACGCAACCATCCACATCCAGAAAACCGCACCAGGGCCGCCGAAACCGATGGCAGCGGCAACGCCGGCGATATTGCCCACGCCAACCCGGCCGGACAGCGAAACGGCCAGGGCCTGGAATGAGGAGATGCCAGAAGAGGTGCCCTTCCGTTTGAACAGCAGGCGCAACATCTCCTTGAAATGCCTTACCTGGGCGAAGCGGGTCTGGATCGAGTAAAACAAACCGGCACCGAGGCACAGGTAAATCAGTGCGTTGCTCCAGATGATGCCATTGAGACTGTCAATAAAACCTTCCATCTAAACCTCTTCTTCTACGTGTGCGCCTGACTCGAGAGCTTTTGGCAGGTGAGTATCAACCTGGAGCGAAGCAGTCCGGCACCGGCTTGTAAGCGATGTTCGGACCGTGCCTGGCCCCAGACATGGGAGTCCGCATTTTAAGGGATTAGTTCCAAAAAAAACATGTTTTTGGCCTGCATGGCGAGGTTGGGACGCACTTCAGCGCATCTATCTTGCTATATTTGCGGCAGATAGCCGGTGCTGGAATTCCACGATACCATTGCCAAAACACCGAACCAGTGAGGAGCAGGCGCGTGCATTACGACATTCCATTCGATGCCACCGGCGCATACGCGGCCCTGTCGTTCATCACCCTGCTGGCCGCCAGCCTGGCGTGGATCCTGACGCGCAAACAAGGGCGTCGTGCTGCCCTGAAGAACTCGGCAATTGCCGCTGCGCTCGTGCTTCCATTTACCCTTGGAATTGCATCGACGCTCAGCCACAACGCGCTCACGATCAACGAGAAAAATCTTTCCGTACGGGCTGCTTACTTTTACGACTACGCCCGCAATATTGATGATTTCGACCTTGCCCGCGCGCAGTTCGGCACGTATCAATCGATCGCCGACGGACAGCTGAAGTGGCGACGGAATGGGCTCGGCCTCCCCGGAATGAATGCAGGCCGCTATTCGACGACCCGCGGCAAGGTGCTTTTCGCGTTGCTGACCGACCGCTCCAGCGTTTTGTATCTGCCAGCAAAAACCGGGCCGTCACTCCTTGTGAGCCTGGAAAATCCGGCCGCCGTGTTAGCCGTTCTTGAGCAGCGGGCAAGCGCGCACGCTGGAATTTAAGACTTTTCGCGCCGTCTCGCTTGCCGGTCAGGATCAGCGCTGCTTCTGCCAATAGGCGAATTCCGTTTCGTAGCAGTTGGTCTCGACCTCGGCGATCTTTTCCTGCATCACTGCCTGGGCATCCTGCACCGCCTGGTTGTAGATCGACGGGCCAATTTCGCGCAGACAGAAATCGAGCAGCAACTGCGCCTTCAGGTTCCCGATTTCTTCGTCAAAATTTTTCGCGCAGTACCGCTGCAGCGACGACAGCAGGCGCTCCTCGGTTTCTTTGTTGAGCTTGATTGCCATATCCGTTCCGCAAAAAAATGATAGCGGCAGCTTATCACTCCATCTTCAGCCCAGGTTAGACGGAACGCTCAAAACAGGCTCTGCTGGCGGCTCGTCAGATTGGCGAAATCATCGTCCACAAAGGGCAGGATCGCATCGGCGACCGGTTGCAGCTGGCGCATCAGGTAGTGTTCATAATCGATCGCCGAGCGCCGTACCTCGAGCGGCTCCGGCCCCGCCGTCGTCATCACATACCGGATCCACCCGCCGCGCTGGTATTGCATCGGCCTGCCCTGTTCCTGGTTGTATTCGTCGGCGATGCGGGCGGCCCGAACATGCGGCGGAACGTTCCGTTCGTATTCCTCCAGCGGCCGGCGCAAGCGCTTGCGGTAAACCAGCAGCCCGTCGAATTCGCCACTCACCGTGCGCAGCGCGTAGTCGCGCACGTACTCCTGGTACGGCTCGCCTTTGAATATCTTCAGGTACAGCGCTTGCTGGAACTGCTGCGCCAGCGGGGTCCAGTCGCTGCGCACCGTTTCCAGCCCCTTGTAAATCATCTCTTCGCTGCCGTCGGCCCTGAGCACCAGGCCGGCATAGCGCTTCTTGCTGCCCTCGTCCGATCCGCGGATGGTCGGCATCAGGAAGCGCCGGTAGTGGGTTTCGTACTGAAGCTCCAATGCGCTTTCGAGGCCAAACTCGTCGCGCAGGTGCTGGGCCAGCCATGCGTTGACATGACGAACCAGCTCGCGGCCGATCACGCCCGCCTGTTCATCCGTATGCGGATGCTTCAGCGAGACGAAGGTGGAATCGGTGTCGCCATAAATGACCTCATAGCCTTTATCTTCAATCAGCCTGCGCGTCAGGTGCATGATCTCCTGCCCGCGCAACGTAATCGACGAGGCCAGGCGCGGATCGAAGAAGCGGCAGCCGCTCGATCCCAACACGCCGTAAAACGCGTTCATGATGATCTTCAGGGCCTGCGACAGCGGCTTGTTCTTGTCGCGTTTGGCCTGGTCGCGGCCATCCCAGATGTGTTTGACAATGGCGGGCAAGCAGTGCTTCGTGCGCGAAAAACGCGCGCCGCGGAATCCCTCGACGGTGTCGTCATCGGCGCTGCGCATGCCCTCCACCAGGCCGACCGGATCGATCAGGAAGGTGCGGATGATCGACGGGTACAGGCTTTTGTAATCGAGGACCAGCACCGAGTTGTACAGGCCCGATTTCGAATCCATTACAAATCCGCCGGGGCTGTTTTCACCCGCAATGTCGCCAAGGTTGGGCGCCACAAATCCCTGACGGTGCATCATCGGCATGTACAGGTGCTCGAAAGCGGCGACCGACCCGCCGCTGCGGTCGACCGCCAGTCCGGTCACGCTTGCGCGCTCCAGCAGGAATGTCAGCAGCTCGGTCTTCTCAAAGATGCGCGTAACGAGCTCGCAGTCTTTCAGGTTGTAGCGTGCCAGGGCTGGCTTGTCTTCGGCAAAGCGGCGGTCGATTTCCGCCATGCGCGAGTACGGGTTGTCGATCGATTTTCCCTCGCCCAGCAGGGTTTGCGACACATGCTCAAGACTGAACGATGAAAAGCTCCATGTCGCCGATTTGAGGGCCTCAATGCCGTCGATGATCAGCCGGCCGGCGGCGGCGGCAAAGAAGTGCTGCTGCTTGCCGTGCTCGCGCCACTCCATCGCACTGCCATCGCGGCCAAGGCGCAGCGGCACCTGGTTACGCTCAGCGTGGCGTTGAAGCACGCGCAGGTCGAACTGCACCACGTTCCATCCGATGATCACATCCGGATCGTGGCGTTCGAACCACTCGTTCAGCCGCTCCAGCATCTGTTTGTGGCTGTCGCAGTATTCGAGATCGAAGTCGACCGCATCGTCGCTGCCATTCGGCGGGCCGAGCATGTAGACCTGCCGCTGTCCGCAGCCTTCCAGCGCGATCGAATACAGCTCGCCGTATGCGGTGGTTTCGATATCCAGCGATGCAAGCGTCAGGCGCGGCCGATAGCCAGGCGCCGGCTTCAGCTGGCCATCGAGCAGCGGGCCGTCCGGTTTTCCGCCCGCTTGGCCGCTGAACGACACCGGCGCGGTGATGAAACGCTCCATCAGGTAGCGTTCCGGCGGGCGCACGTCGGATTCGTAGACGTCGATGCCGAACTCGCGCAGGCGCCTGGCCTGTTTCAGCAACTGGCGGTACTGGGTGCAGTACAAACCCACCACCGGACGGTGATGGAAATCGCTGAGGGCGAGCGGACGCAGCTCGCATGATGTATCGCCGCGCAGGACCAGTTCCGCCTGCTCGCGCTGCTCGGCCGGAATGAAGGCCACCGACGGATGCGGCGCAAGCCGGACATGGCGCGGTCCGTCGTTGGTCGCAAGCCAGAAATCGACTTCCGTTCCGTCGGCGGTATCGCGCCAGTGGCGGGTTAAAAGAAAGCCCTGCTTCAGTTCGTCCAACGTGCTGCCTTTAATCGAAGTGAGGAAAGCCTCATACTGGGCATAATGTTACCCTCGCCCCTCTTGCCTGTGAATGAAATATCAATGACGACGACCGAACTCCCTTTCCGCGCCACGACCGAACAAGCTTGCCAATGGCTGGAACAGCAAACGGGCACGCCATGGACCCTCGCGCGGATGATCGAAAACGGTTTGACCCCGTACGTCTGGCTTGACTACGACGCGGCCTATCCGGAATTGTTCGGCGACGCAAACGGGGGCTACGCGGCGCCGATTTTCTTCGAAGGCGATACGAAGCGGCTGGCCGCCGGCAGCGACGACGTCCTGATCACGATGACCAAGGACGCCTACAAGGTCGTCGCAACGCTGCCGCCGCCGGGCTTCCGCCGTTCGCTCGACGAACTTCGTTTCCTGAAGAAGGAGCTGGAACGCCTGGCCGCACAGCTGAAACGCGAGGCCGAACCAAGGCCGGTAAAGACCGAAGCGGCGCAGGAATCGCGCGCCGGCATCAATGCCGACCAGGTGATCGCGGCATTCGGCAAGCTGGTGCGCATCGACCTGGAGCAGGCACTGGCAGGCGCCGGCGGCATTTTCGGCGACGAAGGTTCGCGGGTGAAAGGCAGCGCACGCAAGTCGAAAAAACACGCCGTGTGGAACCCGGTAACGCTGGCGCTCGGCCTGAACGACGTCTATCGCGTGCCGCTGTCCCAGTTAAGGAAGGCGTTTAAATCGCACGACTTCCTCGACGAGTGGGATTCGGAATGGAATCAATCGCTCACGCTGCTGGGCAAATAACTCAGCCCGGCGCGTCCAGGTAGAAAATGGCATACGCTTTCGCGGGCGTCTTTTCGGTCGGTTTCTCGACCTGAACCTGCGCGCTGTCCTGCACCACCAGGCTGCGCCAGTTCGGGATGCCGGCATTGGCGAAAGCCGCGGTGGCTTTCGACCCGAGGCTGATATCGAGCGCGATGCGGGCATTGCGCGGCTCGGCCTTCGCATAGTTCACGCCGCGCAGTTCGAAGCCGAATGCGGCCAGCCACGGCTCCCACGATCCGGATTCGACGCCGGCAACGATGCGGCCCAGCACCTCCTCCAGCGCCAGACCCTTCTTTACCACGCCGCGCAGAACGCCCAGCGACGGCGCAAAGCGCGCGTCGGTCCCCTGCTTGCCAGCGCCGCATTCGGCAATCGCCTTGAGCTCCTTTGAAAATGCCGCGTCGCGCTCGGTGTAATCGCGCATGCGCGAGTAGAACCCGGCATCGAGGAAGGGATTTTCCGCACGCTGGCCGTAGGAATCTGCGGGCTTTTTGGCGGGAGTTTGTTTGTTGGTAGTCATGGATTCAGGCCGGGGGTGTAAGGGGCGTAGTGTAAGGCATTTTTAAATTATCATTGAGCTCACGTCGCGCTTCGGACCATTATTTTTTGGAGAAAAACATGTCAGGCTACAGCATCAACATCGAAGAGAAGACGCTCGCGAGCGATAATTTCCGCGAGGTTCTTTACACAACCGAGCGCAGCCAGCTGGTCATCATGACCCTCAAGGCAGGCGAGGAAATCGGCATGGAGCACCACACCGGCCACGATCAGTTCATCCGGATCGAGGAAGGCGAAGGCGTGGCGATCCTCGATGGCGAGCGCCACGCACTGACCGATGGGGTGGCGGTGGTGATTCCTGCCGGAACCGAACACAATGTCATCAATACCTCGAACACGTCGGCGCTACGGCTCTATTCCCTGTACATGCCGCCGGAACATCCCCACGGCATCGTCCACAAGACCAAGGCCGAGGCCGACGAGTACGAAAAGCAGCACGGGCATTAATGCCTCCTGCCGGGCGAACGAAAAAGCCATCAATCGGACGGACCAGCGAATAATCCAGTGTTAAAGTGATAACGCCGAGCTCATGCGAGCAGATTCCGGCGCCACCTAACAAGGGATAACGTGAAGATCATCCAGAAATTTTTCTCGCTCGGCTACATGCTGGTCGTTGCGCTGTTCTTCGTCTGCGCCGTCGCGCTGATCGTGCTCGCCGGCAGTGAGCTGTGGCAGGCACTGCAGCCGGCGGCCGAACTCGAAGTCCGGGGCCGCTTCAACCTGATCCTTGAGTGCATCGGCCTGCTGACCATTGCGGTGGCGGCGATGGAACTGGGCCAGACAGTGCTGGAAGAAGAAGTCCAGCGCTCGGCCAATATCAGCGCGCCGACGCGCGTGCGCCGCTTCCTGTCGCGCTTCCTGATCGTGGTGGTGGTGTCGCTGTCGATCGAATGCCTGATCGCGGTATTCCAGTTCGTGCACGGAAGACCGGAACTGCTGCCTCATGCCGCGTCGATCGGGGTGGCCGCCGCGGTGCTGCTGGCGGCCTGGGGCGCATTCGTACGGATGAATGTCGATGCGGAAAAGCTGGAGCCGCAGGCGATGCATGCGGCGCAGGCTGAGGACAAGACGGTCGAGACCTGAACCGGCCGGCTTGTCCATCAGCCCCGCGCACCTCCTCTTACAGTTGCTTTGCCGCGAAGGTATCGCAGTCCTCGACCCGGCCGCTTTCGATACCCTTCTTGAACCAGCGCGCGCGCTGCTCCGAGGTACCGTGCGTGAACGAGTCCGGCACCACCTGCCCTTGCGAGCGGCGCTGCATGGCGTCGTCGCCGATCGCGCTAGCCGCATGCAAGGCGGCTTCGACGTCGCCCTGCTCCAGAATGCCGCGCGAACGGTTGGCATGGGCTGCCCACAGGCCCGCATAGCAATCGGCTTGCAGTTCCATCCGCACCGACAACTGGTTAGCCTGCGATTGCGACATGCGCTGCTGCGCCGCGCGCACTTTTTCGGATGTGCCGGTAATGGTCTGCACATGGTGGCCCACCTCGTGCGCGATCACATACGCCTGCGCGAACTCGCTCGAGACCTGGAAGCGCTGCTGCATCAACTCATAAAAACTCAGGTCGATATAGATCTGCTGGTCGCCCGGGCAGTAGAACGGCCCGCTTGCGCTCTGGCCGGTACCGCAAGCGGTCGGCGTCGCGCCCGAAAACAGGATCAGCTTGGGCTTGACGTACGTGCCGCCCTGGGCCCGGAAGATTTCGCTCCAGGTGTCTTCGGTGTCGGCCAGCACGGTCGATACCATCATCGCCTTGCGGTCCGACGCCGGCGGGGCCTGCGCCGGTCCTTGCTGCACGGGCGCTACCTGGCCCGAACCGCCGCTCAGCATGTCGAGCATGGTCAGCGGGTTGACGCCGAATACCGCCGAGCCAATCAGCGCCAGCACGATGGTGCCGATGCCGATCGACTTCCCACCCAATCCGAAGCCGCCCCCACCGCCGCCACTGCCGCGCCGGTCCTCCACGTTATCGCTCTGGCGATTACCTTCCCATTTCATGATTCTCTCCGACGTTATTTTGTTAATCCGATAAGACTGTACGCCGGATGGAAAATAGTTGGCGCAGCGCAGGGCTGCACCACCACGGATTACTGCATCGCCAGCCAGGCGCTGTAGCCATATCCCGCGCCAAGTGCGCCGAAGAACGCCATGCCAAGGTACAGCGCGAATACGCGCGGCCTGACCAGCGCCCACACGGCGGTGGCTGCGGGAATGCTGGTGACGGCGCCGCCGATCAGGAACGCCAGCGCGACCGCCGGATTCATGCCGAGATCCATCAGGCCCCGCACCAGCGGGATCGCGGCATAGCTGTTGAGGTAGGAAGGCACGCCGGCCAGCACCGCGAGCGGGATGGCGCCGGCATTGTTGCCGAGCAGGGTCACCACTTTATCGGCCGGCACATAGGCCACCATCAGGCTCTCGAGCAGGAATGCGATGACCATCCAGCGCAGCAGGAAGCCGCCGTTCGACAAGGCGTTATTGAAAAAGGCGCGGCGCGCCGCCAGGTCCGCGAAGACGTTCCAGTCCGGGCGCGCTGCGCCCAGGCCGGGCGCGCAGCAGCCACCTGGCGCCGAACGCAGCGCCGAGGTGATGAATCCGCGCGCGACCAGCAAATGGGTGATGATCCCGCCGAACACGCCCAGGGCAATCGCGGCGAGCGTCTTGACGATGGCGAATTCGAGGCCGAGGCTGGCGGCGATGATGCCGAACATCTCCGGGTCCATCAGGGGCGAACTCATCCAGAACGCCATGACCCCGGCCAGTGGGACGCCGGCGCCGAGCAGGCCGGCGATCACGGGCACCACGCCACAGGAGCAGAATGGCGACAGCGCACCGAACACCGAGCCCATGAAGATCATGCGCGCCGGACTGCCGACAAAGACGCCGGCAATCAGCGCGTCGGCGCGGCTGGCCTTTGCGTACGCGGCGAGCGCCACCGACAACGCCAGCCAGGGCGCAATGCCGAGCAGCGATTCGGCGGTGAATGCCAGCGAAGCAGGCAGCTGGTGCGGGGCGAACAATGCGATGGCAAGCACGATCAGGCCCGCGGCAACCACGGGTTTGTCGAGGCGGTTCCACAGTACCTGCGCGTGGTTGGTACTACGCGGGCCGCAGCAGCCCGTCGCGGCCGTCTGTTCGCGGCGTACCGTCCTGTCTTTCCCAATGACTTTTCAAGTAGTGGCTTCATAGCTAAATCCCTAATTTTATGGTTATGTTAGTCAGTAAAAAAAGCGGGACAGGCCTGGGCCCCTGCCGCACTTATTTCGCGTTGAATACTGGCAGCGCGACGCCTTTGCAGCAATCCTGCTTCACGAACTGGAGCACCTCATCGAGCGCCTGGTAGTTGGCGCGGCAGCGGACCGTGCGCCCTTCTTTCTGCTGGAGGACCAGGTCGGCTGCCACCAGTTCGCGCAGGTGGAAGGCGAGCGTGGACGCCGGCCGGCCGGCGACGGTCTGCAGCTCGCCGACCGTCATCCCCTCGTCGCCCGCCTGTACCAGCAGCTGGAAGATCTCGAGCCGGTGCTCATGGCCGAGGGCGGCGAGGCGTTTTGCGGAGGTAGTGAGGTTCATAGAAATAACTATAAACCTACTTTTATAGTTCTGTCAAACGAATTTTCTAGTACAGCCGTGCGAGCATCTCCCTGGCCGTTACCACGGTGGCGAATTCCTTGTGCACGCTGGCCAGCGCGGCGTCATGCATCTGCTGCGCCGTGTAGTACGCGCCGTCGGGGCCGTGGCGGTCGAAGGTGGCGGCCGCGTCGCCCACCAGCAATGTGTCGAAACCGAGGTTACCGGCCATGCGCGTGGTGGTGGAGACGCAATGGTCGGTCGTCAGGCCGGCAATCACCAGTGTGCGGGC
Source organism: Telluria sp. (assembly GCA_036402435.1). GTDB lineage: Bacteria > Pseudomonadota > Gammaproteobacteria > Burkholderiales > Burkholderiaceae_D > Telluria_A. Next base: position 18,531 of record DASWSX010000023.1, on the reverse strand, counting down.
ACCGGCCGCGCGCAGGCGCTGCTCGAGGTCGGTTCCGATGAACGCGCTGTTCACGTCTTTGTGGACGACCGGCTCGCCGGGAAGAGGCCGCGCTTCAGGCTTGAACGGGTAGCCCGGCTGGTCCGGGTGGAACAGGCTGTGCGGACGCGGCGAGCGGTGCTGGACGTGGATCACAGGCCGGCCGGCGTCCCGCCAGCCGCCCAGCAGCGCCGCGATGTTTTCTTTAGCCTGTGGATTGTTGCGCGTGCCCCAGCTCGGGTCGTTGAAGGCTTGCTGCACGTCGATCAAAATCAGTGTGGCATCCGGTGGCAATGCTTGCATGGCGTGCTCCAGTCGTTGGTGAGGGAACCCGGATGGTGCAGCCATTGCCCGTGCACCCACAACCGAAATGCCAGATAATTGCTGGCAAGGTATGACAAAAATCGATGGGTAAGCATGAAGCTCAGCCAGTTGAAAATGTTAGCGGCGGTCGTCGACAGCGGCAGTTTCAGCGCTGCCGCGGCGCAGCTCAGTTGCACGCAGTCGCGCATCAGCCATGCCATTGGCGGGCTGGAGCAGGAACTGGGGGTGCGCCTGCTCGACCGCTCGCACGCGGGATCGGTGCTGACCGACGCCGGGCACCGCGTCATGGAAAAGGCGCGCCAGATGCTGCACCTCGAGGCCAGCCTGCTCGACACCGCGCGCGACTGCGGCGCACTGGCCGCGCACGTTCGCATCGCCTGCTTCCGCAGCGTCGGCACGCACCTGCTGCCGCACGCGCTGGAAGCGCTGGCACACGCGTATCCGGGCATCCGCATCGATATCGACGACAGCTGCGAAGAACGCGAAGACGTGACCCGCGCGGTGCGCGAGGGCCGCGCCGACCTCGGCATAGCCCACCTTCCCGCCGCCGACGACCTGGTCGCCAGACCGTACCTGCACGATGCCTACGTGCTGGTGGTGCCGGCCTCGCTGAGGATCGACGCGCCGGTCCAGTGGCGCCAGCTCGACGCCCTGCCCTTCATCGCGCTGGCCTGTTCGGGCGCGGCGTCGATCCTGGCGCGCTGCCGCGAGGCCGGCTTCAGCGCCGAGCCAAGCCGTACGCTGGCCAACGACACCAGCATCGCCGCGCTGGTCGGGCGCGGCATGGGCTATTCGATCCTGCCCAGGCTGGCCACCTTTCCCGCGCCCGACGACGTCCGCATCATCGATCTGCCGCTGCAGGCGCGGCGCCGGTTCGCCGTGGTCGGGACGCCTGCCACCATGCGCTTGCCTGCCATCCAGGTCGTCACCCGTTTCCTGCGCGACCAGGGCATCCTTGGCAAAACAAAGGCTTATCGGGCCGGCATCATCAGCTTTGATTAGTCGGCCGCAATCTCCTCTTACGGCGCCGCCATTCCGACCTATAGTGCTATTAGACGGGTGCGCTATGCATTCCGCCTGGCGAGCAAATTTAATCCTGAAACATTGACGAACCCGCGCCTTCAGGCTGGCGCGTTCAGTCATTCAGCTCGCCGAGTGGCTGTCAGCGGTGGCCTCGCCGGCAACGGTTCTGGAGGTACGCCATGAAAACACTGCTGCTGGCAGCGGCCCTTGCTGTACTTGCCTTCCCTGCCGCTGCGCAAACTCCCCGGGACCTTGGACAGGTCACCATCACGGGCGAGGTGCCAAGCACCATCGAGCTGCCGGCAAACTACAAGCGGATGTGGGCCGGGGAATTCGATAACCTGCAAGGCGCGTACGACTTGTCGAATGGCGAGACGATGGCCATGACCCGCAAGTACAACCGCAAATACATCAAGATCGGCGACCGGCCACGCGCCGAAGTCGTGGCGATAGGCGACTATGATTTTGTGTCGCTCGACGAGAACTACCGTGTGGTCCTGTCCGAGCCGAACCGCGGCGAAGTGACGGGGTATGTGCTGATGAAGGTCAGGCCGCAGGGCAGCCTGTCGCAGACCGGCCCGGAGGTGCAGGCCATGCGCTTCGCGGTCAGGTAAGCTGGACTCGGGGCCGCACCGGCCCCGGGTTTTTCCAGCCCCGTTCGATTGATTTTGTTGAATAACAACGTTGCCATTTAAAATGGCAACATGAACACCGACCTGCTCGTCTCCACGCTCACCCACATCATCCTCCTGCCGCCGTTCTGCCTGATCCTCGGCGCGCTGCTTGGCATGCTGGTGGCACGCTGGAAGCCACGGACGGGCCGCGCCCTCACCGTGCTGTCCCTGGCCGTGCTGGTGGCGCTGAGCACCACTGCCGGCGCGCGGCTGCTGATGCAACCGCTGGAACGCCTTGCCATACCGCTCGACCTTGCCCGCATCAACGGCGCCGGCGCCATCGTGATCCTGGCCGCGGGCCGGCTGGAGCGTGCGCCCGAGTACGGCGGCATGGATATTCCCGACCGGATCGCGCTGGCGCGGCTGCGCTACGGCGCGCATCTGCAGCACCGGACCGGCTTGCCGATCCTGGTGACGGGCGGCCTCCCCACGCACGGCGGGCCGCAGGAACCGAACGCGCGCATGATGGCGCGTGCGCTGCGCGACGATTTCCGCACGCCCGTCACATGGCTCGAGGAAGCGTCCACGACGACGGCGGAGAACGCCGCCTTCTCCGCGCGGATTTTGAAAGCCAACCAGGTGCAGCGCATCCTGCTGGTGACGGATGCACTGCATATGGCGCGCGCCGAGCGGGTATTCGCGCGCAGCGGCCTGCACGTGACAGCGGCGCCGACCATGTTCCATACCACTGCGCCATTGAAGACGGCGCATTTCGTGCCAAGCATCTCCGCCATCCAGAATTCCTATTACGCAAGCTACGAGCTCGCCGGCATGGCATGGTACCGCCTGCGCGAAGCGCTCGGCCGCAACTGACAACACCCATGCCCAAGAAATCCCGGCGCCGCGCGCCCCCCATCAAGAAAATCATTTTCGGCATCCTGCTGCTCGTGCTCCTTACCGCCGCGGCCATCGCGTGGACGCTGGAAAGCATGGCGCTTCCGCCGCGCCAGTTCGGCCCGTATGTGGAAGCCCGCCTGGCCGGCAACGGGTTCACGCAGGCCGCTGCATGGATCGCCCGCACCGTCAGCCACCTGGACCGCGGCGAACCGCTCGCGGCCCTTCCCGCGCTGCGCATCGGCGCGCAACCGTCCGCGCCGCCGTTCACGCCGGCCGGCATCCTGGTGACGGTCCACAGCGTCGAGGCCGCGATCAGGGCGATCGAGAAAGCAGGCCCGGGCCAGGTGATCACGTTCGCACCGGGCACCTACCACTTCGACGGCCGGCCGTATCTCGCCACCAGCAGCGCCAGCGGCGTCACGGTGCGCGCGGAAGTGCCTGGCACCGTGTTCCTCGAGTTTGCCGTGCGGGAAGGCTTTTTGGTGGCGTCGCCCAACTGGACGTTCGAGAACCTGCACATCCGCGGCGCGTGCAAGTCGCATGCGGAGTGCGAAAACGCATTCCACGTCATCGGCGGCGGCCGGCATTTTGTGGCGCGCAACAACACCATCACCGACTTCAATATGCCTATCAAGGCCAGCGGCACCGCGCCGGCTTATCCCGACAACGGCCTCGTCGAGTACAACACGATCAGCAACACCGGTGCGCGCGACACCACTGGGGCAGTCGGCGCGGTCGACGTGGTCGCGGCCAGCAACTGGAGCATCCGTTCCAACCTCGTGACCGACTTCGCCAAGGCGCGCGGCGACCGCGCCAGCATCGGCCTGCAGGCGCGCGGCGGCGGCAAAGCCAACCGCCTGGAGCGCAACGTGGTGGTGTGCGAGAACCGCCTGCGTACCTCGCCCGGGAAACGCATCGGCCTGGCGCTTGGCGGCGCCGGCAGCCTCGCCGCAGAATGCCGCGGCAAGCGCTGCGCGCCGGAACAGGACGGCGGCGTCATCGATTCGAACCTGGTGGCGTCATGCTCCGACGAAGCGGTCTACCTGAACCGCGCAGCGAACACGGTCGTGACCCACAACACCGTGCTGGACACGGCCGGCATCGCGGCGCAATGGAGCGACAGTGGCGCCAACATCCACGGCAACATCGTCGACGGGCGCATCGTCGCGCGCGACGGCGCCAGCCTGCGCGAGGACGAGAACCTCGACACCGGCGTGACGCGCCTGTTCACCGGCGCGCATCCGTTGCGCGAGCTGTTCGCTTCGTCCGCCGGCCTCGACCTGCGCTGGCGCGGAGGCGCACCGCGCCGTGATGCTGGCAGCACGATGGGGGCGGACCTGTGCGGCGTACCGCGCCCCGCCGAGCCTGCCTACGGCGCTTTCGAAGACTTCAGCGCATGCCTCCGGGCGCGCTGAGCGGTCAGCCCGTAGCCGGCCGCACCCGTTCGGCGATCAGTTCGAACAGCTCGATCGGCATCGGGAACACCACGGTCGTGGTCCTTTCGGTCGCCAGCGTGGCCAGCGTCTGCATGTAGCGCAGCTGCATCGCGCCGGGCTGGCGCGCCAGCACTACGGCCGCCTGCATCAGTTTTTCCGACGCCTGCAGCTCGCCTTCGGCGTGGATCACCTTGGCGCGCCGCTCGCGCTCGGCCTCGGCCTGGCGCGCGATGGCGCGGATCATCGACTCGTCCAGGTCGACATGCTTGATCTCCACATTGGCCACCTTGATGCCCCAGGCGTCGGTCTGCGCATCGAGCACCTGCTGGATGTCGATGTTGAGCCGCTCGCGCTCGGCCAGCATGTCGTCCAGCTCGTGTTTCCCCAGCACGGAGCGCAGCGTGGTCTGGGCCAGCTGGCTGGTTGCCTCCATGAAATTGGCGACCTGGATGATGGCGCGCGCCGGATCCATCACCCGGAAATACAGCACGGCATTGACCTTCACCGACACGTTGTCGCGCGAGATCACGTCCTGGGTCGGCACATCGAGCACGATGGTGCGCAGGTCGACCCGCACCATCTGCTGGATCACGGGGATCAGGAGGATCAGCCCCGGCCCCTTGACCCGCCAGAAGCGGCCCAGCTGGAACACCACGCCGCGCTCGTACTCGCGCAGGATGCGCACCGACATGCCAAACAGCGTGGCGAGGATCAGCACCAGCAATCCGGCCCCAAACCCGATTTCAAAGATCATGCCGTTCTCCTTGTTGTTGAAGATCTGCCGGCGCCACGTCGAGCAGCTGCGCCCTGCGCCCGACCACCCGCACCTTTTGCCCACGCCTGAGCGGCGTGCTGCTTGTCACGCGCCAGGTTTCACCGCGCACATTGGCCCAGCCCTCGCCACCGGATGTGTTGTCGAGCACTTCCGCAATGCTGCCGATGATGTCGGCCGGCCCGCCATATACCGCGCGCCGGCGCGTCTTGAGCGCAACGCTCGCCGTCGCGCCGATCAGGACCGCGCTGACGGTGGCCACCACGGCGACCAGGCCGACCGGGACGCCGTAGTCCGGCAGGTCGGTGTCGATCAGCATCAGCGCGCCCGCGACGAAGGCCGCCACGCCACCCAGCCCCAGGATGCCGAAGCTCGGCAGGAACGCCTCGCCGATCATGAATCCAATGCCGAGCAGGATGAACGCAAGGCCGGCGTAATTGACCGGCAACAGCTGCAGGCCGTACAGGCCGAGCAGCAGGCACAGCGCGCCGATCACGCCCGGCGCGACCGCGCCAGGGCTCATGAATTCGAACATCAGGCCATACACGCCCAGGGTCATCAGGATCAGCGCGATGCTGGGGTTGGTCAGGGCCGACAAGGCGCGCGTGCGCCAGTCGGGCTGGGTGGCGTGGACCGGCGCATCCCTGGTGTCGAGCGTGACCTCGCGCCCCAGCACCTGCACCTTGCGGCCGTGCAGCGCCTTGGCCAGCGCCGCCACGTCGGACGCCACCAGGTCGATGACGTTCAGCGTCAGGGCTTCGTCGGCGGGCAGGCTGAGCGACTCGCGCACGGAGCGCTCGGCCCAGTCCGCGTTGCGGCCGCGCATCTGCGCCAGGCCGCGGATGTAGGCGGCCGCGTCGTTCATCTGCTTGCGCGCCATCGATCCGGCCGTGCTGTCGTCGCCCGGCGCGCCGTCCTTGCCGGCGCCCTCCTTGCCGGTGGGCGCCTTCTGGCCGCCGGGGTCGGGTCCGATGCCGACCTGGACCGGCGTCGCCGCGCCGATATTGGTGCCCGGCGCCATGGCCGCGATGTGGCTGGCGTACATCAGGTAGGTGCCGGCGCTGGCCGCGCGCGCACCGCCCGGCGCGACGAAGCTTGCCACCGGCAGCGGCGCCGTCAGGATGGCCTTGATGACGTCGCGCATCGCGGTGTCGAGGCCGCCCGGCGTATCGATCTGGAGGATGACAAGCTGGCTGCCTTCGCGCCCCGCGCGCGCGATGCCGCGCACCACGTAGTCGGCATTGGCCGGCCCGATGGCGCCGTCGATCGTCAGCACCGCAATGGGCGCGGCAGCGCCCGCGCCTGGAACGCACAGGAAAATGAGCAGGAAAGCCGCCAGCACGCGCAGCCATGCAGCCGCGGGCCCGCGAGGATTGCGGAACATACCTCCTCCCGGACAGGAATGGTGTCCCATCTGTCGGGTTAGAAGCCTTGCAGTAGATTAGGTTCCGGCGGGCCGCGATCGGACGGGTTGCCGGAACGGGGACGTCAGACCAGCAGGGCCGAGCTCATCGATTTGACCTCATCGGCCGACTCTTGCAGGATACTTTCCAGCGTGTCGCCGTCGAGCACGAAATCGAGCACCGAATCCTCGTGGTTCGGCATGTTCTCGACCGGCGCGGCCAGCGGCGACGGCACCGGCGAGAACTGGTTGGCGAGGATCAGGGTATCGAGCAAGGTGCTCGGCGGCATACTCAGCCATGCATCGCGCAAGCCCTCGATCGCGCTGCGCACCGGCTCGGGCACCGACAGCTTCTTGAGAACTTCGCGGCTGACCACTTCCTCGCACAGCTCCGACCATTTTTCCGGGTCGTCGTCGAGCAGGCCGGGGAATTCGTCGGCGCGCGACAACAGGTAGAACCCGCCAACCTCGTGCATGATGGCGGCGAACACGGCCGTGTCGGGATTGACGAAAGTGACGCGCCTGGCGATCACGTGGGCCAGCGCGGCGACGTGGGCGGTGTGTGCCCACAGCTGTTCGGCCTTGGCGCGGATCGCCGGGTCGACGATGCGGGTGCCGAACTGGCGCACCACCAGGCTTGCCACCAGCGTCTGCAGGCTGCGGTAGCCGACCCGCATCACTGCTGCGCGCGCATTGGTGATGGGCGCGTCGCCGTTGCGGTTGAACGCGGCCGAGTTCGCGAGCGCTACCGTGCGGGCAGCCAGCTGCGGATCGGACAACACGAGTTTAATCGCGTCCTCGATATGGCAATCGGGGTCATCGAGGGCGAGTTGCAGGCGCAGGGCGGCATTCACGCTGGTGGGGAAGGACATTTCTCCACGGGCGGCCTGGGCGGCAATGTATCCAAAGGCTTCTAGTCTGTTCACGGCGAAAATTATACCCCGCCCTACCCGTCGCGGGTCCATGCTGGCTGGAAAAAGAAAAAGCGAGAACATCGCCCTCCCCTTTTCCGCATGATCCAGGCGTAAAAAAGGGAAACCAAATGGCTTCCCTTTTTATTGCCGGCCGAAACCGGGCAGGATTACTTGACCTTCAGCGAGTTCTTCACGTTGGTCACACCCTTGACGCCCTTGGCCAGGCGCACTGCCTTGTCGGCTTCAGCTTTCGAAGCGACGAAGCCGCTCAGGTTGACGACGCCGTTCTCGGTGTCGACGTCGATCGCCAATGCCTTCAGCTCAGGCTCGGCGAACAGGTCGGCCTTGATCTTGGTCGTGATCACGGCGTCAGCCACGTTTTCCTTGGTTGCAGCCGCGACGTTCTTGGTCTTGGCGGCAATGGTCTCGCCAGCACGCTCGGTTTTCGCAGCCGCGGTCTCAGCCATACGCTCGGTCTTGTCGCCAACGCGCTCGGCGGTGCGCTCGGTCTTTGCGGCAGCGTTGTCGGCCATGCGCTCGGTGCGGTCGCCAGCGCGTTCAGCGGCGTTTTCCGTGCGCTGGGCTGCCGAACCGGCGGCGACTGCCGCACGGTCGGTGGCGTTGTCGGCTTTTGCCATCGCGCGGTCGGTGGCGTTTTCAGCACGGTCGGCTGTACGTTCGGTGCGGTCGGCGATAGTTTTGCCTTCGTGCTGGATCAGGCAGCCGGTCGTCGGCTGGCCGGCGATCTGCGCGCACTTGTCGACTGCGGCTGCCTTGGCAGGGTCGCGCGTCTCGGTGCTGGTCACAGGGCTGGCAGGGTTGGTGCTGGCCACCGCCATGTTGCGGTCGGCCTTGGCGTCCGCCAGCGCGGCGGTGTGGACCGTGTGCGCGGTGCTGATGCAGCTGTCCTTCTCGCCACCGGTCATCGCGGCGCACTTGGCTTTTGCCAGCGCATAGTCGGCGTTTGCCAGCGCGGTGCGGGCCTTGGTGCGGTCTTTCTGGGTGTTCTTGTATTGCGCGACAGCGTCGGCTTCAGCGCGTGCGCGCGCAACCTTGGCTTCTTCAACGCACACCGTGCGCGTCGCGCCGCTCATGCCGCTGCAATTGGCATTGGCTGCCTTGTAATCGGCGGCGGCCTTCTGGGTCATGTTCTTGTAGCTGGCCGGATCGCTTGGGGTCTCGGCGGCATAGACGGAGAAACTGGCGCTGATGGCGGTGGCCAGCAGGGTAGCGGTAAGAGCTTTCATGGTGTTGTCCCTTCATGTGTATTGTTGGTACACGATTTAACGCTCGTTTTCGTAACGGTTCTGTGCGAGAACGAACATAAAGGGTTATTAATATTCTAACATTCGCTTTTCGGCGACATGGAAGATATCGCCCTGCGCGTCGACCGCTCCAGCGCGGCGCGCCGCGTCCAGCCAGGCCAGGGTATCGTGTTTTGGTTCGAGGAAACGACGACGCACCCGCTGGATCTGCCCGAGCATGGCGTCGTAGCGGTCCGGGTGATAGCGCGCCAGCCATGCGACCTCGGTCATGTCGGCGAACACTTCCTCGGTGCGGATGCGGCGCGTGAACCAGTGGCGCAGCGGCGCGATCCAGGCCACGGCCGGCAGCAGCTTTTCGTTGTGCGGATAGCCATTCAGGCGGCGGTAGCAATGCCCTACTTCATGCATTGCGGCACCCTGCAGGAACAGCGCGAGCAGCGCCGGGTCGACCGCCTCCTCCAGCCTGCGCGCGGTCGGGTTGTCGCGCGCCGACACCACCAGTGTGCAGCGGCCGTTTTCGTTCCAGAGGCCGATTGGCGTGTGGCCCGGCAGGCCGTTGCCGTGCTCGACTGCCAGGACGATATCGAGACCGTGCGCCTTGCCGAATGCCACCGCGTGCCGGGCCGCGGCGATCCAGGGCTCGTCACTGCCGGCGCCGCAGGCCGGCAGGCAAGCGGCCGACAGCGCCAGCGCCGCGCAGGCGGTGAGCAACCGCTTACTCATCATCGAGCAGGCCGCGGCTCCAGGTGGCGCGCACATCTTCAAACGGGTTGGCTACCGTGGCGAACACTTGCGCATCTTTAGCCAGCCGGACCCAGGCCCAGGTGTCGTGCGAGGTGCGCACTTCGGGGTCCTGGCCGCGCACTGATTCCAGCCAGGCATAGACGCTGGCGTACTGGCCGGGGTGCTTGTGGCTGGTCCACGCCAGGGCGACCAGGTCGGCATAGCCTTCCTCGCGGCGGTTTTCGCGCATCGATTTCGATTCTTCCAGCAGCGATTGGTCGGCGGCATGCTCGTCGCCGGACTCGGTGAAGCCGGCCGGCAGCGTACGCCACACACCTTGCGCGTAGCGCCAGCAATGTCCCATTTCATGGGCCGCCATCGCCTCGATCAGCAGGGCACGCTGCGCCTCTGGCACATTTTCCAGGATGGTTTCGGCGCCGGGATTGCCGCGCATTGACAGCACCAGCTTGCAGCGGCCGTCGACGAACCCCATCGCGAGCGGCACGTCGCCGGGACGCGCTTTTGGCTGGACGACAACGTCGATCGGGAGATTGAGCCGCTTGGAATAGGCCAGCACGGGCGCGGCAGCCTTGAGCCAGCGCACTTCGAGCTCGGTCAGGCTGGCCGAGGCGGAGGCGGAGGAGGAAAAGAGAAAGAGTGAAGCGGTCAGGATCTTCGTCAGCATGATGGGCTCCTTGCAGGTCCATACATGCCTATCGGCAATCCTTCAGATCGCTACACCCTTTTGATCAACTAAATTTCTGAGCAGAAACAAAACATCAATCTTGTCGCAAGTTTCAGTACGCCAAACGAGCCGTTAGTAGTGTGCGATCTTCTGCACCGCTTTGGCCGCTCGCTTCGGCGCGGCCGGCCTGGCCGCCATCGTATGCACGGTTGCCGAATGCGCTTGATCAAGCTTGAAGATACTGACGACCTGCTCGAGCGCCCTGGCTTCGTCCTGCAGCGATGCCGCCGCGGCAGTGGCCTGCTCCACCAGCGCCGCGTTGCGCTGGGTCGCCTCGTCCATGTGGCCGATGGCCTGGTTCACCTGCTCGATGCCCGCCGTCTGTTCCTGGCTGGCCAGGCTGATCTCGGTCATGATGTCGGTCACGCGCTTGACGCTCGTGACGATTTCTTCCATCGTCGTGCCGGCCTCGTCGACCAGGCGGGCCCCGACTTCGACGCGCTCGACCGAGCTGCCGATCAGCGCCTTGATCTCGTGCGCGGCGGCAGCGGAACGCTGGGCCAGGTTGCGCACTTCGGTCGCGACGACCGCAAAGCCGCGGCCCTGCTCGCCGGCACGTGCCGCTTCCACCGCGGCGTTCAGCGCCAGGATGTTGGTTTGGAACGCGATGCCATCGATCACGCCGATGATGTCCACAATCTTCTTCGACGACTCGTTAATCGAGGCCATCGTATCGACGACCTGCGACACCACGGCGCCGCCCTTGACTGCCACTTCCGATGCCGACACGGCCAGCAGGTTGGCCTGGCGCGCATTGTCGGCGTTCTGGCGCACGGTGCCGGTCAGTTCTTCCATCGACGATGCCGTCTCTTCCAGCGTGCCAGCCTGCGCTTCGGTACGCCCGGACAGGTCGATGTTGCCTGCCGCGATTTCGGTCGATGCGGTGGCGATAGCGTTGGTGCCGGTGCGGACCTGGGCGACGATGTCGACCAGGCTGTCGCGCATGCCCTTCATGGCGAACAGCAGGCTGGAGTTGTCGCCATGCCTGGTATCGATATTTACAGCAAGGTCGCCCGAGGCGATGCTGCCGGCAATTGCCGCCGCATAGCCCGGCTCGCCACCGAGCTGGCGCAGCAGGCCGCGGCTGATGTACCACGCTGCGGCCAAACCCATCGCAATGGCGATCGCGCACAGCGCCAGCATCCACAGCTGGAACGAACTGGCCAGCTCGCTCGCATAACCGGCCTCGGCCTTGTTCATTTTTTCTTCAAGGTCGATCAGGCGGTTAATGCTTGCCAGCCATTCGACGAAGGCCGGCGCGGCCTGGGTCGACAGCAGCGCCGTTGCTTCCGGCACGTTGTCGGCCAGGCGCAGTTCGATGACGCGCGCCACCAGCGGCTGGGTCTTGCGTTCGCTTTCCTTGATGCCGGCCAGCGCGGCCTTTTCTTCATCGGAAATATCAGTGCGGTCCTTGAACATGGCGTCCAGCGGGCCGGCCGAATCGGTGTAGTTCTGCTCCAGCTTCTTGATCAGGTCGGTGTGCGGCTTGGTCGCGCCAGCGTCGGCCGACAGCACCACATCGCGCAAGGCGATCGCGCGGTCGTGCACGCTGCCGCGGAAATTGATCGCGTAACGCTGCTTGACGTTGTTGACGTCGTTGATGCGCGCGAGGCTGGTGTCGATGTTGTTGACGCGGGCCGACGCCAGCGCGCCGAGAATGATCATCAGCACGAATACGCCGCCGAAACCCAGCGCGAGGCGCGCCCGAATGGAGAAACCGGAATTAGTCATTGTCTTGGAGGAAAAATAGTCCCCGGAGAGGCGTCCGGGCGCGGCTGCAAGCAAGTAGTACTACTGAGCAACATCGAAACTTTAGCACAACCGTGTATCTCAAGTGCAATGAATATTGAAAATAAACCACTGATATGCACATTCTATTGATAAAGAAATACCATCAGTTTTAACTGTTCAGGATGAAAAAAAACGGATGGCGGCTTGCGCCGTCCACCCGCCCCTGGAGACCGCCGCCTTACTGGCCCGCCAGCGCCTTTGCGGTCGTAAAGGAAGGCCGGATATCGTTCGGCACCTTCTTCATCTTGTCCAGCGCCTTCTGCACATCCGGACGGATCACCACGTACTTCGCCATCATCGCCCTGGCGCGCGCATAGTCGCCGGTCGCCTCGATCATCAGGAATTCGCGGTCCAGGTCCGTCACCGCCTGGCGGATCTTCCTGAAATCGACCGAGAACGTCCCATCGCCGTGGGAGATGAAGCCGCCGTGATCGAGCAGGTAGTTCAGCTGGATCGCCATGCCGCGTGCGTGCGAATCGGTCAGGCCGAAGTGCAGCGTGCGGAACGCCGACGCGAGGAAGGTGTTGTGCAGCTTGCGCTCGGCCGCTTCGCCCTGCCCCAGCGTGCCTTTCAACAGCCCTTTGTCCATCATGTACATCAGGGCCCACAGGCCGGTGACGTCGGCCTTGGCTTCCTCGATGGTTGAATAGGCTTCCTTCAGGTCCTGGCGCGGCGTGGAGTCCTTGCCGTCGATTTTGGTGGCGTGCGGACCGAGGCCGTGCATGATTTCATGCGCCAGGATGTGCGTGAAGAAGGAATCGAAGTCCACGTCCTTTTGCGCTTCGGGGCGCAGCACCAGTTTCGCGATCGGCGTGAGCGTCGACTTGAACTTCGCTTCCTGTACGTTCTTCAGCATCACGCGCTTGGAGCCGCGCTTGCTGATGATGCGCTCGTCGTTCGGCAGGTTGTAGGCCGCGGTCTGCACGCCCATGTTGCCGTCGCCCGCGCCGTACACCTGGTTTACCACCACCATCGGCGCCATCGCACCGACCTTCGGGTTGCGGTACTTTCTGTCTATCGGCAGATTGTCCTCGAGCTCCTGCATGTACTTGCCGAAGAAGTCGAGCTTGCGCGTCTCCTTGTCGTCGCGGATGTTCACATACGCTTCGAACGCCGCCTTGTAGCCAAACAGCTCGTCGTTGTAGGTCTCGTAAGGGCCGATGGTCACGTCCACCGGCGAATCGAGGTCCATCCATGCGAAGTCCGATTCGAGGTAGTCGTTCGAAAGGAAAGCGTCGGCGCGCAACGTGAGGAATTTTTTCAGCGAGGCGTTATCGGTGTGCGAAGCGGCCTCGCGCAGCAGCCCGGCCAGCTTCGCAAGCTCCGGGCGGTACTCGTCCGAATACTTCACGACCTTGAACTTGCCGTCGGCGCCGGTACGGATCGTGGTGAAGAACCACTGGGCCTCCTGCTTGTCCTGCGCCGGCAGTGCGTTCATCCACGCCTCCAGTGCTTCCTTGGTCGCGCCTTCCGGATAGAAGTTCGCGCCGGGCGGCTTCTGTGCCGGGATTGCGATGCCCTTGTACTGCGCAGGCATGAAGGACTTGTTCTCGTCCAGGTGCGACCACGGGCCTTTGTTCAGCCAGAAGTAGTCGAGGCGCGCCTTGCCCAGCGGCGTCGCGTCCTTCTTCAGCGCTTCCCACAGCGCTTCATTGTGCGCCCAGCGCTGGCGCAGCTGCAGCGTGTCGATGATCTTGGCCGCTTCGATCAGTTTGGCGATGGCGGCCTTGTCGCCCTTCGACAGGTGCGAAGTGTCGGCGCGCATGTCGACCTGCTCGAAGCGCTTGGCCATGGTGGTCAGCTGTGGCGCGGTGGCAGGAACTGGCGCGGCGTATGCATGTCCAACTGTTACGGCGAGGACGAGGGGCAGGAGAAGTGTCTTCATGGGTCCTTTGGGGGAAAAGATCGCGAGGAATCAATTGTAATCTTCAACGTGCGCTATCGCACGGATGAGCTGTTGACATTCCGGCATGCTTACGCCTTTCAGGGACGTTTTTTCAAAAACTAATAATAGGCGCGGGTAACCGTGCCGCAGGGAGGCAGCATGAGCAAGTCCGCACGTTACGAATGGAGTGATCAGCAAGCGTCGTTGACCGATCGTTTGAAGGGTTTCCTGCAAAATCCAGGAAGCGACCAGATGGAAGCGATGGTCGCGGAGATGCGCGCGTATGCAGATGCAGCGCGCTCGGGAAGTATCGATATTCCGACGCGATCGACGATTTACAACTAAGTACAGACCAAATAGAAAACGGGGGCGGACACATAAGTGTCCGCCCCCGTTTTTTGTTGCCGCGATATTAGCGCTTGCGCGGTGGCGGCAGGTCGGTGCACACGCCTTCGTATGCCTCGGCCGCCATGCCGATCGACTCGCCCAGGGTCGGATGCGGGTGGATCGTCTTGCCGATATCGACGCCGTCGGCGCCCATCTCGATTGCCAGCGCAATTTCGCCGATCATGTCGCCCGCATGCGTGCCGACGATGCCGCCGCCGACAATCTGGTGCGTCTCAGCGTCGAACAGCAGCTTGGTAAAGCCTTCGTCACGGCCATTCGCAACGGCGCGCCCGCTCGCGTTCCACGGGAAGTGGCCCTTTTCCAGCTTGATGCCCTTGGCCTTGGCTTCATCTTCGGTAATGCCGACCCACGCCACTTCCGGATCGGTGTACGCAACCGACGGGATCACCTTGGCGTCGAAGAAAGCCTTCTCGCCATGCGCAGCTTCCGCCGCCACGTGTGCTTCGTGCACCGCCTTGTGCGCCAGCATAGGCTGGCCTACCAGGTCGCCGATGGCGAAGATGTGCGGCACGTTGGTACGCATCTGGCCATCGACCGGAATGAAGCCACGGTCGGTGACGGTGACGCCGGCCTTGTCGGCAGCGACCTTGCCGCCGTTCGGGCTGCGGCCAACCGCGACCAGGACCATGTCGTAGATCTTTGGTTCAGGCGCGGTGGCGCCGGCTTCGGCTGCTTCGAAGGTAACCTTGATGCCTTCAGGGAGCGCTTCCACGCCCACTGTCTTGGTCTTGGTCATGATGTTATCGAAGCGCTTCTCGTTGAACTTCTGCCAGACCTTGACCATGTCGCGGTCCGCGCCCTGCATCAGGCCGTCCATCATTTCAACGACGTCGATGCGCGCGCCCAGCGTCGAGTAGACAGTCGCCATCTCGAGGCCGATGATGCCGCCTCCGATGACCAGCATGTTCTTCGGTACCTGGCGCAGTTCCAGCGCGCCGGTCGAATCGACGATGCGCGGATCCTTCGGCACGAACGGCAGGTCGACGACCGCGGAACCGGCAGCGATGATCGCCTTCTGGAACGCGACGACCTTCTTGCTGCCGTCGGCCGCGGTCACTTCGATGTGGTTCGGGCTGACGAACTGGCCGACGCCATTAACCACGTTGACCTTGCGCGACTTGGCCATGAAATTCAGGCCGCCGGTCATCTTCGATACCACGCCGTCCTTGTAGGCGCGCAGTTCGTCGATGTTGATCTGCGGCGCGGCGAACGACACGCCGTGCTTGGCCATGCCCTTGGTCTCGTCGATGACGGCGGCGACGTGCAGCAGCGCCTTGGACGGAATGCAGCCCACGTTCAGGCAAACACCGCCCAGCGTCGGGTAGCGCTCGATCAGCACCGTATTCATGCCCAGGTCGGCCGCACGGAATGCCGCCGAATAGCCGCCAGGACCTGCGCCCAGCACCATCATCTCGCATTCGAGGTCGACCTTGCCGGTGTAGCTGCCAGCCGGGATCGCGGCGGTTGCAGGTGCGGCAGGCGCAGGCGCCGCTGCTGATGCAGGAGCAGCTTGCGCCGGAGCCGGTGCGGCAGCAGGAGCGGCCGCCGCCGGAGCGCCGGTCGCTTCTTCGAGCGTCAGCATCAGCGAACCTTCACCGATCTTGTCGCCGACCTTGACCTTGACTTCCTTGATCACGCCCGCGTGGGTCGAAGGGATCTCCATGCTGGCCTTGTCCGATTCGACAGTGACCAGCGACTGGTCGACCTTGATGGTATCGCCAGCCTTGACCATCACTTCAATGACTTCAACTTCCTTGAAGTCGCCGATATTTGGAACTTTAACGTCGATAGTGCTCATTGGCCCGGTCTCCTTAAAGCAGCGACTTGCGCAGGTCGGCCATCACTTCGGCCAGGTATGCGGTGAAGCGTGCGGCCATTGCGCCGTCGATCACGCGGTGGTCGTACGACAGCGACAGCGGCAGCATCAGGCGCGGCTGGAATGCCTTGCCGTCCCACACCGGCTTCATGGACGATTTGGACAGGCCAAGGATCGCCACTTCCGGTGCGTTGATGATCGGCGTGAACGCCGTGCCGCCGATACCGCCAAGCGACGAGATCGTGAAGGTTGCGCCCTGCATGTTCGCCGGGCTCAGTTTGCCGTCACGTGCCTGAGCGGACAGTTCGCCCATTTCGGTCGCGATCTGCGAGATCGATTTCTTGTCGGCGTCCTTGATCACCGGGACCATCAGGCCGTTCGGCGTGTCGGCCGCGAAGCCGATGTTGTAGTACTGCTTGAGGATCAGGTTCGCACCGGTACCGTCGATGGACGCGTTGAACGCCGGGTACTTCTTCAGCGCGGCCACGCTGGCCTTGATGACGAATGCCAGCATGGTCAGCTTGACGGTCGACTTGGCCTTGGCCAGGGCCGCGTTCGAATCGACGCGGAACTGTTCGAGGTCGGTGACGTCGGATTCGTCGAACTGCGTCACGTGCGGGATCATCACCCAGTTGCGGTGCAGGTTAGGACCGCTGATCTTCTTGATGCGCGACAGCGGCAGCAGTTCGGTCGGGCCGAACTTCGAGAAGTCGAGCGACGGCCACGGCAGCAGGTCGAGGCCGACACCGGTGCCACCGCCCGCAGCAGCTTTGCCGTTGCCTGGCGCGCCGCTGGACATGACGCCCTTGACGAAGTTCTGCACATCGGGCTGCGTGATGCGGCCTTTCGGACCGCTGCCCGGCACGCGGGTCAGGTCGACGCCGAGTTCGCGCGCGAACTTGCGGATCGATGGCGAGGCATGTGCCTTGCCGTTCGAGACCGGTGCAGGTTCGGCGGCTGCGGCCGGAGCCGGTGCAGGCGCCGCAGCAGGTGCTGGCGCTGCGGCCGGAGCTGGTGCGGCAGCGGCAGGCGCCGGCGCTGCGGGAGCTGCGGCAGGTGCTGCCGGCGCTTCCGCGGCTGCGCCGCCTTCGGCTGCTTCCAGCGTCAGCAGCAGCGAGCCTTCGGCCACCTTGTCGCCAACCTTGATTTTGATTTCCTTGACCACGCCAGCGTGACTGGACGGGATCTCCATGCTTGCCTTGTCGGATTCGACCGTGGCCAGCGACTGGTCGACCTTGATGGTGTCGCCCGGCTTGACCATCAGCTCGATCACTTCGACTTCCTTGAAGTCGCCGATATCCGGGACTTTAACTTCCACTACGCTCATATCGTTGCTCCGTTCTTATTGGTTGAGCGCGTCGTTCCCGCGCAGGAGGGAACCCATACCCTGCGCGCGAACGACGGCGTTTTTATTGAGTCACCGGATTTGGCTTGTTCGGATCGATGCCGTACTTCGCGACTGCGTCAGCAACCACCGACGCGTCGATCTTGCCCTCTTCGGCCAGCGACTTCAGCGCCGCGATGGTGATGTAGTGGCGGTTCACTTCGAAGAACTCGCGCAGCTTGACGCGGCTGTCCGAGCGGCCAAAACCGTCGGTGCCCAGCACGCGGTAGGTGCGGTCCTTCGGCATGAACGCGCGGATCTGCTCGGCGAACAGGCGCATGTAGTCGGTCGTGGCGACGATCGGGCCGCTGGTGTTCTGCATCAGCGAGGTCACGTACGGCACGCGCTGGGTGGCGGTCGGGTTGACCAGGTTCCAGCGTTCGCAATCCTGGCCTTCGCGCGCCACCAGCGTCAAGGAAGGAGCGGACCACACGTCGGCCGCAATGCCCCAGTCCTTCAGCAGCAGTTCTGCGGCGAAGATCGATTCGCGCAGGATGGTGCCCGAGCCGATCAGCTGCACGCGCTGCTTGGCGTTCGCGTCGCCTTCCTGCAGCAGGTACATACCTTTCAGGATGCCTTCTTCGCTGCCAGGCTTCAGGCCTGGGTGCGTGTAGTTCTCGTTCATCAGCGTGATGTAGTAGAACACGTCCTGCTGTTCGGCCACCATGCGGCGCAGGCCGTCCTGCACGATCACCGCGACTTCGTGCGCGAAGGTCGGGTCGTACGGCATGCAGTTAGGGATGGTCGCCGCCATGATGTGGCTGTGGCCATCTTCGTGCTGCAGGCCTTCGCCGTTCAGCGTGGTGCGTCCGGCGGTACCGCCCATCAGGAAGCCGCGCGCGCGCATGTCGCCTGCCGCCCAGGCCAGGTCGCCGATGCGCTGCATGCCGAACATCGAGTAGAACGTATAGAACGGGATCATCACGCGGTTGTTGGTCGAGTACGACGTCGCCGCCGCGATCCACGAGCTCATGCCGCCCGCTTCGTTGATGCCTTCCTGGAGGATCTGGCCGGCCTTGTCTTCGCGGTAGTACATCACCTGGTCCTTGTCGACCGGCTCGTACAACTGGCCCTGCTGGTTGAAGATGCCGATCTGGCGGAACAGGCCTTCCAT
>DASWSX010000022.1:0-6544 GCA_036402435.1 Telluria sp. | reverse complement strand
GTCCGGATCGAGTCCCGCGTTGACGATCGACTTCTTCAGGTAGTTCCCGTGCACGCCGGTGAACAGGTTGGTGTATACGACATCCGCCGCCGCCGACTCGACGATCGCATCGCGGTACTCGTCGCTGACGTTGGACTCCTTTGTCGCCAGCCAGCGCGAACCGATGTACGCGAGGTCGGCGCCCATCGCCTGCGCCGCAAGGATCGCGTCACCCGTGGCGATCGAGCCTGACAGCGCCAGCGGACCGTCGAAGAACTTGCGCACTTCGCCCACCAGCGCAAACGGCGACAGCGCGCCCGCATGCCCGCCGGCGCCGGCCGCAACCAGGATCAGGCCATCCACGCCCGCCTCCAGCGCCTTCACGGCGTGGCGGATCGAGATCACGTCGTGCAGCACGATCCCGCCGTAGGCATGGACTGCGTCCATCATCTCCTTCGGCGGCGCCCGCAGCGACGAAATGATGATCGGCACCTGGTGGCGCACGCACACTTCCACGTCGTGTTCGAGCCGGTCGTTCGACTGGTGCACGATCTGGTTCACGGCGATCGGCCCCACCCGCTTGGCAGGGTTCGCAGCCTGGAACTCGGCCAGCTCCTTTTTCAGGTCGGTCAGCCAGGTGTCCAGCATGGCGGCCGGGCGGGCGTTCAGCGCAGGGAATGCGCCGACGATACCGGCCTTGCATTGCGCGGCCACCAGTTGCGGTCCGCTGGCGATGAACATCGGCGAGGCGATGACGGGAAGGCTGAGGTTCTGTAACGCGGCGGGTAGTGCCATGGCAGGGGCTCGCAGACGAAAGTTAAAAAAATGAACGTTCTGATTATAGGGCTAAAATAGAACGGTCGTGCTACTTTTCGATGAAAAAAAGCAGCGGCATGCTACTTACCGCTGCTGGTTAGTACTTACTTACTTGCCGACCTTGCCCTGGACGCCTTCGACGAAATAATCCATCTTGTTCAGGCCAGCATCGTCAATGGTACCTGACGCCAAGCGAACCTTGCCGGCGTTGTCCTTGATCGGGCCGGTGAACGGATTGAGCTTGCCGGCGACCAGCGCGGCCTGGCGATCCAGCACGAGCTTCTTCACGTCGGCCGGCACCGCTGCCGAGAAGCCTTCCAGCTTGACCATGCCGTCCTTGATGCCGCCCCAGGTGCTGCTGGTTTTCCAGGTGCCATCCAGTACCATCTTGGCCTGCTTGGTGTAGTAGTCGCCCCAGTGGTGGGTGACCGCGGCCAGTTGCGACTTCGGACCGAACTTGCTCATGTCGGAGTGGTAGGCGATGGCGTACTTGCCTTTTTCCTGCGCCGCCTGCACCACCGCGGTCGAATCGGTGTGGTGGGTGACGATGTCGGCGCCCTGGCCCAGCAGCGTCAGGGTTGCATCGCGTTCCTTGCCCGGGTCGAACCAGCTGTTCACCCAGACGATCTTGACCTGCGCCTTCGGATTCACGCTGCGCATGCCGAGCGTGAAGGCATTGATGCCCTGGAGGACTTCAGGAATCGGGAAGGCGGCGACGTAGCCGGCCACGTTCGACTTGCTCATCTTGCCAGCCAAAACGCCAGCCAGGTAGCGGCCTTCGTAGAAGCGCGCGTTGGTGTTGGCCACGTTCGGCGCGTTCTTGTAGCCGGTCACGTGCACGAACTTCACGTTCGGGAACTGCTTGGCCACCTTCAGGGTCGGGTTCATGTAGCCGAACGAGGTGGTGATCACCAGCTTGCTGCCCTGTTGCACCAAGTCGCGGATCACGCGCTCGGCATCGGCGCTTTCAGGCACGTTCTCGACGAATTTCGAATTGACCTTGCCACCCAGGTTCTTTTCCATCTGCTTGCGCGCGATGTCGTGCTGGGTTGTCCAGCCGAGGTCGCCGATTGGGCTCACGTACACGAAGCCAACGGTGAGCGGCGCTTGCGCAGGGGCAGCCTGGGAGAGCGCGGCGGCTGGCAGCAGGATTGCGGCACAGATGGCGCGACGCAGCGTGAATTTCGACATGGTTTTCCTATCGTGACCCCCGTCAACTGTCAGCATCGGCCCGGCCGCCGGGGAATTACGGCTGGGTGATGGGATGCTACCCCGGCGCGCCGATCTCAGGCGCCGGGTTTGAAATGCTTACCGAGCGACGCCGGCATGTTCAGCTTGATGTAGTTCGCATTACTCGAAATAAGGACCAGCACCAGGATCGCCGCGAGGTAAGGCAGCATGGACAACAACTGCGACGGCAGGTCCAGCCCAACCGCCTGCGCGTGGAATGCCAGCATGGTAACGCCGCCGAACAGGTAGGCGCCGCCCAGCACGCGCGCCGGGCGCCAGGTGGCGAAGGTGGTCAACGCCAGCGCGATCCAGCCACGCCCCGCGACCATGCCTTCGACCCACAGCGGCGTGTACACCAGCGACAGGAAAGCGCCGGCCAGGCCGCAGCAGGCGCCGCCGAACAGGATCGCGTATAGCCGGATACGGCGCACGTTATAGCCGATCGCATGCGCCGACTGCGGCGACTCGCCAACTGCGCGCAGCACCAGCCCGGCGCGGGTGCGGTACAGGAACCATGCAATCGCCGCGCACAGCATCACCGCCGCGTACACCATCGGGTGATGGCGGAACAGGGCCGTGCCGATGAACGGGACGTCCGCGAGGAAGGGGATGCTGAACTTCGGATTGTCCAGCGTGCTGCCGACATAGCTGATGCCGATGTAGGTCGATGCCCCGGCGCCGAACAGCGCCAGCGCCAGTCCGGTCGCATACTGGTTGGTGCCGAGCCAGACCACCAGCCACGCAAAAAACCCGGACAGCACCATGCTGGCCGCGGCGCCGGCCGCGAAGCCCATCGCCACGCTGTCGGTGTTAACGGCGACGGCAAAGCCGATGATGGCCGACACCAGCATCA
Organism: Telluria sp.; assembly: GCA_036402435.1. GTDB lineage: Bacteria > Pseudomonadota > Gammaproteobacteria > Burkholderiales > Burkholderiaceae_D > Telluria_A. Next base: position 3,666 of record DASWSX010000022.1, on the reverse strand, counting down.
TGCCTTCGGCGCCAAGGTTGACGACGCCGGCCTTCTCGTTGACCAGCAGGCCAAGCGCGGCCAGCATCAGCGGCGTGCCGGCGTTGATCGCTGCGGCGAGCAGCGCTGCGTAAGCTTCCATTATGTTTTCCCCGCGCCGATGCGCAGCTTGTAGTGGATCAGCACATCGCAGGCCAGCAGCGCAAACAGCAGGATGCCCTGGAACACGCCGGTGATCGCCGACGGCATGCCGAGGCGCGACTGCGCCAGCTCGCCGCCGATGTAGAACATGGCCATGATCACGCTGGCGAAGACCACGCCGATCGGATGCAGGCGGCCGACGAAAGCGACGATGATCGCGGCGAAGCCATAGCCCGGCGACACCGACGGCGTCAGCTGGCCGAGCGGCCCGGCCACTTCCGCCACGCCGGCCAGGCCGGCGAGCGCGCCGCAGATCAGCATCGAGGTCCACAGCGTGGCGCGCGACGAGAAGCCGGCGTAACGCGCTGCCATCGGCGCCATGCCGCCCACCTGAAGGCGGAAGCCCGAGATACTGCGCGACAGGTACAGCCAGCCCGCAGCGGCGGCGGCCAGCGCCAGCACGATGCCGAGATGGAGGCGCGTTTCCGGAAGCATGATCGGCAGCAGCAGCCCATCGGACAACATCTTCGACTGCGGGAAGTTGAATCCTTCCGGGTCCATCAGCGGGCCGTGCACCAGGTAGCTAAGCAGCAGCTGGGCGATATACACCAGCATCAGCGACACCAAAATCTCGTTGGCGTTGAAGCGGTCGCGCAGGAAGGCGGTGATCGCCGCCCAGGCCATGCCGCCAGCCATGCCGGCCATGAGCATCAGCGTGATCGCGCCAGCGCCGCTCATGCCGGCTTCGTCGAGCCACAGGCCGGCCGCGCCGCCGGTAATCGCCCCAAGCACCAGCTGCCCTTCCGCGCCGATGTTGTAGACGTTGGCGCGGAAGCAGATCGCCAGGCCGACCGCAATCATCAGCAAAGGCGCGACCTTCACGCCCAGTTCCGACAAGCCCTGCAAGTCGCGCACCGGCTCGACGAAGAACACGGCCAGCCCGGCCAGCGGGTCTTTGCCGAGCGCGATGAACATGGCGGCGCCGCACAGCACCGTCAGCAGCACGGCCAGTACCGGCGACACGATGCCCATCAGGGACGAAGGCGCGGGACGCTGCTCAAGCCTGAACATGCGCGCCCTCCCCTTGCGGCCACATCCCGCTCATCCACTGCCCGACCAGCGTGGTGCTGGCGTCGGCCGTTTTAATCGACGGCGATACCCGCCCCTTCGCGATGACGTGCATGCGGTCTGAAATCTCGAACAATTCGTCCAGCTCCTCGGAGATGACCAGCAGCGCGCAGCCGGCGTCGCGCAGGGCGACCAGTTCGGCGCGGATCTGCGCGGCTGCGCCGACGTCGACGCCCCAGGTGGGCTGCGACACGACCAGCACCTTCGGGTTGCGCATCACTTCGCGGCCGACGATATATTTTTGCAGGTTCCCCCCCGACAGGCTGCGCGCCAGCGCGGCAGGTCCGGAAGCTTTCACCTTGAAGCGCTCGATGATGCTCGCGGCGCGTTCGGCCAGCACGCCGCGGCGCACGAAGCCAAACGCAATGGTCAACGGGGTCTGCAGCGACAGCAGGACGTTATCGGCCAGCGACATCTCCGGCACCGCGCCGCGGCCAAGCCGCTCTTCGGGCACGAAGCCGTAGCCGAGGCGGCGGCGCCGGCCCGGCGGCAGCCGCCCGGCCGCAGTGCCGCACAAGGTGATCGATGCCGCTTCGGCGCGCCGGTCCTCTCCCGACAGCGCCGCCAGCAGCTCCTGCTGGCCATTGCCCGATACGCCGGCGAGGCCGACGATTTCGCCGGCCTTCACATCGAAGCTGATGTCCTTCAGCTCAACCGCGAACGGATGGCTTTTTGCGAGCGACAGGCCGCGCACCGCCATCATCGTCTCGCCGGTCGGCCGCTCGACGTGTTCGATCCGCGGCGGGCTCGAGCCGATCATCATGTGCGACAGGCTCTCCGCGGTTTCCTGGCGCGGATCGCACACGCCGCTGTTTTTTCCGCCACGGATCACCGTGCAGGTGTGGCACAGCGCGCGGATCTCGTCGAGCTTGTGGCTGATGTACAGGATCGAACAGCCTCCGGCAGCGAGCTTGCGCAGCGTCTCGAACAGCGACTCCACCGCCGACGGCGTCAGCACCGAGGTCGGCTCGTCGAGGATCAGCAGCTGCGGCCTGGCCAGCAGCGCGCGCACGATCTCAACCCGCTGGCATTCGCCCACCGACAAGGTGTGCACGTGGCGCTGCGGCTCGAGCTCAAGGCCGTATTCGCGCGCCGTGTCTTCGATGCGGCGCGCCAGCTCGTCGAGCTTGGTGTCCGGCGGCAGGCCGAGCGCGATGTTCTCGGCGACGGTCAGCGTGTCGAACAGGGAGAAATGCTGGAACACCATGGCGATGCCCAGTTCGCGCGCCTGGGCGGGATTGGCGATGTTCACCTGCTGGCCGTTCCAGAGCACGCGGCCGGCGTCCGGCTTCACCGCGCCGTAGATGATCTTCATCAGCGTCGATTTTCCGGCGCCATTCTCGCCCAGCACAGCGTGGATTTCACCCGGCTCCACGGACAGGCTGATGCGGTCGTTGGCGACCACGGAGGGATACCGTTTGGTGATCTCGTGCAGCTCCAGACGCGTTGTCATGCCTCGCCCTGCTCATCTAACGAGCACATATCGTAGCCGTTTCTGCAATATTTATAGGTCATAGGACTCGTGGCGACCAACGATTAGGCGCATAAACAACACCCTCGCTGTTCATCAAGGCTAAAAACAGGAAATTTTGGCGCTGGCGCCACCCGGGGAGGCCGTGATTATACGCAACAAAATATAATAGGTATTGGAATTTTGAACTGTGCTCGTGATCCGGGCGCATGCGATTCTTTTTATTGCAACTTACTTTTGGAGTCAAAATGCATCAAATGAAGACACGCCTCGTCCCGCTGTGCCTGGCCGCCGCCTTTGCAATGAGCGCGAGCGCGCAAGCCGCCGACTGGAGCGACACTTCGATCAGCTGGAGGACCGGCACCAAGTTCGCCGAGCCGTTCAACCCGCAGGACGTCAAGAAGCACATCTTCGCGCTGACCCATGCAAGCGGCTACAAATACGGCAGCAACTTCTTCAACGTCGACCTGCTGCAGTCGGACGAAACCGATCCGGGCTCGCTGACCCAGGATGAAGGCGCGCAGGAAGCCTACGTTGTGTACCGTCATACCGTCGACTTCGGCAAGCTGCGCGGCTCGGACATCAAGTTCGGCAAGGTACGCGGCCTTGGCGCGACCGTCGGTTTCGACTGGAACACCAAAAACGACGTCGGCTACAACTCGCGCAAGCGCATGCTGGTCGCTGGTCCTACCATTATGTGGGATGTGCCAGGCTTCCTGAACACCAGCATCCTGGGTCTGCGTGAGAGCAATGCGCCGAGCGGCGCATTCCCGCCGATCTCGAACGTCAACGGCCGTTATTCGTATGACGTGCATCCGATGTTCAACGCCGTATGGGGCATCCCGCTGAGCGAGCGCGTGTCGTTCGAAGGCTACCTGAACTGGATCGCCTCGAAGGGCAAGGACGAAGTCGGCAACGACACCGGCGTCGAGACCAACCTCGACATG
>DASWSX010000021.1:0-3091 GCA_036402435.1 Telluria sp. | reverse complement strand
AAGCCGCACAGGTCGGCGATTTGCGCCAGCGTGTCCTCGTCGGCGATGTTCTTCTCTTCCGCCCACAGCGCGCGCATGATCGCCCCCGACAGTGCCAGCGCCGCATCGACGCCCAGGCTGGTGCGCGCGGCAATGATCAGGGCCGACGCAGCATCGGTCGACACCGGAAAGAACTGCGGCTGCGGATTGATCGGCAGGCCGAGGAATTTAGCCCATCGTTCGATCTCGACCAGGCGGTAGGCCTGGCGTTGCGGCGCGCGCTTTGCCAGCGGCACGCCGCCCGATACGCTGAATACCTTGCCGAGGTCGAATGGCTTCAACTCGACCTGCGCGCCGGTGTCGCGCACCAGCTCCACCAGGCGCTGATGGCCCAGGTAGCACCACGGCGACTGCGGTGACAGGAAATAGCCGACGGTTTTGGTCATGGCATCACCTCGTCAGAACGGTTTGACCACCACCAGGACAACGATCGCCACCAGCAGGACTACCGGCACCTCGTTGAACCAGCGGTACCAGGTGTGGCTGCGTTTGTTGGCGGCGTTTTCGAACTTCTTCAGCAACGACCCGCATGCGTGATGGTAGCCGACGGCCAGTACGACCAGCGTCAGCTTTGCATGCATCCAGCCGCCTCTGAAGCCATAGCCAAGCCACAGCCAGATACCGAAGATCAGCGCGGGGACCATCAGGATCGACGTGAAGCGATACAGCTTGCGTGCCATCAGCAGCAAGCGCGCATGTGCCACCGTTTCGGTCTCCATCGCCAGGTTGACAAAGATCCGCGGCAAGTAGAACAGGCCGGCGAACCAGGAGATGACGAAAACGATGTGCAGTGCTTTAATCCAGAGCATTGGGATCCCGAGGTTGGTTAACTACGTATTTCGCCGTGTCCGAACACGACGTACTTCAGTGAAGTCAGGCCTTCCAGCCCGACCGGGCCGCGTGCATGCAGCTTGTCGTTCGAGATGCCGATTTCGGCCCCAAGTCCGTATTCGAAACCATCGGCGAAGCGCGTCGAGGCGTTCACCATCACCGATGCGGAATCGACCTCGCGCAGGAAGCGCATCGCAGCGCTGTAGTCTTCCGTGATGATCGACTCGGTGTGCTTCGACGAGTAGGTGGCGATGTGGTCCATTGCCTCGTCGATGCCGGCTACCACTTTTACGGCAAGGATGGCCGCCAGGTATTCCGTCTTCCAGTCTTCTTCGACGGCTTCAACGAGGTGCGGATAGCCCGCCAGCAGCCGGTGGGCTTCGGGATCGGCGCGCAGCTCCACCTGGTTGGCCGCATACAGCTCGGCGAGCTTCGGCAGAACCGCCGGCGCGATGCTGCGTTCGACCAGCAGCGTTTCCATCGTGTTGCAGGTGCCGTACCGGTGGCATTTCGCGTTGAACGCAATCGGGACGGCCTTGGCCAGGTCGGCTTTCGCGTCGATGTAGACATGGCAGATGCCGTCGAGGTGCTTGATCATCGGGACCGTCGCCTCAAGCATCAGGCGCGCGATCAATCCTTTGCCGCCGCGCGGGACGATCACGTCCACGTACTCGGGCATCGTGATCAAGGCGCCGACCGCGGCGCGGTCGGTGGTGTCGACGATCTGGACGCCATGGGCCGGCAGGCCGGCGCCGGCCAGTCCTTCGGCGACGATTTTGGCCAGCGCGCGGTTGCAGTTGATGGCTTCGGACCCGCCGCGCAGGATGGTGGCGTTGCCGCTCTTGATGCACAGGCCCGCCGCGTCGACCGTGACGTTCGGGCGCGCTTCGTAGATGATGCCGATGACGCCGAGCGGCACGCGCATCTGGCCGACCTGGATGCCGCTCGGGCGCACCTTCATGTTCGAGATTTCGCCGACCGGGTCGGGCAAGGACACGATCTGGCGCAGGCCTTCGACCATGGTCGCGATGGCGGCCTCGGACAGCGTCAGGCGGTCGATCATGGCCGGGTCGAGGCCGGAGGCCGTGGCGGCGTCGAGGTCGAGCTGGTTGGCGGCGCGCAGCAGGGCCGCGTCGCGCACGATGGCGTCGGCGATCAGCAGCAGCGCGCGATTGCGGGTGGCGGTGTCGGCACGCGCCATCGCGCGCGAAGCGGCGCGGGCCTGGCGGCCGGTGGTTTGCATGTAGTCGGTGATGTTCATATGTGCGGTTCTTTATGCAGCTGTTCGGCGGATGCGGCTGGGAGCGCCGAGCTATCAGCCTTATCCGTCCTACGGTCGCGAGGGTTTCGCAGGGCGGACAAGGCTGAAAGCCGCATCCGCCAGCCTCGATCAGCCCCTGGCCACCTTCAAAGCCAGCTGCAGCATCGCGTCCCACGCATCGCCCGCGAACGCCTTGGCGCGCAGGCCCTTGACCATCTTGTCCACCTGCGCCGCCTCGCGCATCGCAGCTTCCAGCGTCGGAAGGCTGATGCGGCGCAGCGCCGGCTCCATCATGCGCTCGCGCGGGCCCCAGATACGGTATTCCTTGAGCAGCATGCCGAGCGGCCTGCCCTGCGCCATCCCGGATTTCAATTTTAACAGCGTGCGGATTTCCTCGGCGACGGCCCACAGCACCAGCGGCAGTGCCTCGCCCTCGCCTTTCAGGCCCTCCAGCATGCGCACCAGCCGGGCGGCGTCGCCCGACAGCATCGCCTCGCTCAGCTTGAACACGTCGTAGCGCGCCACGTTCAGCACCGCGTCGTGGATCTGCTCGAACGTCAGCTTGCCCGGCTCATGCAGCAGCCCGAGCTTCTGGATTTCCTGGTGCGCCGCCAGCAGGTTGCCCTCGACGCGGTCGGCGATGAAGTCCAGCCCCTGCCGGTCCGCACTCTGGCCTTGCGCCGCCAGCCGGGTGCCGATCCATCCGGGCAGCTGCGCGCGCTCGATCGTCGGGATCTCGATATAAACGGCGGCCTGCTGCAGGCTTCCCACCCACGCCGCCTTGGCCGTCTGCCAGTCCAGCTTGGGCAGCGTGATCAGGGTCAGGTTGTCGGGATTGAGGTCCTTGGCATAGCTTTGCAGCGCGGCGCCGCCGTCCTTGCCCGGCTTGCCGGTCGGGATGCGCAGCTCGATCAGCTTCTTGTCGCCGAACAGCGACATCGCGTTGTTCGCGGCCAGCAG
>DASWSX010000020.1:0-3342 GCA_036402435.1 Telluria sp. | reverse complement strand
CAGGAAGCTGAACGCGGCGCCGCGGTTATACGCCAGCACCAGGTTGAAGAACGATGTGACGACGCGTTCTTCGCCATACACGAACAGGCGCTCGATGGTGATCTTGGTGATCTGGTCGAGCAGGACCACGATCGCTGCAATCCCCAGCCATGGGGTCAGGCTGGAGCGGGCTTTCGAGGAGACGGAGAACGTCGATTTTTTGGTTGCCATTGGTCGTCAGTAGAAGGGTTATGCGAAGGCGCGCTTTTCGCCGCTGCCGAACAGGTTGCTGTAGCAGCGGCCGCACAGGCCCGCGTGCTCGGGGTGGGCACCGACGTCAGGGCGGTAGTGCCAGCAGCGCTCGCACTTCGGCGCGGCCGATGCGGTGACGGCGACGGCTTCGTCGGTTTCGCTTGCCACTTCCTCGGTGCTGGCGCTGGAGGTGATGAACACGAACTTCAGGTCATCGTCCAGGCTGGCCAGTGCCTTGTACTTGTCGCCCGAAGCCTTGATGGCCAGTTCGGCCTGCAGCGACGAGCCGATCGCGCCCGAGCCGCGGACTTCCTCGAGCTGCTTGGTCACTTCGGCGCGCACTTCGCGCAGCGTCGCGTACTTGGCCAGCAGGGTGGCGGCGTCGCCGACTTCAGGCAGGTTCCAGTAGGTCTGCGTGAAGATGGTCTCGTCGCTGTCCTTGTAGGCTTGTTCGCCCGCGAACACTGCCCACGCTTCTTCGGCGGTGAACGACAGCATCGGCGCCATCAGGCGCAGCAGGCTTTGCGTGATGTGCCACAGCGCGGTCTGGGCCGAACGGCGCGCCTGCGAATCGATGGCGGTGGTGTACAGGCGGTCCTTCAGGATGTCGAGGTAGAAGCCGCCCAGGTCTTCCGAGCAGTAGTTCTGCAGGCGCGAGACGACCGGGTGGAACTCGAACGACTCGTAGTGCTTGCCGATGTCGGCCTGCAGCGTGGCCATGCTGGCCAGGGCATAGCGGTCGATCTCGAGCATGTCGGGAATCGCCACGGCGTTTTTGGCCGGGTCGAAGTCCGACGTATTGGCCAGCAGGAAGCGCAGCGTGTTGCGGATGCGTCGGTACGATTCGGTGACGCGCTTGAGGATCTCGTCGCTGATCGACAGCTCGCCCGTGTAGTCGGTCGAGGCGACCCACAGGCGCAGGATGTCGGCGCCGAGCGTGTCGGAGATTTTTTGCGGCGCCAGCGTGTTGCCCAGCGACTTGGACATCTTCTTGCCCTCGGCGTCGACCGTGAAGCCGTGCGTCAGCAGCGCCTTGTACGGCGGCTGGCCATTGAGCATCGAGGACGTCAGCAGCGACGAGTGGAACCAGCCGCGGTGCTGGTCCGAGCCTTCGAGGTACAGGTCGGCCGGGAACTGCGACTGGGCCGCGTGCGAGCCGCGCAGCACCGTCTGGTGCGTGCTGCCGGAGTCGAACCAGACGTCGAGGGTGTCCTTGTTCTTGATGTACATGTCGACGTCAGCGCGTTCGAGGAAGTCCTTTGGCTCGATTTTCAGCCAGGCGTCGATGCCTTCCTTCTCGATCAGCTGGGCGACCTTTTCCAGCAGCTCAGGGGTATTCGGGTGCAGCTCGCCAGTCTCCTTGTGGATGAAGAAGGCCATCGGCACGCCCCACTGGCGCTGGCGCGACAGGGTCCAGTCGGGACGGTTGGCGATCATGCCGTGCAGGCGCGCCTGGCCCCAGTCCGGGAAGAACCGGGTCTGCGCGATGCCATTGAGCGCGGTCTCGCGCAAGGTGGCGCCGCCGTCCTTGGGGGTGATGTCCATGCCGGCGAACCACTGCGAGGTGGCGCGGTAGACGATCGGGGTCTTGTGGCGCCAGCAGTGCATGTAGCTGTGGTCGAACATCTTCAGTTCGAACAGGGCGCCCGCTTCGGTCAGCGCGCTGCAGATCGGCTTGGAGGCTTCCCAGATCGTCATGCCGCCAAACAGCGGCAGGGTCGAGGCGAAGCGGCCGTCGCCCATCACCGGGGTCAGGATCTCGTCGTCCTTCATGCCGTGCTCTTTGCACGAGATGAAGTCGTCCTGGCCGTAGGCAGGCGCGGAATGGACCACGCCGGTGCCGCTTTCGGTGGTGACGTAGTCGGCCAGGTACAGCGGCGAGCGGCGGTTGAAGAAAGGATCGGCTGCGTGCAGCGGGTGCTTGAACTCGATCCCGCCCAGCTTTTCGCCCGTGGTGGTGGCGACGACTTTGCCTTCGAGCTTGAAGCGCTGCAGGCAGGCTTCGACCAGGTCGGCGGCGAGGATCAGCAGCAGTGGCTTGCCTTCGCGGCTGGTCTCGACCAGCGCGTAGGTGATTTCCGGATTGACGTTCAGCGCCTGGTTGGACGGGATGGTCCATGGCGTCGTGGTCCAGATGACGATAAAGCCATCACCCGCAGGCAGGGCAGGCAGGCCGAACGCGGCCGCCAGCTTTTCAGGTTCGGCGAACGGGAAGCCGACGTCGATCGCCGGGTCGCGCTTGTCCTGGTATTCGACTTCCGCCTCGGCCAGCGCAGAGCCGCAGTCGAAGCACCAGTTGACCGGCTTCAGGCCGCGGTAGACGTAGCCCTTGTCGAGCATTTTGCCGAGCGCGCGCAGTTCGTCCGCCTCGTTCCGGTATGCCATCGTCAGGTATGGGTTGTCCCACTCGCCCAGCACGCCCAGGCGGATGAAGTCCTTCTTCTGGCGCTCGACCTGCTCCAGCGCGTACGCGCGCGCCTTGGTCAGCACTTCGGCGGTCGGCAGGTTCTTGCCGTACTGTTTTTCGATCTGGATCTCGATCGGCATGCCGTGGCAGTCCCAGCCCGGAACGTAGGGCGCGTCGAAGCCGGCGATGGTGCGCGCCTTGACGACCATGTCCTTCAAAATCTTGTTGACGGCGTGGCCCAGGTGGATGTCGCCGTTGGCGTACGGCGGGCCGTCGTGCAGCACGAACATCGGGCGGCCCTTGGCGGCCTTGCGGATGCGCTCATAGACCTTCTTGTCCTGCCACTGCTTGACCCAGCCCGGCTCGCGCTTGGCCAGGTCGCCGCGCATCGGGAACGGCGTGTCGGTCATGTTGACCGGGTATTTGCTCTCGGGTTTCCTGGCGCCTTTCGGGGCTTGCTGGGCTTTTTGCTGGTCTGCTGGTTTGCTGGTATCGGACATGTTTTTCTTCAATCGTGTGTAACTGGTTTTTCGGGATGCGGCGTGCCGCGCGGCGGCATGGTCGTCCCGGTCAAATTCGGTCGGTGGCGGTAAGGGCGCCGGCGCGCTGCGCAAAATAGTCGCGCGCCTGGCCGGAGTCGCGCGCGATGGCGGCCGTCAGGGTATCGAGGTCGTCGTACTTTTCTTCGTCGCGGATCTTTTCGA
>DASWSX010000019.1:0-20026 GCA_036402435.1 Telluria sp. | reverse complement strand
TCGACAGCGACCTTGCCTGCTGCTTCGGCCGCAACCTGCGCTGCGAACGGGGTCGATTTACGCGAACCCTTGAAGCCAGCACCGCCGGACGTCGCCCACGACAGGGCATTGCCCTGGCGATCGGTGATCGTGATGATGGTGTTGTTGAACGAAGCGTGCACGTGTGCGATACCTTCGGCGACGTTCTTTTTAACTTTTTTGCGTACGCGCGCTGCTGCGGCGCTGCTTTGTTGCTTAGCCATGGTCGTTTCCTAGATTATTTCTTGAGCGATTGTGCGGCCTTGCGCGGACCCTTGCGAGTACGAGCATTGGTGCGGGTACGCTGACCGCGCACTGGCAGGCCCTTGCGGTGACGCATGCCGCGGTAGCAACCCAGGTCCATCAAACGCTTGATGTTCATGGAGAGCTCACGGCGCAGATCGCCTTCAACTACGAACGTGCCAACTGCATCACGCAGTTTTTCCAGTTCGGAGTCGTCCAGGTCCTTGACCTTCTTGTTGGTCGGTACACCGGTCTCGGCGCAGATTTTCTGCGAACGAGGACGGCCGATGCCGTAGATGGCGGTGAGGCCGATTACGGTGTGCTGATGATTTGGGATATTAACCCCTGCAATACGTGCCATTCGTTATTCCTCAATAAATAACGTTAAATTAACCTTGACGCTGCTTGTGGCGCGGCTCGATGCAGATGACGCGAACGACGCCTTTGCGCTTGATCACTTTGCAGTTGCGGCAGATCCGCTTGACTGATGCGAGAACTTTCATTTTTGCACTCTCTTTTTTCGGATTGGTTCAGTTACTTAAATTTTTACTTGGTCCGGAACACGATCCGGGCCCGGGACAAGTCGTACGGCGTGAGTTCCACCGTTACCTTGTCGCCAGGGAGGATGCGGATATAGTTCATCCGCATCTTACCGGAGATGTGTCCGAGCACCACGTGCCCGTTTTCCAGCTTCACTCGAAACGTTGCATTCGGCAGATTCTCAAGAATCTCGCCCTGCATTTGGATGACGTCGTCTTTTGCCATTCGGTTTGTGCACTCCTGGTTCGCTTAACCCTAAGGGTTACCGCGTCGGGATTCCGCCCTTGAAATTTGCCTTGCGCAGCAGCGATTCATATTGCTGCGACATGACGTAGTTCTGTACTTGCGCCATGAAGTCCATGGTGACAACCACAATAATCAACAGGGAAGTACCGCCAAAGTAGAATGGCACTTTCCATTGGGCTTGCATAAATTCAGGCAACAAGCAGACTGCCGTTATGTAGACGGCACCAGCCAGGGTCAGGCGCATCAGGATCTTGTCGATGTAGCGTGCGGTCTGGTCACCAGGACGAATCCCCGGGACAAACGCGCCGCTCTTCTTCAAGTTGTCCGCTGTTTCCTTGCTGTTGAATACCAGCGCGGTATAGAAGAAACAGAAGAACACGATGGCCACCGCATACAGCAACGCATGGATCGGTTCGCCCGGCGACAGCGATGCCGCCAGATCCTTCAGGAAGCCGATCACAGGCGAGGTCGAATCCTTGCCGCGCGTGAACCAGTCCACGATCGTTGCCGGGAACAGGATGATCGACGATGCAAAGATCGGCGGGATCACGCCTGCCATGTTCAGCTTCAGAGGCAGGTGGCTGGTTTGGCCGCCGTACACTTTGTTGCCGACCTGGCGTTTCGCATAGTTGACCAGGATCTTGCGCTGGCCACGTTCAACGAACACGACGAGATAAGTAACCGCTGCTACCAGGATCACGATGAAGATCGCTGCCAGGCTGCTGATCGAACCGCTCGAAACCAGGGAGAACAAACCACCCAGTGCCGACGGCAGACCGGCTGCAATACCGGCAAAAATAATGATCGAGATACCGTTGCCCAGGCCGCGCTCGGTGATCTGCTCGCCGAGCCACATCAGGAACATGGTACCCGTCAACAGGGTCACCACGGTCACGAAGCGGAATGCCATGCCAGGATCGATAACCAGTCCGGCCTGCGACTCAAGCGCGACGGCAATGCCGAAGGCCTGGAACAGCGCCAGCGCTACCGTGAAGTAGCGGGTGTACTGGGTGATCTTGCGGCGTCCTGCTTCGCCCTCTTTCTTCAGTGCTTCCAGCTGGGGCGACACGATGGACGCCAGCTGCATGATGATCGAGGCCGAAATGTACGGCATGATGCCGAGTGCAAATACCGTGAAACGTTCCAGCGCGCCACCCGAGAACATGTTGAACATGCCCAGGATGCCGCCTTCGTTCTGCTTGAACAGCGACGCCAGTTGTACCGGGTCGATGCCCGGTACAGGGACGTGGGCACCGATGCGATATACGACCAATGCGCCAAGCAAAAACCAGAGCCGGCCCCAAGGGAAACCGGACGCTGCACTTTTACCGAGTTGTGAATTAGTCGCCACTTTATGCTCCGATCAAGCTGTTAGGCCGCAACTTAAGCTACCGAGCCGCCGGCTGCTTCGATTGCCGCTTTGGCGCCCGCAGTGACTTTCAGGCCTTTGAGGTTCACCGCTTTGGTGACTTCGCCGGACAGAATCACGCGCACATCGCGCGCCAGCACTGCAAGGATGCCCGCTTGCTTCAGAACCAGAATGTCGACGTCGCCGACTGGCAGGTTGTTCAGGTCGGACAGGCGCACTTCAGCTTTGAAGGTTGCGTTGAGCGACTTGAAACCACGCTTAGGCAGACGGCGCTGCAGAGGCATCTGACCGCCTTCGAAGCCGACCTTGTGGAAACCGCCCGAACGCGACTTCTGACCCTTGTGGCCACGACCTGCGGTCTTGCCCAGGCCGGAGCCGATACCGCGGCCGACGCGACGCTTGTAGTGCTTGGCGCCGTCAGCTGGTTGAATCGTATTCAATTCCATTGTTTTCTCCGTTCTCGTCAGCGCAAGCGCTTAAGAGACAACTTTAACGAGGTAGGACACTTTGTTGATCATGCCGCGCACGGATGGGGTGTCCTGCAACTCGGAAACCGAGTTGACACGACGCAGGCCCAGGCCGCGTACGGTGGCACGGTGATCCTGCTTCGTGCCGATCAAGCCCTTGACCAATTGTACTTTGATGGTGTTTGCCATTGTCTTCACCTTAGCCCATGATCTCTTCGACCGACTTGCCACGCTTGGCGGCGATGTCGGAAGCGGTGCTCATCTTCGACAGGCCGTCCAGCGTTGCGCGGACGAGGTTGTAAGGATTCGACGAACCGGTGGACTTGGCGACCACGTCGGTCACGCCCATCACTTCGAAGATAGCGCGCATTGCACCGCCGGCGATCACGCCAGTACCTGGCTTGGCTGGCGACATCATGACTTTCGATGCGCCGTGGCGGCCGGTCACGGTGTGGTGCAGGGTGCCGTTCTTGAGAGGTACCTTGATCAGGTTGCGGCGGGCTTCTTCCATTGCCTTCTGCACACCGACCGGTACTTCTTTCGACTTGCCCTTGCCCATGCCGATGCGGCCATCGCCGTCACCAACTACGGTCAGTGCTGCGAAGCCCATGATACGACCACCCTTGACCACTTTGGTCACGCGGTTGATCGCGATCATTTTTTCGCGCATGCCATCATCCGGCTTGTCGCTTTGCATTTTTGCTTGCATTTTTGCCATGACGATTCTTCCTTAGAACTTCAGACCGGCTTCACGCGCGGCTTCCGCCAGCGCCTTGACACGGCCGTGGTAACGGAAACCCGAGCGATCGAACGCAACTTCGGTGATTCCTGCTTTCAGTGCTTTTTCCGCAACGCGCTTGCCTACCAGTGCAGCAGCGGCGGCATTGCCACCCTTGCCGCTCTGGCCTGCCAGCTCGGCGCGCACTTCTGCTTCGAGGGTCGAAGCGGAAACGAGCACTTGTGCGTCCGGCGAGATCAGGTTCGCATAGATGTGCAGGTTGGTGCGGTGTACCGACAGGCGGTTCACGCCAAGCTGCGCGATCTTGATGCGGGTCTGGCGTCCACGACGCAGACGTGATTCTTTCTTGTCCATGGTCAGCCCTATTATTTCTTCTTGGTTTCTTTAAGCTTAACCACTTCGTCCACATAGCGGACGCCCTTGCCTTTGTAAGGCTCAGGGGAGCGGTAAGCACGCACTTCAGCGGCAACCTGGCCAACCTGTTGACGATCGATACCCTTGATGATGATTTCGGTCGGGGTTGGGGTCGTTGCAGTGACGCCTTGCGGCATCGCGTGAGCGACTGGATGCGAGAAACCGAGCGACAGGTTCAGCTTGTCACCAGCAGCCTGGGCTTTGTAGCCCACGCCGACCAGCGACAGCTTCTTCTCGAAGCCCTTGGTTACACCGGTCACCATATTGTTGACCAGGGCACGCAGGGTGCCGGACATCGCATTCGATTCACGGCTGTCGTCGACTACGTCGAACGTCAGGGTGCCATCTTTGTTTTCTACTTTTACCAGGCCATTCAGGCTCTGGGTCAGGGTGCCCAATGGGCCCTTGACCGTGATCGCTGCTGCAGTGATCGCCACTTCGGCGCCAGCTGGGACAGCGATTGGCATCTTAGCTACTCGAGACATCGTCTACTCCTTAAGCCACGTAGCAAATAACTTCGCCGCCGACACCGGTAGCGCGCGCTTTGCGGTCCGTCATGACGCCTTGCGGAGTCGACACGATCGCCACGCCCAAGCCATTCATGACGCTCGGGATTTCATCTTTGCCCTTGTAGACGCGCAGCCCTGGACGGGATACACGCTCTAAGCGCTCGATGACCGGACGGCCTACGTAATACTTCAAACCGATTTTCAGTTCCGCTTTGCCACCTTCTGCAGTGACGGCGAAATCTTCAATGTAACCCTCGTCCTTGAGGACGTTGGCGATGGCAATTTTCACTTTCGACGATGGCATGGCCACGGTCGTCTTCTGAACACCTTGCGCATTGCGGATGCGGGTCAGCATATCGGCGATAGGATCGCTCATACTCATTGCATATTCTCCTATTACCAGCTTGCTTTAGTCATACCCGGAATCTCGCCACGCATGGCGAACTCACGGAGCTTGATACGGGCCAGACCGAATTTACGGAACGTGCCACGTGGACGGCCGGTCACTGCGCAGCGGTTACGCTGGCGGGTCGGGGCCGAGTTGCGCGGCAGGGCCTGCAACTTCAGACGAGCTTCATAGCGCTCCTCTTCCGACTTGGACTGGTCATCGATGATGGCCTTCAGAGCGGCACGCTTTGCGGCGAATTTCTCCACCAGGTCTGCACGCTTCTGTTCACGGTTAATCAGTGCGAGTTTTGCCATGATCTATTAGTTCCTGAACGGGAATTTAAAGGCGGCGAGCAGAGCTTTCGCTTCGTCGTCGGTCTTGGCGGTCGTGGTGATCGAAATGTTCATACCACGCAGTGCGTCGATCTTGTCGTACTCGATCTCAGGGAAGATGATCTGTTCCTTGACACCGATGTTGTAGTTGCCACGACCATCGAACGACTTGCCATTGACACCGCGGAAGTCACGCACGCGCGGCAGGGCCACGGTGATCAGACGATCCAGGAACTCGTACATGCGAGCGCCACGCAGGGTGACCATGGTACCGATCGGGTAGCCTTCACGGATCTTGAAACCCGCGATTGCCTTGCGCGACTTGGTGGTCACTGGCTTCTGGCCGGCGATCTTGGTCAGGTCGGCAACAGCGTGCTCCAGGACTTTCTTGTCAGCGATTGCCTCACCCACACCCATGTTCAGGGTGATCTTGGTCAGGCGCGGCACTTCCATTGCCGATTTGTAGCCGTACTTGGCTACCAGGTCAGCAACGACCTTTTCTTTGTAGATTTGATGAAGACGGGCCATGATTAAACCTTCACTACTTCGCCGGAGGACTTGAAGATGCGGACTTTCTTGCCGTCTACATCCTTGAAGCCTACGCGGTCTGCCTTGCCAGTCGCTGCATTGAACAATGCAACGTTGGACACGTGAATCGGCATAGTCTTATCGACGATACCACCAGTTACGCCGGTCATTGGGTTAGGCTTGGTCGCTTTTTTAGCGACGTTGACGCCTTCAACCACGACATGCTCAGCATCGATACGCTGCTGAACAACACCGCGCTTGCCCTTGTCTTTGCCGGTCAGAACGATGACTTCGTCGTTTTTACGAATCTTATCCATTACGACTCCTTACAGAACTTCAGGTGCCAGGGACACGATCTTCATGAACTTCTCAGTACGCAGTTCGCGCGTGACTGGTCCAAAAATACGGGTACCGATCGGTTCGAGCTTGGCGTTGAGCAGGACAGCAGCATTGCTGTCGAACTTCACCAGCGAACCGTCTTGGCGGCGAACACCTTTTGCAGTGCGCACAACCACGGCGTTATAAATTTCACCTTTTTTGACACGGCCGCGTGGCGCAGCAACCTTGATGGTTACCTTGATCACGTCGCCAATGCCAGCATAACGGCGCTTGGAACCGCCCAATACCTTGATGCACATAACTTCTTTGGCACCAGTATTGTCGGCCACTTCGAGCCGGCTTTCAGTTTGAATCATAGTATTCTCTTTCCCAACTTAAGCCGAAGAAACCCCACAGCGTGGGCCTGCGGTCAGTCTTGGTCCCGCCAACATTGCCCTGCTGGGCGCTGCTGATTGGGTGATGGACTTTCCAGTAACTTTTCGGTTCAGGCCGCTTACACCGGGGTGACTAAAAATGCGGCAATACATGAACGAAGCCCGCTAGTATCGCAGAATACTGGCGGGCCCGCAAGAACATTCTTCAGGTCGTGCAACTGAGCGATCAGCTGCACCACCGTCCTACAACATTTACAGTACCTGTGCTACTTGCACAACACGGGTAACGGTCCATGCCTTGGTCTTCGAGATCGGGCGACCTTCCTGGATTTCAACCGTATCACCGGTCTTGGCCGAGTTGGTCTCGTCATGCGCGTGATACTTGTTCGAGCGCATGATGATCTTGCCGTACAGCGGGTGCTTGACGTGACGCTCGATCATGACGGTAACCGTCTTGTCCATCTTGTCGGAAACAACCTTACCGACCAGCGTACGCTTGAGCGCTACTTTAGTGGTTTCAGTCATTTTGCATCCTTCGAGTTCATTACCGTCTTCACACGCGCGATGTCGCGGCGCACCTTCTTGAGCTGCGAAGTGTTGCTCAGCTGTTGCGTAGCGATTTGCATGCGCATGCCGAACTGGGCCTTCAACAACTCATTCAGCTCTTTTTGCAGAGCGTCCTGGTCTTTGCCGCGGAGTTCTGTTGCTTTCATCTACAACTCCTTTTATTGGCCGACCTGGCGTACGACGAAGGTCGTGGCCAGTGGCAGTTTGGCGGCAGCCAGGCGGAATGCTTCACGCGCCAGTTCTTCTGCGACGCCGTCCATTTCGTACAGTACCTTGCCTGGCTGAATTTCAGCGACGTAGTACTCCGGGTTACCTTTACCGTTACCCATACGGACTTCGGCCGGCTTGTTCGAAATCGGCTTGTCCGGGAAGATACGGATCCAGATACGGCCGCCACGCTTGATGTGGCGGGTCATTGCGCGACGAGCGGCTTCGATCTGGCGTGCCGTGATACGACCACGGGCAACGGCTTTCAGGCCGAACTCACCGAACGACACAGCGGTGCCGCGGGTGTGCGAAATGCCGGTGTTACGGCCTTTCTGCTCTTTACGATACTTCCTGCGTGCTGGTTGCAGCATGGTTATTCTCCTGCTTTCTCAGCTGGGGCAGCGGCAGCGGCAGCCGGCAACTTGACGGCCGGACGTGCACGCACGGTCGGCGCAGCTGGGGTTTTGGCACCGGCTGGACGTGGGCGGCCAGCTGGCTTGCCATCGTCACGGCGCGGACCGCGGGACTTCTTCTCGTCGGCTGGGGTCTCGATGACTGGTGCTTCGCCGGTGACCGAACGGTCGCCCTTGTAGACCCAGACCTTGACGCCGATGATGCCGTAGGTGGTCGATGCTTCGCTGGTACCGTAGTCGATATCGGCGCGCAGGGTGTGCAGAGGCACACGGCCTTCACGGTACCATTCGGTACGTGCGATTTCGATACCGTTCAGGCGGCCCGACGACATGATCTTGATGCCGAGGGCGCCCAGGCGCATCGCGTTCTGCATCGCGCGCTTCATTGCGCGGCGGAACATAATACGCTTTTCCAGCTGCTGCGAGATCGAATCGGCGATCAGCTGCGAGTCGATTTCCGGCTTGCGGATCTCTTCGATGTTCACGTGCACAGGCACGCCCATGATCTTGGTCAGCGCCGACTTCAGTACTTCGATGTCTTCGCCTTTTTTACCAATGACCACGCCTGGGCGCGAGCTGTAGATCGTGAAGCGTGCGTTCTTTGCAGGACGCTCGATGACGATACGGCCAACCGAAGCGTTCTTCAGTTTCTTTTTCAGGTAAGCACGTGCCTTGAGGTCTTCGTTCAGCATCTGGGCAAAGTTACCATTGCCCGCGTACCAACGCGACGCCCAGTTACGGGTTACTGACAGGCGAAAGCCTGTTGGATGAATCTTCTGTCCCATCGTGACCCCTTAGTTACCGACAGTCACGTAGATGTGACAGGATTGTTTCGAGATACGATCGCCCCGGCCTTTAGCGCGTGCAGTGAAGCGCTTCAGGATCGGGCCCTTTTCTACGTAGATCTGAACGACTTTCAGCTCGTCGATGTCAGCGCCATCATTGTGCTCGGCGTTCGCGATTGCGGACTCGAGTACTTTCTTGATGATCGTTGCACCTTTTTTCGGGCTGAATTGCAGGATGTTGAGTGCTGCATCAACTTTCTTGCCACGGATCAGATCGGCAACCAGACGGCCCTTTTGGTCCGACAGGCGCACACCTTTGAGGATAGCTTTGGTTTCCATTATTTCTTCGCCTTCTTGTCAGCGGCATGGCCCTTGAACGTACGGGTCAGTGCGAATTCGCCAAGCTTGTGGCCGACCATGTTTTCGGACACATAAACAGGCACGTGCAGCTTGCCGTTATGGACCGCGATCGTCAGGCCGATGAAGTCAGGCGAGATCGTCGAGCGGCGCGACCAGGTTTTGACTGGCTTTTTGTCTTTGTTCGCTTGCGCGGCTTCGACTTTTTTCACCAGGTGGGCGTCTTGAAACGGCCCTTTTTTCAATGAACGTGTCATTTCTTATCCCTTATTTCTTGCCGCGGCGCGAGACGATCATCGAAGTCGTACGCTTGTTACGGCGCGTCTTCTTACCCTTCGTCTGTTGGCCCCAAGGCGACACTGGATGACGACCAGCTGCGGTTTTACCTTCACCACCACCGTGCGGGTGATCGACCGGGTTCATGACCACACCGCGGACGGTAGGACGAACACCGCGCCAGCGCATCGCACCAGCTTTACCGATCTTGCGCAGGCTGTGCTCGGCGTTACCCACTTCGCCTACCGTTGCACGGCATTCGATGTGGACGCGGCGCACTTCACCCGAACGCAGGCGGACCTGGGCGTAGGTGCCTTCGCGTGCCATCAGCACGACGCCGGCGCCGGCGGTACGGGCCATCTGGGCACCCTTACCTGGCAGCATTTCGACGCAATGCATCACGGTACCGACAGGGATGTTGCGGATCGGCAGGCAGTTGCCCGACTTGATCGGCGCTTCCGAGCCATTCATCACTGCGTCGCCAACGGCCATGCCTTTGGTCGCGATGATGTACTGGCGCTCACCGTCTGCGTAGCACAGCAGGGCGATGTTCGCGGTACGGTTCGGATCGTATTCAATACGCTCGACCTTTGCCGGAATACCATCCTTCTGACGCTTGAAGTCGATCAGGCGATAGTGCTGCTTGTGACCGCCGCCGATATGGCGGGTGGTGATGTGACCGTTGTTGTTACGGCCAGCCGTCTTCGATTTCTTTTCAACCAGGGCTGCGAACGGACGACCTTTGTACAGGTCCGGGTTCACAACCTTCACCATGCCGCGACGGCCTGGCGAGGTTGGTTTCATCTTTACGAGTGCCATTATTTAGCCTCCTCGACAAAATTGATTTCCTGGCCAGGCTTCAGGCACACGAAAGCACGCTTGGTATGGTTGCGACGGCCATTGAAACGGCCCGAACGCTTTTGCTTACCTTCGCGATTGACTGTCTGCACCGACAGGACTTCAACCTTGAACAACAGTTCAACGGCTGCCTTGATTTCAGGCTTGGTCGCATCCGGCAATACGCGGAACACGATCTGCTCGTTCTTTTCCGCGACCATGGTGGCCTTCTCGGAAATGACCGGCGCCTGGAGCACCTTCATCAGGCGCTCTTCGCTGAATTTCATTACGCCGCTCATGCGAACATCTCCTCAAGCTTGGCCAGCGCTGCTTTGGTGACCAGAACTTTTTTGTAGAACACCAGCGACATCGGGTCAGCGTGACGTGGCTCGACAACCAGCACGTTCGGCAGGTTGCGCGATGCCAGCAGCAGGTTTTCCTCGAGCGTATCGGTGATCACCAGAACCGACTCCAGGCCCATCGACTGCAGCTTTTGCGACAGCAGCTTGGTCTTAGGAGCTTCGATGCTCAGGTTTTCGATGACGCTCAGGCGACCTTCACGGGCCAGCTGGGACAGGATCGAGCAGATACCTGCGCGATACATCTTCTTGTTAACTTTGTGGCTGAAGTTCTCGTCAGGCGAGTTCGGGAAGATACGGCCACCACCGCGCCACAGAGGCGACGACGACATACCGGCACGGGCGCGGCCGGTGCCTTTCTGGCGCCAAGGCTTCTTGGTCGTGTGGTGAACTTCTTCACGATCCTTCTGCTTGCGGTTACCGCTACGTGCGTTAGCAGCGTAGGCAACCACGATCTGGTGGATCAGGGCTTCATTGTATTCACGGCCGAAAACGGTATCGGCGGCGGCGACGTTGGAGCCTTCTTTGCCTTGCTCATTCAGAAGCTTGAGTTCCATCGTTAAGCTCCCTTCTGTGCTTTAACTTTAATAGCAGGCGAAACTACAACCTGGCCATTTTTCGCACCTGGTACGGCGCCTTTGACCAGCAGCAGCTGGCGGTCGGCATCGATACGGGCGATTTCGAGGTTCTGGGTGGTCACGGTGACGTCACCCATGTGGCCGGTCATGCGCTTGCCTGGGAAAACGCGACCTGGGTCCTGCGCCATACCGATCGAGCCTGGTACGTTGTGCGAACGCGAGTTACCGTGGGTAGCGCGGCCCGATGCGAAGTTGTGACGCTTGATGGTACCGGCGTAGCCTTTACCGATCGAGGTGCCTTGCACGTCGATTTTCTGGCCAACTTCGAACAGGGAAGCGGCGACGATGTCGCCAGTTTTCATGTCAGCGGCTTGAGCGGCATCGACGCGGAATTCCTTCAGCATCGTACCGGCTTCAACGCCAGCTTTGGCATGGTGACCTGCAACAGCCTTGTTCACGCGGGAAGCGCGACGTTGACCGAATGCAACCTGAACAGCGGAGTAACCGTCTGTTTCAGGAGTTTTGATTTGCGCAACACGGTTGTTCGACACGTCCAGCACGGTGACAGGGATCGAGTCCCCTTCATCCGTGAAGATGCGCATCATGCCAACCTTGCGACCGAGAAGGCCTAGGCTCATTTTTTCTCCATTCCCACCTGCGATTGGGCGGGGCTGATGTTTAACTACCAAGTAAAAGCATGGATTCGAAAAAGATGAATCCATACCGAAGCCGGCTAGTATAACGCGAAGAAAGGGTTGACGCAACGAGAAAGTTTGAGGTATGTCGGGTTTTTTGTGCCAGTCGCACACCGACTTGTAGAGGGGAAACGCGTGCCAGCGCGGGGCTGGCGGGAAATCTGGTGGGCGGTGCAGAATTCGAATCTGCGACCCCTTGGATGTCGACCAAGTATTCTAACCAGCTGAACTAACCGCCCGGGGAGCGGCATTTTACCGCGCCGGGGCCGCACCGTGCAACCCGTACGTCAGCCCCCTAACGGCAACAACGCGTGAAAGCGGTGTTAGCGGAAGCCGCCTGATGATGCCCGCAGCGATCCGCAGTGCCGATTGATCAACATCGTCTCACGGTCCAACATCCCGCTGAACTCATTTGGCAACTCCGGCCGGTTTCGTTTCGTAAATTCCTCGGTTTCGCGAAGAACAGCGGTCAGCATCGCAGGGATGCGTCTCCACGCGCATGTCTCATCGTCGACGTCGAACGCGAAGTAGAGATAGCTATCTGCGTCTTGCAGCATTTTTACGCGTTCGGCTCGGGTATCGATTCGTTCCAGCGGAATGGTCTTCCCATTCCACTTCGAGCGTCCGACAAATCCAGAGACGCGGCTAACGGTAATGTCGTTGCTGAGCGTTGTGAAACCATAGTCGCCCTTGAAATAGATGATTCCCGGTTCGGTAGCACTAATGTACTGGTCGACCCACCATCCGTTTTTTTTCTGCGGAAAAGGCAGCGGGCCCCAAGCTGGGAAGAAATAGCGACCGTTGCTGTCCGTGACCGCTTCCTGGATCTGGATCTGCCCCCCATCGTTCGTACCGGCCAGATTTCCCTCGCTGACCTGCCAGACGGACACCACAACCACGCCGCCCAGCGGCTTCCCGCTTTCCGCATCAACCACCTGCCCTTCGATGGATGCGCCGGCGTATTGGTCGGAACAGGACTGCACTGCCAGCGACAGTACGAACAGAATGGCGAGGATGGACCAGACCCGCGTGCGCGTATCGGTCAATTCAGCCCGCCTCCTGCAGCGTGGCGGATTCCTGTATCTGGATTTGCCCGCCGTCGTTCGTCCCGGCCAGGTTTCCGTCGCTGACCTGCAAGGCGGACACGACCACCACCCCGGCGAGCGGCTTGCCGCTGTCGGCATCGACGACCCGGCCCTCGATTGACTCCCCCGAATAGGTGGTTGAGCAGGACTGCAGCGCCAGTGCCGCTGCGGCCAGCAGGCAGTATCTGAACCAGAGCTTGATTCGATTGGTATTCATACATTCTTCACATTGATTCCAGGCGCCAGAAATCGTCCGCCCCCTTTAAGAAATAGACGAAGAACAGCCTGCCCACGCCGTCGATCGTACGGTTGATGGAATATTCTCCGTTGGCGCCAGAAATGGCCATTTTCTGCGGGCAGAAAATGATTGGACAATCTCTGCCATCTGCGTCATCAGCTTGTCGAACACAGGTCCATACTGCGCCTTCCCGTTTTCGTTCATGTAAGCAAGGGCTGCAGCCTTATCCGCGGCTTTGAGGGCCTTGCCCATGCCCGACCAAAGCGACTTCAGCGTCGCGTCCATCGCCGCAACGTCGTTAACCACGAGCCTGAATTCTTGGGTGCTGATGTTACCCAACGTGTCGGTAGCGCTAATGACAGCCCGCGCGGCACAGAACCTCCCCGAAAGATTGCCATTAATTTTAGGTTAGCAGTATTTCCTCAGGGAAACCTCTCCGATTACCAACATTGGAAAAGTCTTTGCAGTTATGTTGCATCTATTCAAAGCGCATGGACCTGCCGGCTCAGGTGAGATACAAAAACCCAGTTCATTCAATTAGCTGTTGGGGTGTGCGGGTTGCCCCGGCCGCCCCCGGATGTTAGACTGTCATCGCTTCATGAGGGTTAAGCGCCGTTCCATCTGTAACACTCAAGCACCATCCATTCAGGCGTGCCATTTATATGGCCGCAGTTGCCCTCCCCGCCGGTAATCCCGCAGCGCGCCCTTGCGCGTAGCCGCGCTTTTGCCATTCCAGGTACGAACGGTCGCCATGACCGCTCTGTTGCATCGTACCCCGACCCGGCTCGCCGCCAATCATTGCGGCGGGCGCATCGACCAGAAAGACCTGCCATGTCCGCACCCATGCCCGTCCGCCAGCCGCACCTGCCCGGCTCCTCCAACCTGCTGCTCGCTACCGATCTCGACGGTACGCTGCTGGCCGGCACCAGCGACGCCAGGCGCCGCGTGCGCGACCTGTTCAGCGGCGCCCTGCCCGGCGCCAAGCTGGTCTTCATCACCGGGCGCGGGCTCGAATCGATCATTCCGCTGCTGAGCGACCCGACCATCCCGGCACCCGACTACATCATCGCCGACGTCGGCGCCACCATCGTCCACGGCGACCTGCGCCCGGTCGGCCCGCTGCACCACGAGCAGGCCGCCAACTGGCCGGGCAGCCAGGCGGTGCTGCGCGCGCTGGCCGGGTTTCCGCAGCTGCAGCGCCAGACCGTGCCGCAGGAACGGCGCTGCTCGTTCTTCCTGGCCGAAGGCGGCATCAGCGACGCCCTGCGCGCGGCGGTCGAGGCGCTCGACTGCGACCTGCTGTTTTCGGCCGGACGCTACCTCGACGTGCTGCCGCGCGGCGTCAGCAAGGGCAGCGCGCTGCGCCGCCTGGTGGCCGCCGAAGGACTAAGCGATGCCATGGTGGTGGTTGCGGGCGACACCCTGAACGACCTGTCGATGTTCGAGGCCGGCTACCCCGGCATCGTGGTGGGCGGCGCCGAGCCGGCGCTGGTCGAGTGCGTGCGCAAGCTGCCGGGCACCTTCATGGCGCGTGCGGAAGGCTGCGGCGGCATCCTCGAAGGGCTGGCCCACCACGGCACCCTTGTCGAACCGAGCGTCGCGGCCCGGCAGCAGTCGGACCGCCGCGGCGAGGCCGACCTGGTAATGGTCTACCACCGCCTGCCGTTCGACGAGGTGATTGAGGACGGCGTGATGGTGCAGCGGCGGCCAAAAAGCCCGAACGGCATCATCCCGACCCTGCTGTCGTTCTTTGCCGGCGGCCAGACCGGGTCGTGGGTGGCATGGTCGCAGCAGGACTCGCGCGAGCCGGACGACTTTGAAAGCCACGTGACGGTCGACGCCGAACGCTACCCGCGCCTGAAGGCGGCGCGCATTCCCCTGACAGCCGAGGATGTCGACCTGTTCTACAAGAAGTTCTCGAAAGAGGCGTTCTGGCCGATTATCTTCTCGTTCCCCGACAAGGCCGAATTCCACCAGGCGCACTGGGAGCGCTTCCTTGAAGTCAACCGCCTGTTCGCCGAGCAGACCGCGCGCGAGGCGGCCGAGGGCGCGGTGGCCTGGATCCACGACTACAACCTGTGGATGGTGCCGGCCTTCCTGCGCCCGCTGCGCCCGGACCTGAAGATCGCGTTCTTCCACCACACCGCCTTCCCGTCGAGCGACGTCTTCAATATCCTGCCGTGGCGGCGCGACATCATCGGCAGCCTGCTGCAGTGCGACTACGTCGGCTTCCACATCCCGCGCTACGTCGAGAACTTCGTCGACGCGGTGCGCTCGTTCGCGCCGGTCGAGGTGGTGGGCAGCGTACCGTGCGCCCCGCGCTACCTGACCTACGGCTGCGCGCTCGGGGTCGACACCATGAGTTCGGCGATCGAAGTGGGCGGACGCACGGTCGCGCTGGGCGCGCACCCGGTCGGCACCGACGTCGGCCTGATCGGCAGGCTGGTCGACACCAAGCCGGTTCAGGACAACATCGGCGCCATCGACGCCTACCTGAACGGCGTTACCGGCATCGTCTCGATCGAACGGCTCGATTACGTCAAGGGCTCGCTGGAAAAGCTGCAGGCCTTCGAGCGCCTGCTGGAACAGTATCCCGAGATGCTGGGCAAGGTCACCCTGCTCAACATCATCACCCCGGCCGCGCCGGGCATGGAAATCTACGAGAGCCTGCGGGTCGAGGTCGACCGCGTGGTCGGACGCATCAACGGGCGCTTCTCGACCCTGAACTGGGTGCCGGTGCGCTATTTCTACCGTTCGCTGCCCTTCGACGAGGTGGTGGCCCACTACGCCGCCTGCGGCGTAGCCTGGATCACGCCGCTGCGCGACGGCCTCAACCTGGTGGCCAAGGAATACATCGCAACCCGCAAGGCGGTCGGCAAGCCGGGCGTGCTGATCCTGTCCGAGTTTGCCGGCGCCGCGGTCGAGCTGCACGGCGCGCTGCTGGCCAACCCGTACGACGCCAACGCCATGACCGAAACCCTGTACCAGGCGCTGACCATGGGCCATGACGAAGCGGTCTACCGCACGTCCAGGCTGGCCGCGATCGTCACCGAGCACGATGTCAAGCGCTGGGGCGACGGCTTCCTCGGCGCCGTCGCGCGCCATACGGCGAACGAGGCGCCCGCGAAGGAAGCGGCATGACGTCACTGCTGGTGGCGGGCCTGGCCTACCTCGAGGTGTATGTGCCGCCGCACGAGGCGGTACCGCCCGGCCAGGAGCGCTTCATCGACGGCATCGCGCTGGGACTGGGCGGCGCCCTGAACACGGCCAGCGTGGCCGCGGCACTGGGGGTGCCGGTCACCTTGTGCGCGCCGGCCGGCAAGGGCATCGCCGACCTCGCGCTCGCTGCGCAGGCGGCGCGCCTGGGCATCACCTTCGCCCCGCTGCCGGCGCGCGACGACCCGGCGATATCGCTGGTGTTCGCCGACGCGCACGATCGCGCCTTTGTCAGCTCGGCCGATTTCGCCGCGCTCGAGCAGGTCGGACAACTGCCGCCAGCCGGATGGATTTTCGTGCCCGGCCTGGAAGAAGCGGCGCGCCTGGCGGCGCCACTGGCGCGGGCGCGGACGCTAGGCGCCCGGGTCGCGGTCAGCGCCAGCTGGAATGAAGCGCGCCTGGCGCAGCTGGCCGCCTTGCGCGGCACGCCGTGGGACCTGCTGGTGCTGAACGAAAAGGAAGCCGCGGCAGCGTGCGGCCACGCCGACACCGCACCGCAGCTGCTGGCCGGCGCGGCCAGCTCGGTGATCGTCACCATGGGGCCAGCCGGCGCCCGCGGCACCCTCGGCGGCAGCAGTTTCAGCGCGCCGGCGGCGCCTGCGGCAGTGGTCGACACCACCGGCGCCGGCGACGCCTTCTGCGGCGGCCTGCTGGCCGCCCTGGTGCGCGGCCTGGCGCCGGCAGCGGCACTGCACCTGGCGGCGCGCGCCGCCGCCATCATCCTCGAACAACGCGGGGGCATGCTGTCCGCCCCCGACCGCATGGCCGCACTGGCCAGGGAGATCGCATGACCATATTAACTGTACTGGGTGGCGGCAGCGCCTACACCCCGGGCCTGCTGAAGGCCCTGATCGCGCACGCGCCCGAACTGCAACTGGACACGGTGCGCCTGTACGACACCGACGCCGCCCGGCTGGCAATCGTGGGGCGCCTGGGCAAGACGATGGCGCGCGCGGCGGGCGCCTTCCGCGTCGAGACCGTCAGCACGCTGGAGGAAGCCGTGCGCGGTGCGGCCATGGTGCTGAACTCGACCCGCCCCGGCGGCCTGGCCGCGCGCCGCGTCGACGAGACGCTGCCGCTGGAATTCGACATTCCTGGCCAGGAGACGGTCGGCCCCGGCGGCTTCTTCTACGCGCTGCGTTCGGTCCCGGAAGCGCTGCGCGTGGCAGACGCCATGCACGCGCTGGCGCCTGGCGCCGTCCTGCTCAACTACACCAATCCCAGCAACATCGTGACCCAGGCGCTGGCCGACCAGGGCAAGGTCGAGGTGGTCGGCATGTGCGACCAGTCCGACGAGGACCTCGAATCGCTGGCCCAGGCGCTTGGCCGAACCGGCCATCCTTCGTTCCGCTGCAACGGCCTGAATCACGCCACCTGGTTCAGCGACGTCGACATCGACGGCGAACCGCTGGGCGAATTGCCGGCGCAGTTGCAGGCGCCGGCCAGCTACGACGAGGAACACCAGCTGCGCTTCGCCTATTCGCTCGAGCTGGCCATTGCCAATCCCGGCTACTGGCCCAATTCCTACCTGCCCTATTACCTGTACCCGGCCGCGTTTGTCGAGCAGGCGCGCCGGGTGGGACCGCGCAGCGATGTGGTGGCGGCATCGCTGCCACGCTACTACGCGCACTTCGAGGAGCAGGCGCTGCTGGACGCGCCCCAGCTGCGCATCTACCGCGGCTCGGCCGGGTTCGGCGACATGGCGGTCAACGTGATCCGCGCGCTGCTGTCGGACACGCCGCGCGAACTGGTGCTGAACCTGCCCAACCGCGGATCGACCGCGGCGTTCGACAGCGACTGCGTGGTCGAAACGCGGGCCCGGGTGTCGCGCCACGGCATCGAAAGGATGCCGGCGCCGCCGCTGCCGGCCAGCTTCGAGCCGCTGGCCGCCGCGCTGGAACGTTACCAGCGCCTGGCCGCGCAAGCGGCCGCTGGCAGCGCCGACGCGCCGCGCATTGAGGCGCTGGCGGCCAATCCGCTGGTCGGCGACGCCGCGCTGGCGGCGCGCATGCTGGCCCTCGCGCGCCAGGCCTACGGCGGCCTGATCGGGTGGGAGGCATGATGGCGCGCGCCCTGCTTGACCGGCTCGACTTCGACGCCTACGAGCGCGTGGTGATCCTGTCGCCCCACCTCGACGACGCGGCGCTCAGCTGCGGCGGCCTGATGCATGCACTGCAGGGCGTGTCGACCCTGGTCGTGACGCTGTGCAGCGGCAACCCGCCGGCGCTGGTTGGCGCCGACGGCAGCGTCAAGGCGCCGTCGCGGCGCGGCCACGTCAGTCCGCGCATCCGGCGCCGCGAAGACATCGCCGCGATGCGCTCGATCCGCGCCGAATTCGTCCACCTGAGCTTTCCCGACGCCATCTACCGGCGCAGCCAGGCCGGCAAGCTGATCTACCGCAACGAGCGCGAGCGCTGGGTGGCGCCGCGCGCCGACGACACCGTCTACATCGAGGAACTGCACCAGTTGTTGCGCCGCATCTGCCTCGACCTGGGCAGCATTCTCCTGGTCAGCCCGATGGGCATCGGCGACCATGTCGACCACCAGATCACGGCGCGCGTGGCGCTGCGGCTGGCGGCAGCCGGCGCCAGCCTGCTGTTCTACGAGGATTTCCCGTACGTGGCCGACCCGGACAGCGGACGCGGCGACGCCGACGGCCCGGCGCAGGCATTGGCCCGCCTGCGGCTGGCGCCGGCCGAACGCTTTATCGTGCCGGTGGATGTCGAAGGCAAGATGCGCCTGCTTGGACATTACGCCTCGCAGGTGCCGGTGCTGTTCGGCAGCGACGACGGCATGCGCAGCGCCATCGTCGCGCACCAGCATGAAGGCCAGCCCTGCGAGTTCTTCTGGCGCGCCAGTGCGCTGCCGGGCCCTGTCTAACCAGAGATAAGGATAAGCAAATGAATCTCACCTTCCTCGGCAACACCGCCCTCGAATGGCTGGCCGCTGCGGGCGTTGCGCTGGCGGTCATGCTTGCGCTGTACGGCGCCAAGGCGCTGCTGGTGCGGCGGCTCGGCGTGATCGCCGCGCGCACCAACACCCGCTATGACGATATCGTGGTGGCGGCACTGGCGTCGACCCGGATGCCGGTCATGCTGGTGATCGGCCTGTATGCAGGCTCGACCATGCTCGGCCTGGGTGACAGGGCTGCCCTGTTCCTCAGCCGCGCGGCGATGGCCGCCGCGCTGGTGCAAGGCGCAATCTGGGCCGACAGCGCGGTGCGCGCGTGGCTGGCCCAGTACCGCGCCAGCCCGCAGGTCGACCCGGGCCGCGCCACTTCCACCGCGGCGCTCGGCTTCATCGTGCGGGTGGTCGTGTGGGCCGTGTTCCTGCTGATGATCCTGGACAACCTGGGCTTCAACATCACCACGCTGGTCGCCAGCCTGGGCATCGGCGGCATCGCGGTGGCGCTGGCGGTGCAGAACATCCTGGGCGACCTGTTCGCTTCGCTGTCCATCGTGCTCGACAAGCCGTTCGTGATCGGCGACTTCATCGTGGTGGGCGACTCGCTCGGCACGGTCGAATATGTCGGCCTGAAGACGACACGGGTGCGCAGCCTGTCGGGCGAGCAGATCATCTTCTCGAACGCCGACCTGCTCAACAGCCGGATCCACAACCTGCGCCGCATGGAAACCCGGCGCGTGGTGTTCGCGGTTGGCGTCACGTACGGCACCAGCGAGGAACTGCTGCGCGCGCTGCCGGGCGAGATCGCCCAGATCATCAAGGGTCAGGACAAGGTCACCTTCGACCGCGCCCACTTCAAGGCCTTTGGGGCTTCCTCGCTTGATATCGAGGTGGTGTACATTGTCAACAGCTCGGACTACGCGACCTATATGGATGTGCAGCAGGAAATCTACCTGCAGATCTACCGCCGCTTTGGCGAACTCGGCGCAGACTTCGCGTTCCC
>DASWSX010000018.1:0-1569 GCA_036402435.1 Telluria sp. | reverse complement strand
GGTGAAGTTCTCCTGCAGGATCAGCGGCATCTGCGGGACGTCATCGATGATTTTCTTGACCAGGGGCGGCAGCAGGTAAGGGCCGATGGTGTAGATCACGCCAAGGCGCAGCGGGCCGGCCAGCGGGTCCTTGTTCTGTTTTGCCAGTTCCTTGATGGCCGCGGTCTGCTCCAGCACGCGCTCGGCCTGCGCCACGATCTGCGCGCCCAGCGGCGTGACCGACACTTCCGCGCCGCCGCGCTCGAACAGCACCACGCCAAGCTCGTCCTCGAGCTTTTTGATCGCCACCGACAAGGTCGGCTGGGCCACATAACAGGCCTCGGCGGCATGGCCGAAATGTTTCGCACGCGCGACGGCAACGATGTATTTCAGTTCGGTCAGGGTCATGGGAGTATTCAACCACACTGGGTCGGAAAGATTTTATATTCTACCGGAAAGGTGTCGATATAATTGCCGGGGGGGCTAGTCCAGCTCCAGCATAATCCGTGAAAGGCTTCCATGTCTACGACCTTTGGCCCCGCCGAAGCCCAGGCTTACATCCACAAACTGCTCACCGTGATGCATCACCAGGGCGGTTCCGACCTGTTCATCTCGTCCGACTTCCCACCAAGCATGAAGCACCAGGGCGCGATGAAGCCGCTCAGCCAGCAAAGGCTGACGGGCGAAGTCACGCGGGCGCTGGCCATGTCGCTGATGAACGACCGCCAGCGCGCCGAGTTCGAAGCCGAGATGGAATGCAATTTCGCGATCTCGCTGCCGAACGTCTGCCGCTTCCGTGTCAACGTGTTCGTGCAGCAGCAGTGCGTGGCAATGGTGGTGCGCACGATCGCATCCGAGATTCCGAACTTCGAAAAGCTGGGCCTGCCGGAGGTGCTGAAGGACGTCATCATGACCAAGCGCGGGCTGGTGCTGGTGGTAGGCGGCACGGGCTCGGGCAAGTCGACGACACTGGCGGCGATGATCGATTATCGCAACGCCAATTCGGCGGGGCACATCATCACGGTCGAAGACCCGGTTGAGTACGTCCACAAGAACAAGAACTGCCTGGTGACGCACCGCGAGGTCGGGGTCGACACGCACTCCTGGCACAACGCGCTGAAGAACACGCTGCGCCAGGCGCCCGACGTAATCCTGATCGGCGAGATCCGCGACACCGAAACGATGGAGCACGCGATCGCGTTTGCCGAAACTGGCCACCTATGCCTGGGCACGCTCCACGCGAACAACGCCAACCAGACGATGGACCGCATCATCAACTTCTTCCCGGAAGAGCGGCGCAACCAGCTGCTGATGGATTTGTCGTCGAACCTGCGCGGCATCGTGTCGCAGCGCCTGGTGCGCACCGAGGACGGCAAGGGCCGCAAGGCGGCGATCGAGATTTTGCTGAACACGGCGACGATCAGCGAGATGATCCTGAAGGGGAACTTCCACGGCATCAAAGAGATCATGCACAAGTCGCGCGAGCTGGGCATGTGCACCTTCGACCAGGCGCTGTACGAGCTCTACAACCAGGGCCACATCGGCTACGACGAAGCGATCCGCAATGCCGACTCGGCCAACGGCCTGCGC
>DASWSX010000017.1:0-4160 GCA_036402435.1 Telluria sp. | reverse complement strand
TGGGACTATGGACCAATCGAAGACCTTTCCTGCGCCACCGTAGGCGTCCACGAAGGTATCGAGCAAAAGGCCCGAAAACAGCGGACTGGCGGCGCGGTATTCATTTTCGTATTCTAGCAAATCGGCGCCGCGCGTGTCGGGGCGTACCCGGAACACGCGCATGAAGGGCCGGTTGGCGCTGGCTGCGAGCTCTGCGCACTGCTGCGGCGTCTCGTCGCCATGGAACTGCAGCAGCGATAGCGGGACGATATGCGTGACGGCGGCCACTTCCTGCGCGGTCGCGTTGACGAACAGGCCGACGGTGCTGACGAAGGGCGGCACCGTCGCTGCCAATGCGGCCGCCTGCGCGGCTGTCACGAAGCGCGGGCTCTTGTCGTAGAAGACGAAACCAAGGGCGTCCGCGCCCGCGCGGACGGCTGCGGCTACGTCTTCAGGGCGGGTCAGCCCGCAGATTTTGATGCGTGTGCGCTGCAAGGGCAGCCTCCTTCAGGTCAGAACCAGCCGAGGGGCGAGCTGTCTTCCTGCGGCAGGCCCCACTTGGGATCGTACCCTACTTTGGCGAGATACAGCCCGTCCGGCATGAAGGTCGGCGCGGCCATGTCGCGGTCGCCGCTCTCCAGCACTTCGCGCATCCATGCGACCGGCTGGCGCCCGATGCCGACATAGACCAGCGAGCCAACCAGGTTACGCACCATGTGGTGCAGGAAGGCGGCGGCGGTGATGGTGAACACGATCACGTCGCCGCGCTGTTCGATGCGCAGGTCGCGCAAATGCTTGACCGGAGTCTTGGCCTGGCATTGCGAGGAACGGAATGCCGAAAAATCGTGGGTGCCGACCAGGCACTGCGCCGCTTCGCGCATCAGGGCGACGTCGATCGGGCGAAACACCCATCCCGCGCGGCCTGCCAGCAGCGCCGAGCGGTTTGGATTGTTATAGAGGACGTAGTGGTAGGTGCGCGAATGCGCCGAAAAGCGCGCGTGGAACTCGTGCTCCGGATCGTGCCCGATCTCTTTGGCCCAGCGGACCACGATCGAATCGGGCAGGAAAGCGTTCACGCCGCGCACCCAGGCGTTGATCGGGCGCGTCAGCGATGTGTCGAAGTGGATGACCTGTTCCAGCGCATGCACGCCGGCGTCGGTACGGCCGGCGCAGGTGGTTGGCAGCTCGACGCGCGCAAACTCCGCGAGCGCCATCTCCAGCCGGTCCTGCACCGTATTCCGGTCGGGTTGCTTCTGGTAGCCGCTCCAGCTGCTACCGTCGTACTGGACACCGAGTGCTATCCGTTTCAATGGGTGTCCATCTGGTGCAGCTTTCATTAACCCAGTTTCGCCCGCATCTCGTTTGCCTTGCCAACCTGCGCGGCGCTGCCGCCCTTGATCACTTCATCGAGCAGTTCGCGCGCGCCTTCCTTGTCGCCGATTTCCTGGTAGGCGATGGCGAGGTCCAGCTTCGTTTCCATTTCCATGTCGCCGGTCGACAGGTCGTCGAGGCCGTCGCCAGCGTCGTCCAGGCGATCGAGTTCGCCCAGGTCCGGCAGCGCGGTGTCATGTCCTTCCACCGGCGGCAGGTCGAGGTCGATGCCCGACATGTCGAACTGCGGTGCGGCCGGCGCGGCCAGCGGCGCTTGCGGGGTTTCGTCGAGCGGTTCGAACGGCATCTCCGGCAGCGCGAATTCAGTCTCGCGTTGCGCGGCAGCGGCCGGGGTGGCCGGCAAATCGAAGTTCATCATGTCGAGGTCGAGCGGGTCGCTGCGCGATTCCTCGCCAGTCAGGTCGACCGTGCCGAAGTCCTGCGCAGGGTCGTCGCGGCCGGCGGCATCCTGGCCAAGGTCGAGGCTGATGTCGGTAAACGAGGTTGTCGGGGCCGGGACGGCGGCCGGCTGGACGGCGGCCGGCGCGTCGAACGACATATCGAAGTCCATGTCGTAGGACGATTCAACCGCGGCAGGTACCGGCGCAGGCGGTTCGTCGGCCAGCGTGTCGCGCGGCGTGTCGGCCATCGCAACCGGATCGGAATGCGTCACCGGCTCGAACGACAGGCCACCGAGGTCGAAGTCGAGCGAATGGTCTTGCGCCTGTGCGGCGGCGGACGGCGCCGGCACCGGCAGGTCGACTGCCGTCGGCTCGTCGCGCACGTCGCCCAGGCCAAGGTCAAAGTCCATGGTCGAATTATTGGTGTCGCCGGCGGCCAGCGCAGCATCGAGTTCCTGCGACAGGACCGCTTGCTCGCCACGCTGTTCGGTGCCTGGTTCCGCCGCGACGGCGTCGCCGCCCTCGCTGCCGGCGTACAGCGGATTCAGTGGGTCGAGCACAAGGCCAAGCGCCGCGACCTGGGCCCAGTCCTCGCCCTGCCCTTTGGTGATGCCATACATCTCGCTGGCTTGCGCTTCGAACGCGCGCTGGTCCTTGCGGGCGGCGTAAATCTCGAGCAGCTTGAGGCGCACAGGATTGCGTTCAGGGTGGGTGCGCAGCGCTTCCTTGAGGATCTCCTCGGCCTGCGCGTCGCGGCCGTAAGCGATGTAGACATCGGCTTCGGCAACCGGGTCCACTTCGTTGGTATCGAGCTGGCTGGCCGATGGCGCGAAGCTGGAGTTGAACACGCTGTTGTTGGTGTCCACGCTCTGGCCGCCGGCTTCGGCGAACATCGAGTGCGCCTGGTCGGTCGGCGCACCCAGGATCGAAGGTTCGGTCGGGCCCTGGTCCGCGGCTTCCTTGCGGCGGCGCGCGGCCGAAATGCCCACCAGCGCCAGCAGCAGTACGCCCAGGCCTGCCAGTACATAGTTGATGTTATCCATCAGCATATCGGCGAACGACGGTTCCGATGCAGGCGCGACAGGCTTCGCCGCCGTCTTTATAGGTGGTGGAACCGTTGCTGGCGCGGCTGCCGGTGCCGGCGCAGTGACTGCAGGCGCTGCCGCAGGTGCGGCCACCGCGGCAGCTTCGACGCCGGCCTTGCTCTTGACCGTCATCAGCTGTTCGAGGTCGTTGACGTTGCGCTCAAGTTCCTTGACGCGCGCGGTTGCTTCGGCCAGTGCCTTGTCCTTGGCGATGCGGTCTTCTTCGCTCGCCGCCGACGTCTTGCCCTGTGCGGTCGTGGCCTCTGCGGCGCGCGACAGCTGCAGTTTGTCCTTCGATTCGTTGACGGCGGTCGGGCGTTCTTCGACGCGCGCGGTGATCTTGCCGGCTGCGCTCTGCCCTGCATCCGGCGCCTTGGTCGCGGCGCTGGTGGCGACCTGGCCGGCGAGCTTGTTGCGGTAAGCGTTGAAGTCGGCGGCGTGGGCCACGACGACGCCGCGCGCTTCGCCCTGGCCGGTGCCGCGGATCGCGCCCGAATCAGGCACCGACAAGATGCGGCCAGCTTTCAGGCGGTTCATGTTCTTGCCCGCGAAGGCGTCCGGGTTGGCGCGGTACAGCGCGACCAGCATCATGTCGAGCGAGACATCGACCGGCTTGACTTCGGCGGCGATGCCCCCCAGCGTGTCGCCCGGCTTGACGCGGTATTCGTTGACGGCAGGCGCGCTGCGCTCGGCGCTCGGCGCCGGCTGCTGGCGGACAGGCGCCGCCGGCTGCGCGGCGGGACGGGCTTCAGGTGCAGGAGCGGCGGCAGTTGCCGTTGGCGCCGGCGCAGGCGCCGTGCGCGCAGCGCTGTTGGATGCAGGTGCAACCTGTGCCGGCTGCGTCGTGCGCAGTTCGGCCGGGTCGAGCAGGAAGGTGTATTCGCGGACCAGGCGGCCGCTTTCCCAGCTCAGTTCAAGCAGCATGTCGACGAACGGCTCATTGAGCGGCTGCGACGAGGTGATCTTGACGATCTGCCTTCCGCCGCGCTGCTCGATGGCAAAGCGCAGGGACAGCAGGGCCGGATTGAAATCGATGTTCGCCAACCGGAATGCATCGGGCGACGCCAGCTTGGCGACAAGGCCGCTCGCTTCTTCGTTCGATACCGCGGTGAGTTCAATTTCGGCGCGCAGTGGCTGGCCGAGGGACGACATGACGGTCAGCTTGCCAAGACCGGCGGCGTAAGCCGAAGAGGACAGCAACACGGCACTGGCGACCGCGCTGGCCAGGGCCTTCATCGCGAATGATACGATCTTGGGGCGATTGTTTACGTGCATAGTTGGCAGCATCAATGAGTTGGCTAGGGAAAAAGCGCTTTTCCGGAGG
>DASWSX010000016.1:0-6340 GCA_036402435.1 Telluria sp. | reverse complement strand
TGGCCGTTGTTGTTGAAGCTGTAGAAGGCCGAAGCGGTCAGGCCACCGAACTTGCCGATGTACTTGACGGTGTTGTCAGCGCGCGAAGCGAAAGCGGCGTCCTGAGCCAGGATACCGTAGCGCGACGAGATGGCCATCGGGTCATAGATCAGACCGAAGTCGTAGAAGGCGGTCTGTTGACGGCCCAGCAGCAGCGAACCGAAGTTGCTTTGCAGACCGACGTAGGCTTGACGACCGAACAGACGACCGCCTTGGGCCGAACGACCGTCATCCAGGTCGAAGCCGCTTTCCAGGACGAACACGCCCTTCAGACCGCCACCCAGGTCTTCCACGCCACGCAGGCCCCAGCGCGAACCGGACTGGTTACCCGACGACATGCGGAACAGATCGTCGCCGGCAGCGTTGGCCTTGCTGACGTATTCGAGGCCGACGTCAGCCACGCCGTACAGGGTCACGCTCGACTGGGCATACGCGCCACCAGCGGCCAGAGCGGCGACGGCAGCAGCAAACAGTTTCATCTTCATATCGACACTTTCCTTGTCAACTGATTGGGAAATCTTGGTTGCCCAAGTGCTTGGGCGACGCATTTACATTCACGTCTGCTGCGTATTATGTGCCAGCCCCCCCGGCCGTCAGAAGGCTTTTTCGGCGTAAACCATGCTTACCGGCGGTTTTTGTTGTCGGAGAGCAACAGGAATGCGGGCAAAAATCCCCATTTTGGTGCAAACGAACAACACAGCCGGCGAAAAAGCCTGCCTCAGCGCGATTCGTCCGGCTGCGTTTCTGCGGAAGTGGCCTCCTCGGCTGCCGGGCGGCCGATGAAACGGGCCAGGATCAGGCCAAGTTCATAGAGGGCCACGAGAGGAACCGCCAGCAGCAGTTGCGACAGCACGTCCGGCGGCGTGACGATGGCGGCGATGATGAAGGCCCCGACGATCACATAGGGGCGGATCTGCTTGAGCTTTTCCAGTTCGACCACGCCGAACCGCACCAGCACGATCACCACCACCGGCACTTCGAAGGTAATGCCGAAGGCCAGGAACGTGGTCATGGCGAAGCTGAGGTATTTGTCGATGTCGGTAGACATCTCCGCCCCCAGCGGCGCGTTGTAGTGCGCCATGAAATGGAACACCGTGGGGAACACCAGAAAATACGCAAACGCCACGCCGCACAGGAACAGGAAATAACTGCTCGAAACCAGCGGCAGGATCAGGCGCTTCTCATGCTGGTACAGGCCGGGCGCGACAAACTGCCAGACCTGGTACAGCACCCATGGCAGCGCGATCAGGAATGCCACCAGCAAGGTCACCTTCATCGGCACGAAGAACGAGCCGGTCACGTCCGTGACGATCATCTTGCCGCCCTTGGGCAGCGATTCCATCAGCGGCGCGGAGAACAGGTTGAAGATGACCGGCGCCCAGTAGACCAGCGAGACGAACACCAGGATGATGCCGGCCACCGCCTTGACCAGTCGCTGGCGCAACTCGATCAGGTGGGAGATGAAGGTTTCCTGCTGCGACTCGTCTTGCGGGTCTTGGGGATCGGAGGACCGGGTGTCGCTCATGGCGTGAACCGCTCAGCCGCGAGGGCTGGCAAGTGGATCGATGAAACCGCAACGTGGCGGCGTGGGGAGGCGGACACAACGACAGCGGCCACGGCGGCCGGCAGGAGTTCGCCGCGCGCCATGCTTATTCGAAGAAGGACCGGGAGGGCCGGCTCACCGGCCGGTGCCGCTTGACGCGCGCCGCGCCGGACTGCACCCAGACGCGGACATTGTGCTGGCGCTTGAACCACAACGGCCGCGCGCCCTGCTTGACACGCCAGCTCTTGCGCCCGTTGTGCGCCTTGTGCGCCGCGTCCCAGCTTGGCACGAAGCCGCCACCGGCGTCGCTGCTGCCGCCGGCGCCGCTGGCTGCGCCGGTTTCGGCGCCGCCCAGCGCTTCGTTGAGCGCCTGGGTCTGCTCGCTGACTTCCTTATGGATGGTGCGCTCGACATCGCGCGCGGCGTCCTCGAATTCCGTGCGCATCTTGCGCAGTTCTTCCAGTTCCACCTCGCGGCTGACTTCGGCCTTGACGTCGTTGATGTAGCGCTGCGCACGGCCCACCAGCGCGCCTACTGTGCGCGCGACCTTGGGCAGCCGTTCGGGACCGATCACGATCAGTGCCACGGCGCCGATCAGCGCCAGCTTGGAAATGCCGAGATCAATCATGCGGACACATCATGCGGACAACATGCGGAATAGCGCAGGCGTGCAACGACACGCGCAGCGAGGTTTGCGTGGAAGGGAGGGCACACCGCCGGCTTATTGCTGGCGGGACTTTTCCTTGGCGTCGACGTCGATGGTGGTGGAATCGCGCAGTTCCTTGGACGCGCCCGGCTGGGCGCCCTTGTCCTCGCCGTCCTTCATGCCGTCCTTGAAGCCCTTGACCGCGCCGCCCAGGTCCTGGCCGATATTGCGCAGCTTCTTGGTGCCGAATACCAGCATGACGATCACCAGCACGATCAGCCAGTGCCAAATGCTAAACGAACCCATCTCTTGCTCCTGATGCAGCCGCGGGCGCAATCATAGATGCCCGGACCCGTTGTTCCGTCCCGTGATGGCCGCGCCGGGCGACGGTTGCCGGCACAGCTTCTGCCCGGGCGTTGCCGCCGCGGACACTCCCCTGCCAAGGCTGCCCGGTCAGGGCAGCGGTCCCTTCCAGGCGTGGCGCGGTCCACCGGGCACATGCAGGTGCAGGTGGTAGACCTCCTGTCCGCCGTCCGGGCCGGTGTTGATCACCGTCCGGAAGCCGTTGGAACAGCCGGCCGCGCGCGCCAGTTCTGGCACCTTCAGCATCATTCTAGCAAGCACCTCTCCTTCGCCGGCGCCGCAATCGGCCAGCGAGTCGACATGTGCCTTGGGAATGACCAGCAAGTGTACCGGGGCCTTGGGATGGATATCGTGGAAAGCCAGCATGTCGTCGTCTTCATAGACTTTGTTCGACGGCAGCTGGCCGGCCACGATCTTGCAGAAGATGCAATTATCCTGAGCGTTCATGAAAATTTCATTGCGACGGCCACGGCGCCGGTGACCACCTCGTGCATCGGTCTGCCCGGCCCTCAGAATTGCTGATCCGGGTACATCGGCTTGCTGTCGTTCAGATACAGCCAGCCCTTGACGATACGATACAGCATCCACAGCGACAGCACGCCCCAGACGGCAAAGGCCAGCGGCATCAGCACAACTGTCGCGAACAGCACCCCGCCCAGCACGCCCCAGGCCACCGACCACCAGAACGAGCGGATCTGCCAGGCGAAGTGCGAGGCATACAGCGAGCCGCGCGCGTCATCGCGCTTGACGTAGTCGATCACGATGGCGATCAGCGCGGTGATGCCGCCGGTGAGCCAGAAGATGGCATACAGCGCGTAAAGGATGTGCAGCAGCTTGCGCAGGCTGCCAAGCTGTTCGCCGCTGGGAGTAGTGACCTGCCCGGTGTAGTCGTTCGCCATATTCGCCCTCGGTTGGAAGCCTGCCTGCGGCAGGCGGGAGACCGGCCGGCACCCGCGCCGGCTAGTCCTTGCGCCGGGCCTTCTCTTCCAGGCCGGACAGCCCTTCGCGCCGCGCCAGCTCGTTGACCACATCCGCCGGCGTCAGGCCGAAGTTTGCCAGCAGCACCATGCTGTGGAACCACAGGTCGGCCACTTCATAGACTACCTTGCCGGCCGCGGCGCCGCTTTCACCGGCGGCGCGCGCATCCTTGGCGGCCATCACGGTCTCGGTGGCTTCCTCGCCGATCTTCTTCAGGATGGCGTCGTCGCCCTTGCTAAAAAGGCGCGCCACGTAGGACTTGTCGGGGTCGCCGCCGTTGGCGGGCTTGCGCGATTCCAGCACCTCGGCCAGGCGCGCCAGGACATCGTTGCTGCTGAGTGCGTTGTCGCTCATGGCTTGGTGTAGATCTGGGCAGGGTCCTTCAGCACCGGCTCGACCGTCTGCCAGTCGCCGGCGTCCGCATCGCCCTCGAATTTCTGGAAGAAGCAGGAATGGCGCCCGGTATGGCAGGCGATGCTGTCGATTTGCGTCACCTTCAGCAGCACCACGTCTTCATCGCAGTCCAGACGGATCTCGTGCACCTTCTGCACGTGGCCCGACTCTTCGCCCTTGTGCCACAGGCGCTTGCGCGAGCGCGACCAGAACACGGCCTCGCCGAGCTCCACGGTGCGCAGCAGCGCCTCGCGGTTCATGAACGCGAACATCAGCACGTCGTTCGAGCCGACTTCCTGCACGATCACCGGCACCAGGCCGTTGTCGTCCCATTTCACCTTGTTGAGCCACTTCTTCGGCATGATCAGATCCGCACGGGTATGCCCTCGCGGGCCATGAATGCCTTGGCTTCGCCCACGGTGTGCTGGCCGTAGTGGAAGATGCTGGCGGCCAGCACCGCGTCTGCGCCGCCCTGCTGCACACCGTCGGCCAGGTGGTCGAGGTTGCCGACGCCGCCCGATGCGATCACCGGAACGCTGACGGCGTCGCTCACTGCGCGGGTGAGCGCCAGGTCAAAGCCGCTCTTGGTGCCGTCGCGGTCCATGCTGGTAAGCAGGATTTCGCCGGCGCCGCGGGTCGCCATCTCACGCGCCCATTGCACCGCGTCCAGCCCGGTTGCCTTGCGCCCGCCGTGGGTAAAGACTTCCCAACGCGGCGCTTCGCCCGGGGCGGAGCTGCGCTTGGCGTCGATCGCCACCACGATGCACTGCGAACCATAGCGCGCGGTGGCGTCCGACACCAGTTGCGGGTTGGCGATCGCCGACGAATTGACGCTGATCTTGTCGGCGCCGGCATTGAGCAGCCGGCGCACGTCTTCGACGGTGCGCACGCCGCCGCCCACCGTCAGCGGGATGAATACCTGCGAGGCGACGTCCTCGATGATATGCAGCATCAGGTCGCGCCCGTCGCTGGTCGCGGTGATGTCCAGGAATGTGATTTCGTCGGCGCCCTGCTCGTCATAGCGGCGGGCGATTTCGACGGGATCGCCCGCGTCGCGCAGCTCGACAAAGTTGACGCCCTTGACCACCCGCCCGTTGGTCACGTCCAGGCAGGGGATGATACGTTTGGCTAGCATGAGATTCCTTGTCCGCCACCGCTGCCGTGCCGGCAGCGGCCGGGCGGCCGCGCCCCGCGGCGCCGTTGCCTTATTGCCCGTTGCGCAACTTGTCGGCGCGCGCCTGCGCGTCGGCAAAGTTGAGGTCGCCGGAGTAGATCGCGCGGCCGCAGATGACCCCTTCCACGCCCTCGCCCTCCACCGCGCACAGGTTGTCGATATCGGCCAGGTTGGACAGCCCGCCGCTGGCGATCACCGGGATCGACATCGACTGCGCCAGCTTGACGGTGGCATCGATATTGATCCCCTGCAGCATGCCGTCGCGGCCGATGTCGGTATAGATGATGGCCTCGACGCCGTAGTCTTCGTACTTGCGCGCCAGGTCCGCCACCTCGTGGCCGGTCAGCTTGCTCCAGCCGTCGGTGGCGACCTTGCCGTCCTTGGCATCGAGCCCGACGATGATATGGCCGCCGAAGGCCGAGCAGGCGTCTTTCAGGAAGCCGGGGTTCTTCACCGCCGCGGTGCCGATGATGACGTACGAGAGCCCGTCGTCCAGCCAGCGCTCGATGGTGTTGAGGTCGCGGATGCCGCCGCCCAGCTGCACCGGGATCTCGTCGCCGACCTCGGCGATGATGGCCTTGATGGCGGCCTCGTTGCGGGGCTTGCCCACGAACGCGCCGTTCAGGTCCACCAGGTGCAGGCGGCGGGCGCCCTGCTCCACCCAGTGGCGTGCCATGGCGGCGGGATCTTCGGAAAAGACGGTGGCCTGGTCCATGTCGCCTTGTTTGAGGCGTACACACTGACCGTCCTTCAGGTCGATGGCCGGAATGAGCAACATATGCGTGACGAGCGTGGTTGAGTGAGTGAGATTGAGCGAGACCGGCGCATGCCGGTCAGGTCGGGTCGATAGTCGATCGGATACGGGTCAGGTGCCGGGTCGGTCAGCGGTCGAGCATCGGGTCAACAAGCGAAAACAAGCGAATCGCGAATCGGCAAGCTGCGCTTCAGGGATTCCAGTGGACGAAGTTCCGGTACAGCTGCAGGCCCATGGCCGCGCTTTTCTCGGGGTGGAACTGCGTCGCGAAAATATTATCGCGCGCTACCGCGCTGGTAAACACGACTCCGTATTCCGTTTCGCCGGCAATATGGGCCGGATCCTGCGCCTGCACATAGTAGCTGTGGACGAAATAGAACCAGCTGTCGTCCGGGATACCGTCCCACAGCGGGTGCGGCCTGGCCTGGCGCACCCGGTTCCAGCCCATCT
>DASWSX010000015.1:0-10182 GCA_036402435.1 Telluria sp. | reverse complement strand
TGGCAGCAACCGGAAAGCTGGGAATCGATGCCGCAGCCATTGCCGGCTTCGATATCTACAACCGCGTGCGCGACGGCGCTGGTACCGGCGCAGAAGCGTTGGCTGTGTTGAGCATGGGTGGCGCTGATGGCATGCTGTATTCGGTGAACCTGTTGACCGCCAAAGCGACCGCGCGTGGAAACTTTGCGCGCGCCGACCAGGTGACCGATATCGCGATCCCCTTGAACCAGGACTGAGCCAGCCGCATCATAGGGCATGCGGGTCAATTGGCGTATGCTTGCGCTGCGTCAGTTGCAAATGACCGCGCACGTTTGACCCGTTCTTCAAAGGGGCCGACACTTGATGAACGGCCTGGGCGTGGTCCGGGTGCCTCAAACGAGCTGCGATGCTGACCCTTGCGTGGAAAATCCTCGTCGCTGAAGTGCTGCGCGCCTGCCAGCGCGCGCGCGGGCATTGGGGCGAGATCCTGTTGTTGTTCCTCCCACCCGGGGTGAGGCAGCTGCGCTGCGCCCGCCGCATCTATGCGCTTGCAGTTCGACTCGAATCGATGCGCTGCAAGATCATGGCGTTCGAGGCGAGTATTGTTGGTGGCGCCTTCAAGGACGCAGTCGACGCCGATTTCACCATCCGCGCGATGTTAAACGGCCTGAAGGAAGACATTCGTGAAATCCGCTGTGAGATGGCGGCGGTGCCCAATGCCGCGCGTGCCGGACCTGGCGGCGAACATCTGAGTGAAGCGATCGACCGCCTGTATTCAGTGGCGCAAGCGACCTACATCGCCGCCGATCGCCTGTTATGGGAAATCGGGGAGCACGACCGCAAATACCTTTCGTAACCGTGCAATAGGGGCCTACGCGATCTGGCGCCGCTCGCACTCCGTATCGCCGGCGTCAGACGGTTGACCCGCGCGCTGCTTCATCGCGTCACCGAGCATTACCAGCACGGGACCGTGCGCCTCGCCTAGGCCGCGCGCCAGCGTCTCAATCGTCAGTCGGAAGATCCGCTGGTCAGGGCGGCTGCAGTTCTCGATGACCACCACCGGTGTATCCGCGCGGCGCCCCTGTTCCAGCAGCCGCTGCGCGGTCGCGATGGCCTCGCGGCCGCCCATGTACTGCACCAGGGTGTCGGTGTCGGGGATGGCCGAGTGCCCATCATGTTCAGGCGCCGTGCTGGACGTGAAGAAGGCGACGCTGCGCGACACGCCGCGCTTGGTCAGCGGCTGCTTGGTCGCTGATGCCGCCGCAAGGGCAGTCGTGATGCCTGGGACGACTTCGACTTCGATGCCGGCTTCTTCCAGCGCGCGCAGTTCTTCGTCGGCGCGGCCAAACAGCATCGGATCGCCGCCTTTCAGGCGGACCACCAGCGCATATTTGTGGGCGTTGTCGACCAATTGCTTGTTGATGAAGGCCTGGGCCGTCGACAGCTGGCCGCAGCGCTTGCCGACCGGGATCTTGAGCGCCTGTGGACACAGTTCGAGCATTTCGGAGGTTACCAGCGCGTCGTGCAGCACCACGTCGGCTTGCGCGAGCAGGCGCGCACCGCGCAGGGTCATCAGGTCCTGGGCGCCGGGGCCGGCGCCGATCAGATAGACTTTTCCGAGTGCTGCCATGCTGCTCTCCCTGTTATGCCGCGAGGCGGATCATTCCCGCAGCGACGGTCTGGTGCGTGACTTCATCGATCAGTATAAACGCACCTGTGGCGCGGATATCGTCGTAGGCATCTGCCGCCAATGGCTGCTGCACGGTCAGCGCAATGCGCGCGATGTCGTTCAGTTTAAGCCCATCGGCGCTGTGGCGCTGCTGGGTGTTGATGTCCAGGAGCGTGTCGATGGCCGTCACCTTCGCCGCGGTCTGCTTGGTGCCGTGCTTGATCCAGTACTTGCGGCGCAGGTCGAGCGGTTCGTCCGACATCCAGCACACGTCCGCCGTCAGGTTCTTCAGCAGCGTGGCTGGCTGCTCGCTGCCAGCCAGCAGGTCGCCGCGCGAGATATCGAGGTATTCGTTCAGCAGCAGCGTCACCGACTGTCCGAC
This sequence comes from Telluria sp., assembly GCA_036402435.1. Classification (GTDB taxonomy): domain Bacteria; phylum Pseudomonadota; class Gammaproteobacteria; order Burkholderiales; family Burkholderiaceae_D; genus Telluria_A. Next base: position 8,152 of record DASWSX010000015.1, on the reverse strand, counting down.
AGCGGCGCTCTGATGCGAGCCTTCGAACGTGAGGATGTCCTTGACGGTTGCGCTCTGGCCCGATGGCTGCACCACCAGCTTGTCGCCGACGCTGACCTTGCCCGCTTCGATGCGGCCCATGTAGCCGCGGAAATCGTTCGCTTCGTGGCCGTTGTGGCGCGCCACCAGCTGCACCGGGAAACGGAACGGCGCCTCGTGCGATTCGTCGTACACCGTCAGCGATTCAAGCAGCTCGATCAGCGGCGGGCCGTCGTACCAGGCCATTTTTTCGCTGCGCTCGACGACGTTGTCGCCGGTGAGCGCGGACAGTGGAATCGGCGTGATGTCCTTCAGTCCCAGACTCGCCGCGAATTCCTTGTATGCCTTGACGATGCGGTCGTAAACGGACTGGTCGTAGTTCACCAGGTCCATCTTGTTGACGGCGACGATCACGTGCTCGATCTGGAGCAAGTGGGCGATAGTCGAGTGGCGCTTGGTCTGGATCAGCAGGTCGACGCCGCCGTCTTCGCGCAGCTTGACCTTCGATACGTCGACCAGGATGATCACGGCATCCGCAGTCGAGGCGCCAGTGACCATGTTGCGCGTGTACTGTTCGTGCCCAGGCGTGTCGGCGATGATGAACTTGCGGCGCGGCGTGGCGAAGTAGCGGTAGGCCACGTCGATGGTGATGCCCTGTTCGCGCTCGGCTTCCAGGCCGTCGGTCAGCAGCGACAGGTCGACCGCGTCGCCGACGGTGCGCTTGTGCTTCGAGCGCGACATCGCGTCCAGCTGGTCGGCGAAGATGCCTTTGCTGTCGAACAGCAGGCGGCCGATCAGGGTGCTTTTGCCGTCGTCGACGGAGCCGGCGGTAATGAAGCGCAGCAGTCCGCTTTGGCCGGTCAGGTTGTCAGTCATGGCGTTCATCAGAAGTATCCTGCTTTCTTGCGTTTTTCCATTGAGGCTTCGGAGGTCTGGTCGTCCATGCGCGTCGCGCCGCGCTCGGTGATCTGCGTGATTGCCGTTTCGGCGATGATCGCTTCAACCGTCGCTGCATCGGAGCTGACAGGGCAGGTGCACGAAATGTCGCCGACGGTGCGGAAGCGCACGACGCGCTTTTCAACGGCTTCGCCTTCGCGTGCCGGTGTCAATGGCGTCAGCGGCACCAGCAGGCCGTTTCGCGGGATGACGTCGCGCTCGTGCGCGAAGTAGATCGGCGGCAGTTCCAGCTTTTCGCGCTGGATGTATTGCCACACATCGAGCTCAGTCCAGTTCGAGATCGGGAAGACGCGCATGTTCTCGCCCGGATGAACGCGGGTGTTGTACAGGTCCCAGAGTTCCGGGCGCTGCGCCTTAGGATCCCACTGGCCGAATTCGTCGCGGAAGGAGAAGATGCGCTCCTTGGCGCGTGCCTTTTCTTCATCGCGGCGCGCGCCGCCGATGCAGGCGTCGAAGCCGTGTTCGGCGATCGTTTCAAGCAGCGTCACGGCCTGCGCGGCATTGCGCGAATCGGTCGCCGGATGACGCAGGCGCACAGTGCCGCGCTTGATCGAGTCTTCGACGCTGCCGACGATCAGGCGTTCGCCCAGTTCGGCCACGCGCGCATCGCGGAAGGTGATCACTTCGTCGAAGTTATGGCCGGTGTCGATGTGCACCAGCGGGAACGGGAATTTACCCGGGCGGAAGGCCTTCTCGGCCAGGCGCAGCAGCACCACCGAGTCTTTACCGCCCGAGAACAGCAGGGCAGGGTTGGCACATTCGGCCGCTACCTCGCGCATGATGTGGATCGCTTCCGATTCCAGCGCGTCGAGGTGGCGCGCGTTGACGTCGGCGAGCAGGTGCGTCGTGTCTGTGATTGTGTTCATGGTAGATGTACCTGTTTTCTGGTGGCGGCTTACGCGGCCACCGGTTTAATGCGAATCAGTTTGCCGTCGACGATGTGCAGGCCGCATTCCTTCGACTCGGGGTTCTCCCACCACCAGCGGCCGGCGCGCACGTCTTCGCCCGGCTGCACCGCGCGCGTGCAGGGCGCGCAGCCAATCGACGGGAAGCCCTGGTCGTGCAGCGCGTTGTATGGCACGTCGTTGGCGCGGATGTAGTCCCAGACGTCCTGCTCCGACCAGTCGGCCAGCGGATTGAACTTGAACATCCCGTGGGCCAGGTCATCTTCCTGGATCGACAGGTCCGAACGTGTCGAGGACTGGGCGCGGCGCTGGCCCGTAATCCAGGCCTTTTTGCCGGCGAGGGCGCGGCCAAGCGGCTCCACCTTGCGTATGCGGCAGCATTCGCGGCGCATCTCGATGCTGTTGTAGAAGGCGTCACGGCCGTTCTGGGCGACGTAGGCGTCGACCGCTTCCGGCTGCGGACGATACAGTTCGATGTCGTAGCCGTACTTCGCCTTGACCGCGTCCAGCACGGCCAGCGTTTCCGGATGCAGGCGGCCGGTTTCCAGCGAGAAGATCGCGATCGGCAGCTGCGCTTTCAGGATCAGGTCCGTCAGCACCATGTCTTCCGCAGCGAGGCTCGATGCGAAAACGGCGGGCGAGAAGCCGGCGGCGATGCGCTCGAGCGTTGCGCGTGTTGATGCGATCAGGTCGTTGTCTGCCATGGCGTTTGCCTCAGATGCCGAAACCGACGTCGTTGCCTTCGACCCGCACTTCGCGGTGATGGCGGCGGAACAGCGGCACATTCACGTCGACCGAAGCCTGGTACACCTCGGAGAACACGGTCAGGCCCTTGACCGCGTCGTGGATGCTGCGGTCCTGGCGCGTGGCGTAGGCGTCGAAGCCAACGCGGTGCATCGCAAACAGCTGGTCGCGCAGCACATCGCCAATCGCGCGCAGCTCGCCCTGGTAGCCGAGGCGCATGCGCAGGTTGTACGCGATCGAGTAGCCGCGGCCATCGGTGAACTTCGGGAAGTCCACGGCAACAACGGCGAACTTGTCGAGGTCACCCTTGAGCAGTTCCGGCTGTTCGCCAGGAGCGATCCAGACGCCGACCTGCGCGCGGGCCGACAGCGACTCGCGCTGCGCCAGCCATACGGTCAGCGGCACGATGACCTTGCCTTCGCGGACTGCGACGCTTTCAGGGGCTTCGCCTTCTTCCAGGCGCAGCACGGCCCAGTCGTCGGCGACTACTTCGTGGCCCTTGATGATCTGGTTATGGACAACTTCAAGCATATTCGTCTTCCCCTACCAGCGCGCCGGCCGCAATCGGCGTCGCATATACATGTTCCTTGAATGGCGCGACGCCGAGGCGCTGCACGGTGTCGAGGAAGCGTTCCTCAGCGGAGGTGCGCTCGCGAACGTAGACCTGCAGCAGGCGGTCGATCACTTCCGGCATCTGGTGCGCCGAGAACGACGGTCCGATGATCTTTCCGATCGCCGAGTTGTTACCCTGTGCGCCGCCGATCGAGACCTGGTACCACTCGCTGCCGTCCTTGTCGACGCCGAGGATGCCGATAGTGCCAACGTGGTGGTGGCCGCAGGCGTTGATACAGCCGGACATATTCAACTCGATCTCGCCGATGTCGTGCTGGAAGTCGATGTTTTCGAAGCGGTGCGCAATCGCGGCCGCAATCGGAATCGACTTCGCGTTCGCCAGCGAGCAGAAGTCGCCGCCGGGGCAGCAGATCATGTCGGTGAGGAGGCCGATGTTCGGCGTGGCCAGGCCTTGCGCCTTCACTTGCTGCCATACGGTGAACAGGTCTGACTGCTTCACGTCGGCCAGCACCAGGTTCTGTTCGTGCGTCACGCGCAGTTCGCCGAAGCTGTAGCGGTCGGCCATGTCGGCGACAAAATCAATCTGCGATGCGGTCGCGTCGCCGGGTGGCACGCCCGGCTTTTTCAGCGACAGCACGACCGAGCTGTAGCCCGGCACCTTGTGCGGCTTCACGTTCCGCTGCAGCCAGTGGGAGAACGCCTTGTTGTCCTCGTGCCCGGCGCGCGGGTCGATGGCAGGCAGCGTCTCGTAGGCCGGCAGCGGGAAGTAGGCGGAGATGCGCGCCATCTCTTCGTCGGTCAGGGTGGACGGGCTGTCCTTCAGGTCCAGCCATTCTTCTTCGACCTGGCGCGTGAACTCTTCGAGTCCGACGGCCTTCACTAAAATCTTGATGCGCGCCTTGTACTTGTTGTCGCGGCGGCCATGCAGGTTATACACGCGCATGATCGCTTCGATGTAGGTCAGCATGTGCTGCCACGGCAGGAACTCGCGCACCACGCTGCCAAGGATCGGGGTGCGGCCCATGCCGCCGCCGACCATCACCTTGAAGCCGATTTCGCCGGCTTCGTTGCGCAGTACGGTCAGGCCGATGTCATGCACGGCGATCGCGGCGCGGTCTTCGACCGAGCCGTTGATGGCGACCTTGAACTTGCGCGGCAGGGCGGCGAACTCGGGGTGGAAGGTGCTCCACTGGCGCAGCACTTCGCAGAACGGACGCGGGTCGATATGCTCGTCGGCGGCAACGCCTGCGAATTCGTCGGTGGTGATATTGCGAATGCAGTTGCCCGACGTTTGAATCGCATGCATTTCGACCGACGCGAGGTCGGTAAGGATGTCGGGGGTGCGTTCAAGTTCGATCCAGTTGAACTGAATGTTCTGGCGCGTGGTGAAGTGGCCGTAGCCGCGGTCGTACTTGCGCGCGATGTGCGCGAACATGCGCATCTGCGACGACGACAGCAGGCCGTACGGCACGGCGATACGCAGCATGTAAGCGTGGCGCTGCATGTACAGGCCGTTTTGCAGGCGCAGCGGCAGGAACTCTTCTTCCGTCAATTCGTCGTTGAGGCGGCGCTCTACCTGGTCGCGGTACTGGGCGATGCGCTCACGCACGATCAGGTGGTCATATTGGTCATAGCGATACATGTTCGGATCCTGGTTGTTGCTCTGTTTTCCGGGCGGAAGATGTGGGACTCCCCCCAAACTAGACTCAATACTAAGGAATTCGGCTTTTATTCCAAACGACTGAGAATTTATTTGCTTATATGCGTATGGGGCATATAGCATTCTTATAAAATGCATTACCGCGTGTTTTTAGAGAAAAAGGGCAATGAACCTCCACCAACTACGCTTCGTGCGCGAAGCAGTGCGCCAGAACTTCAACCTGACCGATGCCGCAAAAGCATTGTTCACTTCACAACCGGGGGTATCGAAGGCGATCATCGAGCTTGAGGAAGAGCTGGGCGTCGACATCTTTACCCGCCATGGCAAGCGCATCCGCGGGCTGACCGAGCCCGGCCGGCTGGTGCTCGAGTCGGTTGAGGTGGTGATGCAGGAAATCGACAGCCTCAAGCGCATCGGCAAGGAATTCGCCGCCCAGGACAGCGGCAGCTTCACGATTGCCTGCACCCACACCCAGGCGCGGTACACTTTGCCGAGAGTGGTGCAGGCGTTCATGGTGAAGTATCCGAAGGTGCGCTTGTCACTGCTCCAGGGCAACCCGCGCCAGATCGCGGACATGGTCCAGCGCGACCAGGCCGACCTGGCGATTGCCACCGAGTCGATCGCCAGCGTCGACGGGCTGATCACCTTGCCTTGCTACCAATGGGAACACGTCGTGGTTGTGCCGGTCGACCATCCGTTGCTGAAGTCCAAGGCAGTATCGCTGGAAGAAATTGCAACCTATCCACTGATTACCTACGACAGCGCATTTGCAGGCCGCAGCAAGATCGACCACGCGTTTTCGCTGCGCGGCCTGAAGCCGGACGTGCTGCTGGAGGCGATCGACGCCGACGTCATCAAGACCTACGTCGAACTTGGCATGGGCATTGGCATCATCGCCGGCATGGCTTTCGATCCGGAGCGCGACAAGAACCTGCGCGCCATTTCCGTCGGCCAGCTGTTCGGCATGAACACCTCGCGGGTCGCGATCAAGCAGGGCTCCTACCTGCGCAGCTATGTGTACACTTTCATTGAGCTGCTGGCCCCAACACTGAACCGCAAACTGGTCGAATCGGCCATGAGCGGCACCAAAGACACTTACGAGCTTTAAAGAACAACATGATTACCGAACGATCCGCAGAATATTACGCAAAGAGCGCCTCCAGCCACGACCGCGTGTACGACAAACCCGAGCGCCAGGAAGACCTGGCCGACATGCGCGAGCTTGTCGCCGAGACCCTGCGCGGCCACGTGGTGCTGGAACTGGCGTGCGGCACGGGCTACTGGACCCGCATCATCGCCGAAACCGCCGACTCGGTGGTCGCCACCGACATCAATCCGGAAATGATCGAGATGGCGAAGCTGCGCGCACTGCCGGTGGACAAAGTCCAGCTGCGCGTTGCAGATGCCTTCGACCTCCCGGCGGACCTGGGCAGCTTCACGGCGATCTTCATCGGCTTCTGGTGGTCGCACGTGCGGCGTGACGAGCAGGAACGTTTCCTCGCCCAGCTAAGCAAGAAAATCGGCAAGGACGTGATGCTGGTCTTGCTCGACGATTGCTACGTCGAAGGCAGCAGCGACACGGTCGCGCGCACGGACCTGGAAGGCAACACCTACCAGATCCGCACCGCGCCTGATGGCGAGCGCTACGAGATCCCGAAGAGCTACCCGTCCGACAGTGGGCTGCGCAAGAAGATCGGCTCGTCGGTACGCGAGATCAAGATCACGCGGCTAGAGTACTACTGGCTGCTGTCCTGCCGCCTGAAATAGTTCCAAAATCGGGGGCGACGTGACCCGGTCTGTCCCCGATTTTGGAATTATTCTGTCCGACAAAGTTCTAAAATCGGGGACAGACCCCGATTTTGGAATTTTGTGAAAACGAAAAAGCCCGGACTCGTCCGGGCTTTGTGCTTGCTGCGTGTTGCTTAGAAGCTGTGGCGCACGCCGATTGCCAGCGCGGTCGGGTCGGCGCCGAAGGCGGTCGCCGGCGGGGTCACCTGCACGCCCGATGCGTTGATGCCGAATACGCCGGCGCCGTTGTTGCGCATCGATGCCAGCGTGGTGTACACGTTGGTGCGCTTCGACAGCGAGTGGCTGTAGGCGAGGGCGATCAGGTTGCCCTTGGCGGCACCCTGCTCGTTGCGCTGCAGGTTGACGTAGACCTTGCCGGCTGTGCCGACCGCAACGGCGGCGCCGATGTTGGCCTGCTCGAACTTGTTGTTCGCGCCAGCGCGGTCAGCGGCCATGTAGTTGCCCTTGACTTCAACGATGCCGAACTTGTAGCCCGCGCCGAACGTGTATTCCTTGTCGTCCTCAGTGGCCAGGCGCTCGACCTGGTGGTAGCCGGCGCCGAGGAACAGCGGGCCGTTCGCGTATTCGACTGCGACACCAGCCGTATCGAGCGATGGACCGGTTGCGGTCTCGCCGAGGCCGTAGGCAGCCAGTACCTTGAAGCCGCTCATCGAGCTGCTCTTGTAGTTGACCGAGTTGCTCAGGCGGCGGGTCAGGCGGCCGGAGTTGAACGCCGACAGGTTGGTGCCGTAGAAGCCCTGGCCCAGGATGTCGGACTGGCCGGCAACCGATGCGATCGGGGTATATTCGCGGCCGACGGTGACCAGGCCGAAACCGCCTTCGAGGCCAACCACCGCGCGGCGGCCGAACAATGCCGAGTCGCCCGCGCCGGTGTCGAGCGACACGCCCGCTTCGAGGTTGAACATGGCCTTCAGGCCATTGCCCAGGTCCTCGGTGCCGCGGAAGCCGATCCGGCTGCTGGACTGGTTGCCCGAGTTGACCACCGTGCGGCTGCCTTCGGCCGTATCGAGGTCTTCGCGTGCAATCGCCGCATCGGCGATACCGTAGATGGTGACGCTCGACTGGGCTGCGGCGACGAGTGGGAGGGACGCGAACAAGGCAGCTGCCAAGAGTTTTCGTTGCATGAAGATCTCCAAAAAGTGTCACAAAATTGTGACGTTGACTGCACAGATTCGACGGCCATGCTAGCTGGCCGATATGTCAGCTTCATGACATCGAACGCCGGGTTGCAAAAACGCAACAGGCGCGGTCAGGAAGGAAGCGGGAGCACAATCTCGATGCGTGTGCCCGGTGCCACGTCCGAGCTGATCGAAATTTCTCCATTCATGGCCCACACCCGCTCGCGCATGCCGATCAGGCCGAGCGACTGGGCCTTTTCCATGTCGTCGGGCGTGATGCCGCGGCCGTTGTCGTGGATCGTCACCACCAGCTGGTGGTCGGTGCGGTACAGGTTGAGGGTGACGTGGGTCGCGTCGGCGTGACGGGC
>DASWSX010000014.1:0-22025 GCA_036402435.1 Telluria sp. | reverse complement strand
AGCGGACAAACGGGTATTCTTAAACATGCTTCCTCCAAATTTATAAAATAATCAGTTCGCTGAACGTATCGACAACGAAAATCACAGTTTGAGACCTGACTGCTGCCTCGGTTTTATTCCAGCGTCCAGACGTATTGCATTTGCATCCACGCTTGTTCCGGCTTGCCGTCGGTCATGCCTGGTTTGAACCGGCACTTCGAAATGCCGGAGACTGCCGCTTTGTCCAGGTCGCGGAAGCCGGACGACTTCACGATCTTGGAATCTGCTACACGGCCATCAGTACCAATCAGGAACGACAGGGTGACGGTACCGGTTTCTTCGTTGCGCAGGGAGGCTTTAGGCCACTCTGGTTTTGCGCAAGTGCTGAAATCGGCCACTGCCGCGACGCGCGATGGACCGGCGGGCCGGGGAACTGGTGCAGGTGGTGCCGGTGGTGCCGGTGGTGCCAGATCCGTGGTCATCGGTTTGACGCTAGTCGCATTCGAGATCGTGTTCTGAACCGGCGGAGGCTGCTGCACGTTCACTTCAACCGGTGGAATGAACGGTGGCGGTGGAGCCTTCATTTCCGGTGGCGGTGGCGGCGGCGGTGCTTCCGGTGGTGGCGGAGGCGCTACCTCTTCAATGATCTTTGTCTCCACAGCGTCGGCCATTTTAGTGACCAGTTTGGTGCCGAGACCGCTGACGATGCCCCATGCCACGAGTGCGTGGAGGATGACAACGACGGCGATACCAGTGAAATTCTTCCCCGGGTCCTTCTCATGCGAAAAATTCATGCCTGCTTTCTCCAATACCAACTCTTTTTGTAGCTACTAAACCCACAAAACACGACAAAAGCTTGAGCCGCATCCGGGACATCGAGGAATTATACCTACGAATTCTTTTTTCTCACATATGTTTTTGCATGTCAAAAGCCCTTCCCGGCAGGCTGTCCGGAAGCTTCCGGAGCGGCATGCAAAGGTCGGTTTTGTGTTCAAGAAATAAAGGAAATACAGGTTTGCAACCGTTTTGCCAAGACGGCGCGAACCATCGAAGATTTGCATATTTGAACGGTGGGCAATAGATTGTTCTACTGCTATTTCAAAGATACAAATATCCTTCAGGCGGGTGTGGCCTTTATGCTAACTATAGCCAGTTTTGGTAAACGGGGGCGTCCTATTGAAAGTCAAGCGTGCGCGGGTGGCGCGCAGGGTCTTGCGCGGCGGGGTATAGACGCAGGTAATACCCGGACCAATACTGCACATACCGCTGCAGGCTAGTCGCGGTAACGTTTTTCGCGCCGCACCTCAAGGCTGCCGACCACATGGCCGTGCGGGTCGACCGTTTCGAGCCGGACGTCGAAGCCCCACAGGCGGGCGACGTGGCGCAGTACTTCCTGCGCCTGCTGGTTCAGCGGACGGCGCTGGAACTGCGTGTGACGCAGGGTCAGGGCGCGGTCGTCGCGTGTATTTACCTGCCACACCTGGATGTTCGGCTCGCGGTTGCCCAGGTTGTACTGCTCGGCCAGCTGCTGGCGCACATAGCGGTAGCCGGCTTCGTCGTGGATCGCCGAGACCGTCAGCTTGTCGCTCTTGTCGTCGTCGAGCACGGCGAAGAAGTGGAAGTCGCGGATCAGCTTGGGCGACAGGTACTGGGCGATGAAGCTCTCGTCCTTGAAATTGCGCATCGCGAAATCGAGCGCCTTCTTCCAGTCGGTGCCGGCCATGTCCGGGAACCACTCGCGGTCTTCCGGCGTCGGGTCTTCGCAGATGCGGCGGATGTCGCTCATCATGGCAAAGCCCAGCGCGTACGGGTTGATGCCGCTGTAGAAGGGGCTGGTGGCGGCAGGCTGGAACACCACGTTGGTATGGCTCTGCAAGAACTCGAGCATGAAGCCGTCGCCGACCACGCCCTCTTTATATAGCTCTTGCAAAATGGTGTAGTGCCAGAAGGTGGCCCAGCCCTCGTTCATGACCTGGGTCTGGCGCTGCGGATAGAAGTACTGCGAGATCTTGCGCGTGATGCGCACCAGTTCGCGCTGCCACGGTTCCAGCAGCGGCGCGTACTTCTCGATGAAGTACAGCAGGTTCTCTTCCGGCTCGGGCGGGAAGCGCGGCACCGCGGCGTCGGGCACTTCCTCGTCGCGCCGCGGCACCGTGCGCCACAGCGCGTTGACCTGCGACTGCGCATACTCCTCGCGTTCCTTCTGGCGCGCCGTCTCCTGCACCATCGACAGCTTGGCCGGGCGCTTGTAGCGGTCGACCCCGTAGTTCTGCAGCGCGTGGCAGGAGTCGAGCAGCAGTTCCACCGCGTCGATGCCGTGGCGCCGTTCGCATTCGGCGATGTAGTTCTTGGCGAAGACCATGTAGTCGACGATGGCCTCGGCGTCGGTCCAGGTGCGGAACAGGTAGTTTCCCTTGAAGAAGGAATTGTGCCCGTAGGCGGCATGCGCGATCACCAGCGCCTGCATGGCCAGGCTGTTTTCCTCCATCAGGTAGGCGATGCAGGGGTTTGAGTTGATGACGATTTCGTAGGCGAGGCCCATCTGGCCGCGCTTGTAGCTCTTCTCCGTGGTCAGGAAGTGCTTGCCGAACGACCAGTGGTTGTACGAGACCGGCATGCCGACCGAAGTGTAGGCATCCATCATCTGCTCGGCGGTGATGATCTCGAGCTGGTTGGGATAGGTGTCCAGGCCAAAGCCCCGGGCCACCCGGCGGATTTCTTCGTGCGCGTGCTCGATCAGGTCGAAGGTCCACTCCGACTGTTCGGGCAGGGCGCGCGGATTTTTCGGATCTCGTGGCATCGTCAATACTCTTTAGATCATTTAGCCTGTTTCTTGAACAATTCGCGGAACACCGGATAGATGTCGGCCGGCGTCACGATCTTCTGCATCGAGAAATTGCGGTGATGGTCGCGCACTTCGGTGTACTGCTCCCACAGGTTCTGCTGCGGGCCATCGGTGATCTCGACGTAGGTGTAGTACTGCACCTTGGGCATGATGCTGTCGACCAGCAGCTGCTTGCACAGCACCGAGTCGTTGTCCCAGTTGTCGCCATCCGAGGCCTGCGCGACGTAGCTGTTCCAGTCGCCGCTGCCGTAGCGCTCGCCGATGATCTTCTGCAGCAGGTGCAGCGCCGACGACACCACGGTGCCGCCCGACTCGCGCGAGTGGAAGAACTCGTTCTCGTCCACTTCGGCCGCGGCGGTGTGATGGCGGATGAAGACCACGTCGATCTTCTCGTAGACGCGCTTGAGGAACAGGTACAGCAGGATGAAGAAGCGCTTGGCGGTGTCCTTGCGGCCTTCGTCCATCGAGCCGGACACGTCCATGATGCAGAACATGACGGCCTGGGTGCTCGGCTTGGGTACCTTGATGCGGTTGCTGTAGCGCAGGTCGAACGGGTCGATGAAGGGGATCGCCAGCAGCCGGGTATGCAGGCGGTGCAGCTCCTTCTTCACTTCCAGCAGCGCCGGGTCGTCCTCGGGGGTGCCCTCGGCCAGCATGCGCGCCAGTTCTTCCTCGAGGCGGGCGATTTCCTTGCGCGACCCGCCGCCCACCGCGATGCGCCGCCCCAGCGCGCCGCGCAGGGAGCGCAGCACATGGATGTTGGACGGCGTGCCCGACATGTTGTAGCCGGCCCGCTGGTTCTTGAATTCAGGCGTCTGGGTCAGCTGCGTCTTGATCATGTTGGGCAGCTCGAGGTCCTCGAAGAAGTAGTTCATGAATTCTTCGCGCGTGAGCTCGAACATGAAATCGTCCTGGGTGGTCTCCTCGCTGTTGCCGGCCTTGCCGCGGCCGGCCCCGCCTCCGCTGCGCGGACGGTTGAACTGGTCGCCTTTCTGGTATTCGGTATTGCCGGGGTTGACGGTCTCCCACACGCCGCCGTGGGCGTGGCCGAAATGCGGCTCGCCCACATCCTTGACGGGGATCGAGACTTTCTCGCCGTTTTCGATGTCAGTGATCGAGCGGCCCTTGATGGCGCGCCCGACGGCGTCCTTGATCTGGCCTTTGTAACGCCGTAGGAAGCGCTCGCGGTTGATCGCTGACTTGTTCTTGCCTTGCAAGCGTCGGTCGATGAGGTAAGTCAAAGCGGACCTCCTGCTGAAATTCCCGCCCGGCCGGCACGGCTGCGCCGGCCGGGTACTGCCATCTTACGACGATTTCCGAACGCGCAGATACCATTCGCACAGCAGGCGAACCTGCTTGGCGGTATAGCCTTTTTCCACCATGCGCGCGACGAAGTCGGCGTGCTTGTTGGCGTCCTCCGCACTTGCTTTCGCATTGAACGAGATCACCGGCAGCAGTTCCTCGGTATTCGAGAACATCTTTTTCTCGATTACCGTGCGGAACTTCTCGTAGCTGGTCCACGCCGGGTTCTTCCCGCCGTTGGTGGCGCGCGCGCGCAGGCCGAAATTGACGATCTCGTTGCGGAAATCTTTCGGGTTCGAAATGCCGGCCGGCTTCTCGATCTTTTCCAGTTCGGCATTGAGCGATTCGCGGTCGAAGCTCTCGCCGGTGTCCGGATCGCGGAACTCCTGGTCCTGGATCCAGAAATCGGCAAACGTCACGTAGCGGTCGAAGATGTTCTGGCCGTACTCCGAATAGCTTTCGAGGTAGGCGGTCTGGATCTCCTTGCCGATGAAGTCGACGTAGCGCTGGGCAAGGTGCTCTTTAATATACGAGAAGTAGCGCTGCTCCAGCTCCGGCGCGAACTGCTCGCGCTCGATCTGCTGCTCCAGTACATACAGCAGGTGCACCGGATTGGCGGCCACTTCGGTATTGTCGAAATTAAAGACCTTCGACAGGATCTTGAAGGCGAAGCGGGTCGACAGGCCGTTCATGCCTTCGTCCACGCCCGCGTAGTCGACGTATTCGTGGATCGACTTGGCTTTCGGATCGGTGTCCTTGAGGTTTTCGCCGTCGTACACCAGCATTTTGGAGAAGATGCTCGAGTTCTCCGGGTCCTTCAGGCGCGACAGGATCGCAAACTGCGCCATCATCTTCATCGTGCCCGGCGCGCATGGCGCTTTTTCAAGCGACGAATTGCGGATCAGCTTTTCGTAGATGTGCACTTCGTCCGACACGCGCAGGCAATACGGCACCTTGACGATGTAGATGCGGTCGAGGAAAGCCTCGTTGTTGCGGTTGTTGCGGAAGGTTTTCCATTCCGACTCGTTCGAGTGCGCCAGCACGATGCCTTCGAACGGGATCGCGCCGAAGCCCTCGGTGCCCTTGTAATTGCCTTCCTGGGTCGCGGTCAGCAGCGGGTGCAGCACCTTGATCGGCGCCTTGAACATCTCGACGAACTCCATCAGGCCCTGGTTGCCGAGGCACAGGCCGCCCGAGTAGCTGTAGGCGTCCGGATCGTCCTGCGCGTAGTCTTCCAGCTTGCGGATGTCGACCTTGCCGACCAGCGAAGAGATGTCCTGGTTGTTCTCGTCGCCCGGCTCGGTCTTGGAGATGGCGATCTGCTTGAGCACCGACGGATAGCGTTTCACCACGCGGAACTTGTTGATGTCGCCGTTGAACTCGTGCAGGCGCTTGACCGCCCAGGGGCTCGGGATGGTGCGCAGGTAGCGCCGCGGGATGCCGTAGTCTTCCTCAAGGATGACGCCGTCTTCGGCTTCGTTGAAGAGGCCGAGCGGCGACTCGTTCACGGGCGAGCCCTTGATGCAGTAGAACGGCACCTGTTCCATCAGGTGCTTGAGCTTTTCGGCGATTGACGACTTGCCGCCGCCTACGGGACCGAGCAGGTAGAGGATCTGCTTGCGCTCCTCGAGCCCCTGGGCCGCGTGGCGGAAGTACGAGACCACCTGCTCGATCACTTCCTCCATGCCATAGAACTCGGCGAACGCCGGATACAGCTTGATGACCTTGTTGGCGAAGATGCGCGACAGGCGCGTGTCGTTGCGCGTGTCGACCAGCTTCGGCTCGCCGATCGCCGCGAGCATCCGCTCGGGCGCGCTGGCATAGGTCAGCGGATCCTTCTTGCACAGTGCCAGATACTCGGTAAGGGAATATTCCTCTTCACGGGTACGCTCGTAGCGAGCTGCGTAGTTGTCAAAAATGGTCATTTGAATGTCCTTTAATGTGCTTACACTGTTCACTGTTTTGGCAGCCGCGCATCCGGCGTCCTGTCCAGGCCTTGATCTTGGCGGCAGGCTCTACGTCCCCCTTCTTGTTTGAGTCGTCCTGAACATTTCTTGTCCTGAAGATTCGGAACATAAAATGGATGACGAAAATTATTTTTGTGTCGGGTTTTACCCGGTTTTTTTTGCGGCGGAAAAAACTCTTCTTACGCCTGTGAAATTAATTATGTGCCTAATAGTTCTCGAAGTCAAAGCAATGTCGCGTGGCCGTGTCATAGTCAGGTAACGTATTGATCTGTAAGGATAATAACCGTTTTCACGAAGCTTGTTTTTGTGGCCAGATTGCATGCTTCGGCGCGGTTCGCCACGCGCTTTTTGCTGAGCAATTTTGCCCGAGAAAGAAGTGCGCCGAGTTCACAATTAGTTACTCGATAGTGCACGATCTAGCCGGGCAGTGGCGCACGAAAATGCACCCGAATCCGGACCCGTCCGGTTGCATTTTCCCCGGTGAACTGAAGAGGTTGCGCGGGTGCGCTACACTTTGGGTAACAGGTCCACGAATGCGGCAAAACACGGAGAAATACGATGCTCAACGAACAGATGCGCAACATTTTGCAGCAGATGCCAAAGGCTGAATTGCACATACATATCGAAGGCTCGCTCGAGCCCGAGTTGATCTTTGCTCTAGCGCAAAGAAATGGCGTTTCGCTGGCTTACGCAACAGTCGAAGAATTGCGCAAAGCGTATGCGTTCACCGATCTGCAATCCTTCCTCGACATCTACTATGCCGGCGCCAGCGTGCTGCTCAAGGAGCAGGACTTCTACGACATGACGGCGGCCTACCTCGCGCGCGCCCAGGCCGACAACGTGCGCCACGCCGAGATTTTCTTCGACCCGCAAACGCACACCGCGCGCGGCGTGGCGTTCGAGACCGTCATCAACGGCATCTGGCGCGCCTGCCAGGACAGCCCGGTCAGCGCGACCCTGATCATGTGCTTCCTGCGCCACCTGTCGGAAGACGAGGCGCTCGCCACGCTGGAAGAAGCGCTGCCGTTCCGCGACAAGTTCATCGGCGTGGGCCTCGATTCGTCCGAGCGCGGCCATCCGCCCGAAAAATTCTGCCGCGTGTTTGAACGCTGCCGCCAGCTTGGCCTGCACCTGGTCGCGCACGCCGGCGAGGAAGGGCCGCCTGCCTACATCGAAACCGCGCTCGACCTGCTTAACGTCGAGCGCATCGACCATGGCGTGCGCTGCCTCGAGGACGCCGAACTGACGGCGCGCCTGGCACGCGAGCAGGTCGCGCTGACCGTGTGCCCGCTGTCGAACATCAAGCTGCGCGTGTTCGACAAGATGGACGACCACAACCTGATGCGCCTGCTGGACGCCGGGCTGGTGGTCACCATCAATTCGGACGACCCCGCCTATTTCGGGGGCTACATCAATGAAAACTTCTTCAGCGCGTTCGATGCGCTGCCGCTCGATGCCGGACACGCGCGCACGCTGGCGCGCAACAGCTTTAGCGCCGCCTTCCTTGAAGGCGAGGCAAAGCGCGGCTACCTCGCCGAAGTCGACCGTTTCTTCCAGGGCTGACCGATGCTGATCCAATCCCTGCGCATGACCGCACGCGACTGGCGCGCCGGCGAACTGCGCTTCCTCCTGATTGCCCTGATCGTCGCCGTGTCGGCGCTGTCGGCGGTCGGCTTCTTCATCGACCGCATGCGCACTGGCCTGAACCGCGACGCGCACCAGCTGCTCGGCGCCGACCTGGTGGTGGGCGCGGATCAGCCGGTGCGGCCCGAGTGGCGGCGCGAAGCGGAGCGGCGCGGGCTGGTGCTGGCCGACACCGTGGTCTTCCCGAGCATGGCGCAAGCGGGCGAGGGCGAGGCCTCGCTGGCGCAGCTGTCGTCGATCAAGGCGGTCTCCAAAGGCTATCCGCTGCGCGGCCAGCTGAAAATCACGCGCGACCCGGCGCAAGCCGGCGAAGCGCTGGGCCAGCGCACCGGCGATACGCCGGCGCCAGGCACGGTGTGGGTCGATCCGCAGCTCCTGGCCGCGCTGGGCACCAGCGTGGGCGGCGAGATTACGGTGGGCGACAAGCGCTTCACGATCGCCCAGCTGATCGCCGCGGAGCCCGACCGCGGCGCCTCGTTCGTCAACTTCGCGCCGCGCGTGATGATGGCGATGGAAGACCTGGCCGCCACCGGTCTGGTCGAAAATGGCTCGCGCGTGTTCTACCGGATGCAGGTTGCCGCGCCAACCAACAACGACATGGCGCGCGTGCCGGACTTCGAGGCCTGGCTGAAACGCCAGATCAAGGATGGCAAGATCAAGGGCGTGCGCATCGAATCGCTCGAAAGCGGCCGCCCCGAAATGCAGTCGACCCTTGAACGCGCCGACCGCTTCCTGTCGCTGGTCGGCCTGCTGTCGGCGATGCTGGCCGCGGTGGCCGTAGCGATGGCGGCGCGCCGCTTCATGCTGCGCCACCTCGACGCCTGCGCCATGCTGCGCTGCCTCGGGCTGACGCAGAACCAGGTAACCGCGCTGTACCTGATCGAATTCACGCTGGTCGGACTGGCCGGCAGCCTGGCCGGGGTGCTGGTCGGCTTCGGCGCCCATTACGTACTGCTTGAACTGCTGGGCAGCCTGGTCGCTACCGACCTGCCGCCGGTGTCGCTGCTGCCCGCGCTGCAGGGCGTGGCCACCGGCATGCTGCTGCTGGTCGGCTTCGCGCTGCCGCCGGTACTCCAGCTGCGCAACGTGCCGCACAACCGCGTCATCCGGCGCGAACAGGCGGCGCCCAAGCCGATGGCGCTGGCCACCTATGGCCTCGGCATCTGCGTGTTCGTCGGCCTGCTGCTGTGGCAGGCCGGCGACGTCAAGCTGGCGTTGCTGACGGCCGGCGGATTCCTCGGCGGCTTCGCGCTGTTCGCGCTGGTCGCATGGCTCGGCATCGCCTCGCTCAAGCGGCTGCGCGGCGCGGTCGACAACCAGAGCTGGCGCTTCGCCGTCACCTCGCTGCAGCGCCGCCCTGGCGCGACGGTGGTGCAAGTGGTGTCGCTGGCCCTCGGCCTGATGGCGCTGCTGATCCTGACCGTGGTGCGCGGCGACCTGACGCAGGCATGGCGCACCGCCACGCCGCCCGACGCGCCGAACCGCTTTGTGATCAATATCCAGGACGACCAGAAAGCGCCGCTCGAGCAGAAGCTGAAGGCCGCAGGCGTGAAGGAAGTGGTGCTGTACCCGATGATCCGCGGCCGGTTGACGACCGTCAACGGCCAGCCCATCACGCGCGACACGTACGACAGCGACGACGCGCGCCGCATGTCGGACCGCGAATTCAACCTGTCGACGATGACCGCCATGCCCGAGACGAACGAGATCGTGGCCGGCAAGTGGTTCAGCGACGGGCCCGGCGTGGCCGAGGCTTCGGTGGAGCAGGGCATCGCCAAGACCCTGCGCCTGAAGCTGGGCGATGTCATGCGCTTCAATATCGGCGGCCTCGATGTGGACGTGAAGGTTACCAGCCTGCGCAAGCTGGAATGGGGATCGATGCGGGCGAACTTCTTCGTCATCATCAATCCGAGCGCGATGGAAGCTGCGGCGCAAACCTACATGACGGCGTTCCACCTGCCGGGCGACAGCCCGCAGCTGGGCAATTCACTGTCGCGCCAGTTCCCGAACCTGACCGTGATCGACGTCAGCGGCATCATCCGCCAGGTGCAGGAAGTGGTGGACCAGGTGGTGGTGGCGGTGGAGTTCCTGTTCATGTTCACGCTGGCGTCCGGCGTGCTGGTGCTGTATGCAGCTCTGATGGGATCGCAGGACGAGCGTACGCGCGAAGCCGGCTTGCTGCGGGCGTTGGGGGCCACGCGCAAGCAGTTGTCGCAGGCGCAGTGGATCGAGTTTTCGCTGGTGGGCGGGCTCGCCGGCCTGCTGGCGGCGACCGGTGCCGCGGCGCTGGGATGGGCGCTGGCTACCTACCAGTTCAAGTTCCCATGGACGTTCAGCCCGACGGTGTGGCTCGCCGGCGTCGTGGTGGGGGCGCTGTGCGCGATCGTTGGCGGATGGCTGGGCCTGCGCATGGTTCTCAGGCAGCCGCCGTTGCAGACATTGCGCGAAGCGTAAAAGTGCGTTCTGCGCTGCGCCAGGGCGCCTACATCGGCCCTTGGTAGGTGCGCAGGAAGTCGTTATATGAATACGTGTCGCGCGCAATCACGCCCGGCTCAAGCGTGAACAGGGCCCAGAAATAGGTCTGCTGCCCCTGGCACACGTGCGCCGGTTCGATGAACTTGTGCCAGCCGTCCGCAAACGCCTCGGTGTACATTCCGTCCCCTTCGTGGAACCAGGGGATCACGCGCCGCTCCGCGAGCGCATCGAGCAGCGACTGCGGCGCCGCATGGTCGCTGGCAATCTCGTGATGTGAATTCATCCCCGCCTCGGTTTCGACGACCAGCAGCATCGCGCGGCCGTCGGTGTCGTACATCAGCAGGCCGGCTGGATCCGGGTACAGGTAGTGCTCGACGATCCCGTGTTCGGCCACCAGGTCGCGCACCAGCGCCACTACCGCGGGGTCGGAGAAAAAACTATAGCTGTGCAGCGCAAGCAGGTCGCGCAGCGGCTCCGAACGCGCCGAAAAATACTCCTGCTGCAGCGCGTTGATCTCGAACTCGAGACGGTCCAGCGCGTTGCCGTCGCTCTTCTTGATGTAGCGGTCGATCAGGCCGCGGTTGAACGCATCGACCGCCACTTTCTCGTCCGCCGCCCCGGTAAACAGGATTTTCTTGCACGGCAGGTGGCGTATCGCTTCGCACAATTCGACGCCATTCATCTGCGGCATCGAGTAGTCGACCACCAGCACCGACGGCGTCATGAATCGCCTGGCCTGGAAGCTGATGCGGTGGATCTGGTCGAGGTCGAGTGCGACGCTGCACTGCGACGTGTTTTGCGGGTACGTGTCGAAGCTGGCCGACATGGCCGCTTCCGATTCGCTGGGCCGACCGCTTTGATAGCGCAGCCAGTCCAGCGCGCTCGAGGTGTCGTGGAACGCCTTGCTGGCCAGCGTCGGGTCGAGCTGGAACGCCAGGCTGCGCAGGAAGTTGTCGCTGTCGTCGACCAGTACGGTCAGGCTGGGATGATGGTAAACGGGCAGGGACATAGAGGGCACCGATCGGGTCAGGCGGCCAGGGCGGGCGCAGGCGCTGCCAGCTGGACCTTGGGGAATTCCAGGACGAACACCGTGTAAGCGTGTTCGCGCGAAAGCACGCGGATGCTGGCTTGCCAGGCGGTGATGATCTCCTTGCACAGCGCCAGCCCGATGCCCGAGCCCGCGCTGGGCGGATAGGAGTAGAAACGTTCAAAAATCATTGGCAGCTGCGACGGTGCGATGCCGCACCCTGTATCGATGAACAGCAGGCGCGGCGTGGTCCGTGCGCCGTCGACGACGATCCGCACGCGGCCCTTTCCGGCGCGGTGCAGGGCCTTGAGCGCATTGCGCAGCAGGTTGAGGACCACCACGACGGACAGCTCGCAGCGGCCCGCGAAGGTAAAGTCGGCGCGGACATCGACGGTCACGGCATTGCGCTGCGCGTCGCCGGTGAACGGGTAGCGCATGATGACCGAGTCCACTACCTCGGCCATCGACAGGTACTCGGTCGCCTCGAGCTGCTGGTTGACAGCGGTGGCCGACAGCAGGAACAGGTCGATCATGTGGTTCATGTGGCGCACCTCGAACTGGATGCGCGCCATCGCCTCGCTCATTGCATGCCAGTCGGCGTCGGCCGGCATGCCCGGCTTGCCCAGGCGGCGGTTGATGCCGCGCGCATTGGCGTCGATCGCGACCAGCGGCGTGCGCAGTTCGTGCGACACGGCGGCCAGCCCGTGCGCCATGCCGGCCAGCTTTTCCCGCGCCAGCACGCGGCGCCCGATCTTGGTGACCGACACCACGAAAATCGTGAAGCCGTACAGGGGCAACTGCTCCAGCACGTCATGGCTGAGGAGGAAGGCGGGATCGCCAACCAGCGCAAACGCGGCGCAGGCGAGCGCGGTTCCCGCGGCGTACGATCCGAGCGCCCACAGCGTATTGAAGTGAAACAGCACGATCAGCGCGATCAGCAGCGACTGGGTCCACACCGCCGCGCCATGGTTCATCAGGTACATGAAGCTGAAGAAGAAAGGCAGGACGTAGGTCACGGCGATGAAAATATAGGCCGGCATCACGCGTTCGGCAAACGGCTGGCGCGAGCACACGGCGGGCAGGCACAGGGCCACGCCGGCGAGGCGCAAGGCCAGGCTCTCGAACTCCTGCGGGAACCACCAGGTCCACACTGCGTAATACAGGGGCAGGCCGATGCAGCCCACCCACGCGAGCATCATGAACCGGGTCGAGGCGTGGCTGTGCTGGCGGTCCTGGCGCACGAGCCAGAGCAGCATTGCCTGCTGCCCCTTGCCCAGCCTTGTCCGTAACCGTTCAGTCCATCGATTCATCTAAATCCGCCATTTTCACTATCGGCCAGGGCTCACGGTTGAGCTGGCACAAATTGACAATCGTCAATGGCGATCTTGTCGTAGCTTTGCAATCGGGCACTTGATCTGGCTCAACAATGATTCCCCATGCCACTTTTTTGGGCAATGCCGGAAGACAATGAAACTTTTCCCAAGGAGAAATTTATGTCTCTCGCAGCCCGTCAACAAAGCCTGTTTATTCGCGCCGAACACAGCCTGCCGTCATTCGTGACGCGGCGCATGGACGAGCATTACGTCACCCGTGTCGAGCAATTGCTGGGCGGCGAACACCTGCATGTATGGAAACCTGCCGAGGCCGGTTCGATCATGCTTGCCGGTAATGATTACCTGTGCATTTCCAGCGATCCGACCTTGCTCGCGACGCAAGCCCGCTGCCTGCAGTCGACGCAGGCGGGGCTGCTGATGTCGTCGGTATTCCTGCAGGAAGGCAGCCGCCAGCACCAGCTGGAAGCGAAGCTGGCAGCGTTCATGGGCGCCGAGGATGGCGTGCTGGCGCAGTCGGGATGGGCCGCCAACGTCGGCCTGATCCAGAGCATTGCCGAGCCGGGCGTGCCGGTCTACCTCGACATGCTGGCGCACGCCTCGCTGTGGGAAGGCGTACAGTCTGCGCGCGCCGAAGGGGTGCCATTCCTGCATAACGACGCGGGCAACCTGGCGCGCCAGGTCGCCAAGCATGGCCGCGGCGTGATCGTGGTCGACGCGCTGTACAGCACCAACGGCAGTGTCGCGCCGCTGTTCGACATCGTCGACATTGCGGAGCGCAGCGGCTCGATCCTGATAGTCGACGAATCGCATTCGCTTGGCACGCACGGGCCGCGGGGCGCGGGCATCGTCGCCGGAATGGGGCTGGAAGACCAGGTCCACTTCCGCACCGCGTCGCTGGCCAAGGCGTTCGCAGGTCGCGCCGGCTTTCTCACCTGCTCGAGCAAATTCAAGGGCTACTTCCTGTCGGCCTCGCGCCCGGCGATCTTCAGTTCATGCCTGCTTGAACACGAGCTGGCGTGGTTCGACGCCGCGCTTGACCTGATCGCCGGGGCCGACCAGCGCCGCGCCGCGCTGCACGCCAACGCAAGCCAGGTGCGCGCAGGCCTGCGCGAACTTGGCTACAACGTCGACGACGGCACCGAACAGATCGTCGCGCTGGAGGCCGGCCCGGAGCCGAAGACGCTGGCGCTGCGCAAGGCGCTGGAACGTCGCGGCATCTACGGCGCGGTGTTCTGCGCTCCGGCTACTGCCAAGAACCGCTCGCTGGTGCGCCTGACGCTAAATTCCGGCCTCACCCCGAACGACATCCGCCGCCTGCTCGAAGCCTGCGATGACATGCGCGATGAAGTCGACCTGGAGGGTTGGACGTCCACGCGCAGGCAGCATCGCCTGACCCTCGTCTGACCGCAGCAAGCACACCAGAAAAATTATAGGAGTGTCCACCATGTCCATCCTGATCCTGTTCTGCGAAATTTCCTTATTCTTCCTCGCGGTGTACGCGCTTTGCGCGGGCGGCGCTTACCTGTTCGTCTGGAGGCTCGGACGCGAGCGCTACGCGGCGCAGCGCATCCAGGCGCGTCCACGTCTGGCGCAACCGGGACGGGAGATCTTCTGGTCGGTCGCATCGATCCTGATCCTGTCCTCGCTGCTGACTGCCACCTGGCTCACCGCGAAAGCGGGATGGAGCCTCGGCTATTTCGACGTGGCCGACTATGGCTGGACCTGGCTCGCGGCCTCGGTCGCCATCATGGCGGTAGTCCACGATACCTATTACTACTGGGCGCACCGCTTCATGCACCACCCGGCGGTCTTCCGCCACGTGCACAAGCTGCACCACACCTTCACCAATCCGACGCCGTTTGCCAGCTACGCCTTCCATCCGCTTGAAGCGGTGGTCGAAGTCGCCTGGTACGCGCCGCTGGCCTTCGTGCTGCCGGTGCATCCGTACGCCGTCGCCATCTACATCGTCGTGCTGACGGTGCTCAATGTGATCAGCCACCTCGGCTACGAGTTCTACAGTCCCGGCGTGGCGCGCTGGTTCATCACCAGCACCCACCACAACATGCACCACGCGCGCGCCAGGGGCCACTTCATGTTGTACTTCAACCTGTGGGACCGCTGGATGGGCACCAACATGCCGGAATACGAGGCGGCCATGCAGCGCAGGGAAGACGAGGCGGTGCCGCTGCGCTATCATGGAGCACATGAGTGAACCTACTACCCTGTATGAAGTCATCGGCGGCGAAGCGCGCGTACGCGAGCTGGTCGACCGTTTTTATGACCTGATGGAGCTCGAGCCCGAGTTCGCCGGCATCCACGCGATGCACCCGAAGCCGAACGACAGCTCGCGCGACAAGCTGTTCATGTTCCTGTCGGGCTGGATGGGCGGCCCGGACCTGTTTGTCGAAAAGTACGGCCACCCGCGCCTGCGCGCGCGCCACCTGCCGTTCGCGATAGGATCGGCCGAGCGCGACCAGTGGCTGCGCGCGATGGCGTGGGCGATGGAAGACGTCGGCATCGAAGAATCGCTGCGGCTGCGGCTGATGGAATCGTTCTACCAGACCGCCGACTGGATGCGCAACAAGGCCGACTGACTACATGACCCAACTTGAATTTCTTGTACTGGCCGCTCTCGCCGTCGTCGTGATCGCGCTGCAGCTGGCATTGCTGCTGCGCGGCCGCGGCCGCGGGCGCGGGTCCGAACGCATGGAGCGCGAGCTGCGCGCCGAACTGCAGGCGAGCGCGCAGGCGACGCGCCAGGAGTTGGGCAGTACTCTGGCGCAGTACCACGGCGCCACCGTCCAGCAGCTCGACAGCCTGCGCCAGCAAAGCATGCTGCAGGCGAGCAGCGGGCGCGAAGAGCAGGCGGTCGCGCTCAAGCGCTTCGCCGATACGCTCCAGCGCACGCTGACCACGCTCACCGAATCGCATTCGCAGCGGATGATGGAAGTACGCGCGACGCTCGAATCTAAAATCAAGGACCTGCAGACGGATAACGCGACGCGCCTCGAAGAGATGCGCAAGACCGTCGACGAAAAGCTGCACGCCACCCTGGAAACCCGCCTGACCGAATCGTTCAAACAGGTGTCGGAACGGCTGGAGAGGGTGCACCAGGGCCTCGGCGAAATGCAGCAGCTGGCGCTGGGCGTCGGTGACCTGAAACGGGTGCTCACCAACGTCAAGACGCGCGGCACATGGGGCGAGGTACAGCTTGAGATGCTGCTGGAGCAGGTGCTCACCGTGGACCAGTATGCCAAGAACGTCGAGACGGTGGCAGGCACCAACGCCCGTGTCGAGTTTGCGATCAAGCTGCCCGGCATGGTCGACGGCGGCGCGCCGGTATGGCTGCCGATCGACGCCAAGTTCCCGAAGGAGCAGTACGAACGGCTGGTGGAAGCGGCCGACCGCGCCGACGCCGATGGCGTTGTGCTGTACGGCAAGGAACTCGAACGCGCGGTGCGCAGCGAAGCAAAGACGATCTGCGAAAAGTATGTCTCGCCGCCGCACACCACCGACTTCGCGATCCTGTTCCTGCCGACCGAAGGCCTGTACGCCGAAGTGATGCGCCGTCCGGGCCTGGCGGACGACCTGCAGCGCACGCTGCGCGTGTCGATTGCAGGGCCGTCGACGCTGGCCGCTATCCTGAACAGCTTGCAGATGGGATTCCGCACGCTGGCGCTGGAGAAGCGTTCGTCGGAGGTGTGGGAAGTGCTGGGCGCGGTCAAGACCGAGTTCGGCAAATTCGGCGACGTGCTACATGCGACCAAAATGACCTTGGAGAAGGCGGCCAAGAACATCGAGAACGCCGAAGTGCGCAGCCGCCAGATGGCGCGCAGGCTGAAGTCAGTCGAGGCGCTGCCGAGCGAAGCGGCGCAGCTGCTGCTTGGCCCGGAAATCGAAGCGGAAAGCGACAACCCATAACGTCGTACACGGGAGCCCGTATGCGCAACAAGATCGTCACGGCGGTTGAAGCGGTACAACGCATACGCGACGGGGCCACTGTGGCGACAGGCGGCTTCGTGGGTGTCGGCTTCGCAGAGAACATCGCGGTGGCGCTTGAGCAGCGCTTCACCTCCACCGGCCTGCCGCGCGACCTGACACTGGTTTATGCAGCAGGGCAGGGTGACGGCAAGGACCGTGGCCTCAACCACTTCGCGCATGAAGGCCTGGTCAGGCGCGTGATCGGGGGGCACTGGGGGCTTGTTCCCAAGCTGCAGGCGCTCGCCATCGACAACAAGATCGAAGCCTACAACCTGCCGCAAGGCGTCATCAGCCAGCTGTTCCGCGACACCGCCGCTGGCAAGCCGGGCCTGCTATCGTCCGTCGGTATCGGCACCTTCGTCGACCCACGCTTCGGTGGCGGAAAGATCAACGCCAGCGCGCGCGACGATGTGGTCGAACTGATGGTCGTCGGCGGCGAGGAATACCTGTTTTACAAGGCGCACCGGGTCGACGTCGCCATCATCCGCGGCACTACCGCGGACCAGAACGGCAACGTCACGATGGAGAAGGAAGCGCTGACGCTGGAGGCGCTGGCAATCGCCATGGCCGCCCATAATTGCGGCGGCATCGTGATCGTGCAGGTCGAGCGCGTGGTTGATACAGGTGCGCTGAACGCCCGCGAGGTCAAGGTTCCCGGCATCCTGGTGGATTGCGTCGTTGTCTCCGAAAAGCCGGCGTACCACGAGCAGACATTCGGCACCGCCTATAGCGAAGCGTATGCGAACGCGGTGCGGGTTCCGCTGTCGTCGATAGCGCCGGCGCCGTTGTCCGAACGCGTCATCATCGCGCGCCGCGCACTGATGGAGCTGCGCGAGGGCGACGTCGTCAACCTCGGCATCGGCATGCCCGAGGGCGTCGCGCAGGCGGCGGCAGAAAAGCAGATGCTAGATACAATCACGCTGACCGCCGAAGCAGGCGTTATTGGAGGCATGCCCGCTTCGGGCCTCGATTTTGGGGCCGCTACCAACGCCGAAGCCGTGATCGACCAGCCCTACCAGTTCGATTTTTACGACGGCGGCGGGCTCGATGTCGCCGTGCTCGGGCTAGCGCAGGCGGACCGGCACGGAAATCTCAATGTCAGTAAATTCGGATCGCGCCTCGCGGGCTCCGGGGGATTCATCAACATCAGCCAGAACGCAAAGAAGGTGGTGTTCGTCGGGACCTTTACGGCGGGTGGGCTGGAAGTGGCGGTGGAGGACGGGCGCTTGCGGATCGTGACGGAAGGCCGCACGCGCAAGTTTGTCAGCGAAGTGGAGCACCGCACCTATTCCGGCCAGCACGCGCATGCACGCGGTCAGGAGGCGCTGTACGTGACCGAACGCTGTGTGTTCAGGTTGGCCGAGGATGGACTAGAACTGATTGAGATCGCGCCCGGAATTGACCTCGATCGCGATGTGCTGGAGCAAATGGAATTCAAACCGGCAGTGAATCCCGCGCTGCGGGTGATGGATGCTTCTATTTTTCTAGCGGCCTGAAATAACTTGCCCACTGCAAGGACAACGCCAACCTTGCTGCGCTCTGCTGGCTTTGCTTTTTCAGACTCTGTCCGCCGGGTGGTTAACGCCGTCGTTCGTCGGAACGCTGCCGAGGCCGAAGGGGTTCACGCCATCGAGACATCCCACGTTGTAGCCATATTGACTGGGATTGGACCGTCGCTGGTGATGCGTGTAGATTCCGCAGCGAGAGCAGAAGTAGTGTTTCGCTGTGTGCGTGTTGAATTCATACAGTTTCAGTACATCCTCGCCCTGGATGATCGTAATGCCTGCCAGCGGGACCGATGCAACGATTGCGCCCTTGCGCCGGCAAATCGAACAGTCGCAGCGTCGCGGATCGACAATCCCATCCGGCAGCGCGAGCTCCAATACGACTGCGCCGCAATGGCATGACGCCCGGTGCCTGGCCTTGATCTCTGTACCGCCGACGTTCTTTATCATGAGCGCATCCTGAATAAGTATCGATTGCCATGGTGCACCACGGCGGCAATGCGTCTATACCAGTCCCTCAAAGAGGATGACATCGACCAGGTCGCCGGCCGTGACGTTACCCTGCTCATCATGCAACACCACCATGCAGTTCGCCTCGGACATCGAACGCAGGATGCCCGAACCTTGAGAGCCAGTGATGCGCACCTGCTGTTCGCCGTTTTCGTCGAGTGAGAGGATGCCGCGCTGGTACTCGGTGCGGCCTGGCTTTTTGCGCAGCGCGCCGGCCGACTTCACCTTCACCAGCAATTGCGGCGCATCTGCGCCCATCATGCGTAGCAGGGCAGCGCGGGCAAAGAAGTAGAACGACACCATCACCGCTACCGGATTGCCCGGAAGGCCGAACAGGAACGCGCTCTTGCCGTTCGAGTTGATGCGGCCAAAGGCGAGCGGACGACCAGGCCGCATGCCGATCTTCCAGAATGTCACGTCGCCCAGTTCGGCCATGATCTGCTTCGTGTAGTCGGCCGCGCCCACCGACACGCCGCCTGAGGTAATCACCGCGTCGACGTTTTCGCATGCGGTGCGCAGGGCCTGTTCCAGCGCCTCGGGGTCATCGCGCACGATGCCCATGTCGACGATGTCGCAGCCAAGGCGCGTCAGCATGCCGAACAGGGTGTAGCGGTTGCTGTCGTAGACGCAGCCCGATGCCAGTGGCTCGCCGATCGAACGCAGCTCGTCGCCAGTCGAAAAGAAAGCCACGCGCAGGCGGCGCATGACCGGCACTTCCGCGATGCCGAGCGACGCGATCAAGCCCAGGTCGGCGGGGCGGATGATTTTTCCTTTTTTGATCGCGGCGCTGCCGGCCATCAGGTCTTCGCCCGCGAAACGGCGGTTGTCCCCGGTGCGTATTGTGCCAGGGTTGATCGTGATCGAGGTATCGCTGATCTGCGCCGCATGCTCCTGCGGAATCACACTGTCGCAGCCGGCCGGCATGACGCCGCCGGTCATGATGCGGACGCATTCGCCGGGCTGTGGGACGATGTCCGAAGGGCGGCCGGCGTACACGGTCGCGATTACCTTCAAGCTGGTCGCGGCGGACTCGCTCAGGTCCGCGCCACGCAGCGCGTAGCCGTCCATGGCGGAGTTGTCGTGCGCCGGCACGCTGATCGGCGAGATGATGTCGGCTGCCAGGACGCGGTCGAGCGCGGAGCGCAGCGCAACCTTTTCGATGGCACTGACAGGCGTGATGAAGTCGTTGATGATGCGCTGCGCGTGGCGCACCGGCAGTGCATCGGGATCATAGTCGGAAAGGCAGCTGGTAACGTCGCTGAGTGTCGTGCTCTTCATTCTTGTTCGCTCTCGAACTGCTGCAGTTCGCGCAGGGTGTTGATGTTGCGGAAGGCGCTGGCGTCGTCGAAGCGCACGCGTACCACCCTGATCGCGCCGTACCAGCCGTCCATGCGCCGGCCGCCGGTGGCGAGGAAGCTCGCGAGATGGGGAAGGGCGGATTTTTTGACGAGGGCGAAGACCGGGTGCGGCTGGACGCGCAACTGCCCGCTGTCGTCCGGCTCCTCCGTCTCGGCGAGCGCGAGGTCGGCGCCGTTCGCTTCCAGCGCGGCCGACAGGCGTTCAACCAGCTCGGTCGGCAGGAACGGCGAGTCGCATGATGCGGTCACGAGATAGTCGGTGGTGCAGCGGCGCAGGCCTGTCTCAAGGCCGGCCATCGGTCCTTCGAAGCCTTGCAGGTCGTCGGGCCACACTGGCACGCCAAATGCAGCGTACTGCTCAAGGTTCTGGTTAGCGTTGATTGCGATCGTGCCGACCTGCGGTGCAAGCCGTTCGATGACGTGTGCCGCCATGGAGGTGCCGCGAAAAGCTTGGAGGCCCTTGTCGACGTGACCCATCCGGCTGCCACGTCCACCGGCCAGGATCAATCCAGTGATTTGTTCGCGTAACGGCATTGGGTCAGCCTCCGATGTATGACATTTCGACTTTCGGACCGCCGCGAACCAGGCCGTCAGTGTTGATGGTGCGCGTCTCCGAATAGCGGTCAGTACGGGCGCGCCAAATGTGTGCGATCGCGGTCGAGATTTCGGCGTCGCTGCGACCGTCGCGCAACAGTGCGCGCAGGTCGCTGCCGCGGGTCGCGAACAGGCAGGTGTACAGTTTGCCCTCGGTCGACAGGCGCGCGCGCGAGCAGTCCTTGCAGAACGCCTGCGTCACGCTGGAGATGACGCCGACTTCGCCGTCGCCGTCCACGTAGCGCCAGCGCGCGGCGGTTTCGCCGGTGTAGTTGGCGTCGATGGGCGCGAGCGGCATCTCGGCTGAAATGCGGCGCACCACTTCGGCCGACGGCACCACCTCGTTCATGTTCCAGCCGTTCGATGCGCCGACGTCCATGTATTCGATGAAGCGCAGGATGAACGGGCTGCCCTTGAAGTGGCGCGCCATCGGCACGATTTCCTGGTCGTTCATGCCGGCCTTGACCACCATGTTGACCTTGATCGGACCGAGGCCCGCCTTGTGCGCAGCCTCCAGCCCCTCCAGCACGTCGCCGACGGCGAAATCGACGTCGTTCATGCGCTTGAAGGTGGCGTCGTCGAGCGAATCGAGCGATACCGTCACGCGGTTCAGGCCCGCGTCCTTCAGCGATTGCGCCTTCCGCGCGAGCAGCGAACCGTTGGTTGTCAGCGTCAGGTCGAGCGGACGGCCGGTTGGGGTGCGCAGCTCTGCCAGCATGCCGACCAGGCGTTCGAGGTTCTTGCGCAATAGCGGCTCACCGCCGGTCAGGCGGATCTTCTCGACGCCATGCTCGACGAACAGGCCGGCAATGCGCGTGATCTCTTCGAACGACAGAAGCGAGGAGTGCGGCAGGTAGGCGTAGTCCTTGTCGAATACTTCCTTCGGCATGCAATACACGCAGCGGAAATTGCAGCGGTCGGTGACGGAGATTCGCAGGTCGTGCAGCGGACGCGACAGTGCATCACCGAGCAGGCCGGTGGGGGTTTCGAGGACACTTGGGATCACGGGAGACGTGTTGCGTTCATCCCGGAACATGATTGTTTTTTCAGCCATTCCAATACGATAGCATGAGGCCAGCAAGGGCGCAGGCGGCGATCAGTTTGATGGTGCCGACCTTGAAGCGGAATAAGGCGATGCATGCGCCTGCGCTGACGGCAATCGCCGCCCAGTCAATACGGCCGCCGGCGACGAACACATGCTGTCCAAAGAACAATGCCAAGCTGACGATCACGCCAACCACGGCTGCCGAGATCGCGGTCAGCGGGGCCGTCATGCGAACGTCGCCGCGCGTCGACTCGACCAGCGGGCCGCCGGCCAGGATAAAGATGAACGACGGCAGGAAGGTGAAGAAGGCGGCGACGACGGCCCCCGCGGCGCCGGCCAGCAGCAGGCTGTCCTGGCCGAACAGGGCGTGGGTCCAGCCACCGACGAAGCCGACGAACGCAACGATCATGATGAGCGGGCCGGGCGTGGTTTCGCCGAGGGCGAGGCCGTCGATCATCT
>DASWSX010000013.1:0-6779 GCA_036402435.1 Telluria sp. | reverse complement strand
ACTGATGGACCTTGCCAACGAGCCGATGCTGACGCTGGCCCTCGACAAGTCGGCATTCCCGCGCTACCTGATCCAGTGCTGCGTCAACGCCGGCTTCCAGCCGACGATCTTCCAGGAGGCGAACGAGCCGCAGACTTTGCTCGCGATGGTCGGCGCTGGCCTCGGCGTTGCGCTGATGCCTGAGACGACCAGCAGGATCGGGTGGCCGGGCGTGCGCTTCCTGCCAATCAAGACGAACCCGCCGTCGGCGAACCTGTACATTGCTTATACAACCAAGGATGACGCACCGGTCATCCGCGCATTCCTGAACATCCTGAATCCACCGGCAGCTTGACCATGGCCAGTCAGAAGAATCTTGACACCGGTCGCCTGGCATTGCGCCCGCCGCGCCGTGGCGACGAGGACGCGCTGTTTGCCCTGCATTCCGATCCGGACGTAATGCGCTACTTCAGCGAGCCGCCATGGACTGATCCCGAACGCGCGACGCGCCAGATCGACGACGACGCCGCCGCGTTTGAACGAGGGGACTTTTTCCGCTTCGCGATCGTATCGAAAGAGACGCAGCGCATGATCGGCAACTGCACCTTGTTCGCGCTGCACCGGCAGAACCGGCGCGCTGAAATCGGCTACGCGCTGCAAAAGGCGTACTGGGGCCAGGGATACATGAGCGAGGCGCTTGGCGCGCTGCTGGCGCACGCCTTCGATGACTTGGACCTGAACCGCCTCGAAGCCGATATTGACCCGCGCAATACGGCGTCTGCCACCATCCTCGAGCGCCTTGGATTCATCAGCGAGGGCTTCCTGCGCGAGCGCTGGATAGTCGGCGGCGAGGTATGCGACTCCGCGCTGTATGGCCTGCTGCGGCGCGACTGGAAAGCCCGAACTATCTAGGCGCTAATGCACGCCGGGTACTGTCATTTCTGACAGGCGGAGGCGATCAGCGCCAGCGAATTTGGCGCAGCGGACATCAACAAAGTTGGGTATGAACTGCTGGGCAAGCGCGGCCAGCCACAGGTGGCCGAACCGGTGCTCAAATCGAGGAACTGGCGCGCTGACCGGCTAAAGCAGCTCGATCCCGAAACGCCGAACGACGAGTGCAAACGCCGCGAAGCAGGCTATGGTCAATACGACGCAGGACAACAGCGTTAGCCAGAAACCGAGCCGCGGCAACAATGCGGGAAAGACGAGGAACATCGGCAGTGTTGGCACCACGTACCAGAACGTGTACCAGGCGTGATTTGCGATTTTAGCCTGCGGCTGGTTCTCGACGTGAAGCCAGATCAGCGCGAGCACGGTAACCATCGGCAGCGCTGCAATCAGCGCACCGACCCTGTCGCTGCGCTTGGCAAACTCGGACACGCCCACCACGACGGCCGACGTGATGAGGTACTTGATGATCAGCCAGGCCAATGGTCAGCTGCCCGCCGCCGTTGAAGACGCTGCGCGCTTTTCACGTGAAGCCCTGAACACGTTCTTCCACGCGACCACTTCAAAGAATCCGGCCAGCAGGAAGAACCCGACGAAATAGTCGGTAGACAAACCGGCGAAGTACAGGAAAGTCGCGATCGCAAAACACACTGCGGCAACCAGGTGCGGACGTTTCATTCAAAACCCTTTTTGACGCGAGACGTAGTCGGGAATTCAGTATCACTTCTTTGGAACGACGCGTCAATGCGTGCCGCCGCCGATCTCGCGCACATCCGACTGCGTTGCCAGCGCCACCGCAACGGCCACTTTCAAACCACGCACCACCTCCGACAGGGCCATGCTGGCAGCGCCCGGATGCGCCGCTGCCTGCTGCGGCAGGTATGGGATATGAATGAAGCCAGCCCTGGTTTCCGTACCGGCCGTATGGTGCATCAGGCCATAGAAGACATGGTTGCAAACGAAAGTACCGGCAGTCTGCGACACCGACGCAGGGAGCCCCGCATCGCGCAAGCCACGCACGATGGCCTTGATCGGCAGCGTGGAGAAGTAGGCGGCAGGGCCTCCGGCCACGACAGGTTCGTCCACCAGCTGCTGCTGCGCGTTGTCCTGAATCGGCGCGTCATCGACATTGATGGCGACGCGTTCCACCGACAGGTCGACGCGCCCGCCAGCCTGGCCGACCGCGATCACCAGCTCCGGATTGAGCGAACCGATGGCGTCCTTCAGCACCTCCTGCGCTGCGCCGAACACGCATGGCAGCTGGCGGACTTCGACCGTGAAGCCCTCCCCTGCCCACCCGGCGAGCGCGCGCACCGCTTCCCATGCCGGGTTGACGGTCTCCTTGTTGAATGGCTCGAAGCCGGTCAGCAGCACAGTCCTGGTCATGGCGGTCTTCCCTCTACATGTTCATCAAAAAATACAGCAGCAGTATGTTCGCAGCGAGCAGCGGCAGCGCCGTCGGGATCTGCGCCTTGATCACGGCGTTCTTGTCGGGCAGGTCAAGCAACGCCGCGGGGATAATATTGAAATTGGCGGCCATTGGCGTCATCAGGGTGCCGCAGTAGGCGCTGAACATGCCGATAGCAGCCATGATGGCAGGATTGGCGCCGTACACGCCGACCAGGATCGGAATACCGACACCGCCCGCCATCACAGGGAACGCCGCAAAGCCATTGCCCATCACGATGGTGAACAGCGCCATGCCGATGCAGAAAACGCCCACGGCGATAAAGCGCGAGTCCATCGCAACGTACGAGGTGGCGATGTGCGCGACCGCCTTGCCGACGCCCGCTTCCGAAAACAGAAGTCCAAGCACAGCCAGCATGTGCGGCAGCACCAGCGCCCAGCCCATCGAATCGACCAGGCGGCGCCATTCGCGCATTCCTTGCGCCGGCGTCGAACGCGTCAGCCAGCATGCCGCCGCCACCGCCAGCAGCGACGCACAGCCGAGTGCCACCAGCGTCAGGTGCTTTTGCTCGAACAGCAGCATGCCGTTGATGGTGACGTCCTTCAACAGCGTGGAACCAAGCATGGTGACGACCGGGATAATCAGCGCCGGAATAAATAACCGGTGCCCGAGCCGCGCGGCGCTGGCGCGTCGTTCGCCTTCGGGCAGGAAACCGTATTTGCCAAGCGCGATACCGCCGAATCCAGCGATCAGCGCCATCAGGATCATGATGGCGCCGGCGACCGCTGGCGGTATCCGTTCCCCGACCAGGTACACGACGGCATACAGGGCCCAGAACAGCGCGGTGGTATAGCGCTTTGGGTTGTGCTTGTCGCGCAGCGTCATGAACGCGGCAACCGACAGCATCGCGCCAAGCACCAGGTAGAAGTAATCGAGCAGGATAATCATTGCGCCGCTCCCGCGCGGCGGATCTGGCCATCCAGCAGGCTAAGGCGCCATGCGTGGATGATGAACGCGGTGATCGCGGTCGGGATGCCCCACATCGCGATGTGCAGCGGATTGACCGCGATGCCCTCGGCGTTCAGGATGGTTTGCATCAGCACGATGGCGCCGAATGCGACGAACACGTCTTCACCAAAGAACAGGCCGACGTTGTCGGTGGCGGCAGCCATGGCGCGCACGCGGTAGCGCATCTTCTCCGGCAGGGATGGGTTCTGCAGGTCGGCCGCGGCTTCTGCCATCGGCGACACCAGCGGACGCACCATCGATGCGTGGCCGCCGAGGCTGGTCAGGCCGAATGCAGCCGACAGCTCACGCACGAACAGGTAGAAGATCAGGAGCCGGCCAGCGGTGGCCGAGCGGATTTTTGCAATCGAGGTTTGCGCGTGCTCTTTCAGCCCGAAGCGTTCGAGCAGGCCGATGGCTGCCAGCGGCAGCAGCAGGATCAGCGGGAGGTTGCGGGTCTTGATGAAGGCGGTGCCGAGCGATGCAAGAATCGCTTCGACCGGCATCGAGGCCGCGACGCCGGTGACGCCGCAGGCGGCGACCACAACCAGCACCGGATGCGCGCGCATGACGAACCCGAGGATGATGACGGCGACTCCGGCCAGGGGCCACAGATTGACTGCTGCTTGCATTGAATCTCCACGCGAGGAAGGGGCGGCGAAGATATTACCATCTGGCACAAGCTATCGATGCGAAGTCCAGGACAGGACAGGCCGGCGTGGCGCCAGACGGTTGCAGCAGCGAAAGGGAACTATTTTTGCCCGGATTCGGGCGGCACAGCCTGGACTGTGGTCGGACTCGGTACGTCGATGACGACTGGCGCTGGAACCGGTGGGTTGGCCTTTGGGACGGCGTTGTTTAAAACGAAGGTCATCACCGTGATAGCCGCCGCGCCAAGCAGTGCCGCGGTCCCCACGATCCACTTGATCATGGAGATCGCACTATCGCGAATGTCTGCCCGTATAGCCTGAATGTCAGCCTGCGTAGCCGTAGCATCAAGACGGACTTCAATTTTTCCGAGCCGAACGTCGATGGCGCGCAATTCTGAACGCGCCTCAACAACGAAATCTTCCAACTTGGCGATCCGGGCTTCCAGATCTCCATCATAGGGAGGCCCGCCCCCATCCGCAACCGGTTCCGCTTAAGCGTCGCCGTTCCTGCGAAGAGGCACGAGTCGTGGAAGGCGTATCGAAAATTTTACACCCGCCTCTTCAGTAGAAGATACAGTAATGTGACCGTCATGCGCCTTTACAATCTCTTTCACGACATACAAACCCAGTCCCAGGTTCTGTACTCGCGTCAGGGTGCGCTCGCTGGGCGGACGGATAGCGAATGTTTTAACTGGATCGAAAAGCGTTTTCAATTTCGCCGGTGAAATCACCTCGGACTCGTTTTGCACCTCGAACAAAATGTCGGTCTTCCCGCCCTCAATCGCAATGTGTATGGCGCCCTCGGGCTTCCCATGCTGCAGCGCGTTCGAGATCAGGTTGGCGAAGGCCTGGGACAATCGTGGCCCGTCCCATACACCGACCAGGTTACCCTCTGAAACAAGCTCGATCTTGCGGTCAGGGTTGAACGCCCTGGCTTCCTCGACGACGTTATGGCATATGTCTGTAAGGTCGACGGTATAAGGGTCGATAGGGATGCCATCGCCCAGGTGCGAGGTGGAGAAGTCCAGCAAATCGCGCACGATTTCGTCCACGCGTTTCGTACTGTTGAAAATCCTGAGGGCGACTTTAAGCACTTTTGACGGCAGGGTTTGATCGTGGAGCAGGACTTGGGCACCCATGCTCACGGCGCCAAGCGGCGAGCGCACATCGTGGCCCAGGATGGCCAGGAACAGGCTCTGGGCGTCGCGAAGAAGCTTCGAATACCGCGCCATCGATTCGCTCTGCGCCTGGTCGATCGCTTCATTGAAGCGCACCATATCCTCGATTTGCTCTGGCGTCGTGATCGCGACTGAGCATGTCCACAAGCGCAGCACGCTGGACCTGAGCGCCCTGAATTCGGCCATCACCTGATCGCCATTTAATCCGGAGGACAAGCGGGCCGCTGCGTGGATCTCGGCGGCCGTGTCTTGCGTTGCGACCGGCCCCAGTCCTTTGGACTTGGCGATGCTTTGTTTTTCGGCCTGCGGTGTATCCAGATCTAAAGCAATGACTTTTAAAACTTCCATTGCATGGTCACGCAGTTCGACCTTGTCGGCATCCTCAAGTGGCATGAGCGATGCCGCAAAGTCCTCCCACTCCTCGAGGATGTCATCAAGGTTAGTGAGAATAAAAATAGATAGTCGCATTTACACTTCGGCGTAGTTGTTATGGGAGATGGTGGCACGATCGAGCAGCTTGTGAACTTCTCCCAGGAGGTTCTCCGCCAAGAATGGTTTCTTGATGAATGAATCGTAACTTGCGCTTTGGGCGATATCGCATCGCAAAGAGGCGCTCATCAATAATATGGGGACTTGTGCTGTAAGTGGATTGGCTTTCAGCCGTTCGCTTAACTGCACGCCGCTCATCCCGGGCATCGCGCAATCGGAAATGACCAGCTCGTGTGAAGTACCGTTCATCATCGACAGTGCTTCGGCGCCGCTGGCGGCCACACTGACTTCGAACCCGTGGGCCTCAAGCAACATTGAGCATGTTTCGGTCATGCCCTCATCATCGTCAACTATCAAAATCATCATCGCTCCGTTGTCGCCTAGGGTTCCGCCGAGGCGCCGGCAACGAGTCAGAAATTGACTCAACCCTAATGTCGCGTATTAAAAGAGGCGGATCAGTGCGGTACCGAACGTTTCCTCCGGGAGCAAAAAAAAGCCCGCGGACCTTACGGTGCGCGGGCTTTCTATAGAGAAACTATCGCTTAGAACGATGCCTTCATCTGAACGCCAATAGTGCGTGGCTCATTCACCATGCCGGTCAGGTTGTTGAAGTCGATCGCGCCGACCGACTGGATTTCGTTCGTGATGTTGCGTGCGAACGCGGCCACTTCATAGTTGTCCCACTTGTAGCCCACGCGCAGGCCGCCTTCGAGCAGCGACTTGGCTTTGTATTCCTTCGCTTCGTACAGGAACATGTTGTAGGTGCTGCGGTAGGCCCAGTCGGTGTACGCGAAGAACTCGCCGTTCGCTACAGGGGTGCTGTAACGCAGCGTGAAGTTAGCCTGCCACTTCGGTGCGCGCGGCAGCGGGTTGCCGTTCAGGAGCTGCGTGAACGGGATCGTGCCCGGCGTTCCGGTGACCGTGCAGCCAGCAACGCCGCTGGTGTTCGGGAAGTTACCGCAGGTCTGGACGAACAGGTTCGCGTCCTTGATCTCGGTCTCGTTGTAGCTGCCGCCCAGCGACACGTTCAGCGACTCGCTCAGGTTGGCCTGGAAGTCCAGTTCGACGCCATGGCCGGTAACCTTGTCGGCGTTGATCAGCTGGTTCATGTTGATGGTGCCC
>DASWSX010000012.1:0-7539 GCA_036402435.1 Telluria sp. | reverse complement strand
TTGGCGCGCCCGCCGGGTTTTTGCCGTCATATTGGCTGCACGGCAAGGCGGCGCTTGAAATAACGATCAAATCCGGTTAGAATCTCGGGTTGCTTGAATTCACTTTCGAGCAAGGTAGCAAACGAAGTCTAGATTAGCTGTATAAATCGCGAATACGGTCGCAAAGGGTGCCTCAATGGTGACTGACCGGATTCCAGACCCAACCCTGGAGAATTACATGTCCGTCACAATGCGTGAAATGCTGGAAGCCGGTGTCCACTTCGGTCACCAAACCCGTTTCTGGAACCCAAAGATGGCTCCTTTCATCTTCGGCCACCGCAACAAGATCCATATCATCAACTTGGAAAAGACGATGGGTATGTATCAGGAAGCCATGAAGACGATCAAGCAGGTCGCTTCGAACCGCGGCACCATCCTGATGGTCGGCACCAAGCGCCAGGCCCGCGACATCATCGCCGCCGAAGCAGCGCGCGCAGGTGTGCCGTACGTCGACCAGCGCTGGCTGGGCGGCATGCTGACCAACTTCAAGACCATCAAGACCTCGATCAAGCGCCTGAAGGACATGGAAGCGCAAATCGCTGACGGTTCGGCTGAACAGCTGTCGAAAAAAGAAAACCTGATGTTCCAGCGCGAAATGGTCAAGCTGCAAAAGGCCATCGGCGGCATCAAGGACATGGGCGGCGTTCCTGACGCTATCTTCGTCGTCGACGTCGGCTACCACAAGGGCGCGATCACCGAAGCCGGCAAGCTGGGCATCCCGGTCATCGGCGTGGTTGATACCAACCACTCGCCAGAAGGCGTGACCCACGTTATCCCAGGTAACGATGACTCGTCGAAAGCGATCACCCTGTACGCACGCGGCGTCGCTGACGCAATCCTCGAAGGCCGCGCTAACGCGACCAACGAAGTTGCCCAGATGGTCAAGTCGTCGGACGAGTTCGTCGAAGTTTCCGACCAGGCATAAGCCGGCGGCAGGGCGACCTGCTGATCACGTAGAAAAAGGGGTAGCATCTGCTCCCCTTTTTTTTAAACAGAATACGTTACAAATTTAGGAGAACTCTTATGGCAGCGATTACTGCAGCAATGGTTGGCGAACTGCGCGCCAAGACCGATGCGCCGATGATGGAATGCAAAAAAGCACTGACCGAAGCCGAAGGCGACATGGGCCGTGCGGAAGAGATCCTGCGCGTCAAGCTGGGCGGCAAGGCATCGAAAGCGTCGTCGCGTATCACCGCTGAAGGCGTGGTAGCATCGTTCATCTCCGGCGGCGTTGGCGCCCTGGTGGAAGTGAACAGCGAGACCGACTTCGTGGCAAAGAACGACGACTTCATGGCGCTGGCAAACAATGCAGCCAAGCTGGTCGCCGAGCACAACCCTGCTGACGTTGCAGCCCTGCTGGCACTGCCGCTGGACGGCAAGACCCTGGACGAAGTCCGTTCGGCACTGATCGGTAAAATCGGCGAAAACATGTCGATCCGCCGTTTCCAGCGTTTCGAAACCACCGGCAAGCTGGCCGCGTACCTGCACGGCGCGCGTATCGGCGTCATGGTAGAGTTCGAAGGCCCGGACGAGCAGGTTGGCAAGGACGTGGCCATGCACATCGCTGCAATGAAGCCAGTGTCGCTGTCGGCTGACCAGGTTCCTGCTGAGCTGATCGAGAAAGAGCGTTCGGTTGCTGCACTGAAAGCACAGGAAGACGCAGACCAGGCTGCGGCCGCAGGCAAGCCAGCCCAGTCGCCGGAAATCCTGGCCAAGCGCCTCGAAGGTTCGGTCCAGAAGTACCTGAAGGAAGTATCGCTGCTGAACCAGGCGTTCGTTAAGAACGACAAGCAGTCGATCGAACAGATGCTGAAAGAAAAGAACACCACCGTGAAAGCATTCACGATGTATGTTGTTGGCGAAGGCATCGAGAAGAAGCAGGACGATTTCGCAGCAGAAGTTGCTGCGCAAATGGCTGCTTCGAAGCAGTAAGTTTGGAAAGCGGGCCGGAAGGCCCGTTTTTTTAACTCAAGCCACCTGCCAGCACTGGCCGGTGAGGCCTGGATGGCGGCCCTGACTGCCGCTTACTGGCCGGACCCGAATTCAACCGTCATTTTAGGAGCCCACACATGTCAACACCAGCCTACAAACGCGTACTCCTGAAACTGTCCGGCGAAGCTCTGATGGGTGATGATGCGTACGGCATCAACCGCGCAACGATCGAGCGCATGGTGACCGACATTGCGGAAGTGGCGAAAGCGGGCGTGGAGATTGCGGTGGTCATCGGCGGCGGCAACATCTTCCGCGGCGTGGCGCCGGGTGCGCAGGGCATGGACCGCGCCACCGCCGACTACATGGGCATGCTGGCCACCGTGATGAACGCGCTGGCCCTGGCCGACGCGATGCGCCACGTGGGCATCACCGCGCGCGTGATGTCGGCCATCGGCATCGAGCAGGTGGTCGAGCCTTACGTGCGCCCGAAAGCGCTGCAATACCTCGAAGAGGGCAAGGTCGTCGTCTTCGCCGCCGGCACCGGCAACCCGTTCTTCACCACCGACACCGCCGCTGCGCTGCGCGGCTCCGAGATCGGCGCCGAGATCGTCCTCAAGGCAACCAAGGTCGATGGCGTTTATACTGCCGATCCGAAGAAGGACCCGAACGCGACCCGCTACGAGTCGATCAACTTCGACGAGGCCATCGCCAAGCACCTGCAGGTGATGGACGCCACCGCGTTTGCGCTGTGCCGCGACCAGAAGCTGCCGATCAAGGTGTTCTCGATCGTCAAGCCGGGCGCGCTGATGCGCGTGGTCATGGGCGAAAACGAAGGCACCCTGGTACACGTTTAAGACATTTAACGAACAATAATCACCGAATACAGGAGAGCAGCATGACTATCGCTGACGTGAAGAAAAGCGCGCAAGACCGCATGAACAAGTCGATCGAGACCCTCAAGGCCGACCTGGCCAAGGTCCGCACCGGCCGTGCCCACACCGGTATCCTCGACCACATCATGGTCGAATACTACGGCTCGCCGACGGCGCTGAGCCAGGTCGCCAACGTGACCCTGGTCGACGCGCGCACGATCGGCGTGCAGCCGTTCGAGAAGAAGATGGCGAGCACCATCGAGAAGGCGATCCGCGACTCCGACCTGGGCCTGAACCCGTCGTCGCAGGGCGACATGATCCGCGTGCCGACCCCGGCCCTGACCGAAGAACGCCGCAAGGAAATGGTCAAGCTGTGCAAGGGCGAAGCCGAAGACGCGAAAATCGCCGTGCGCAACATCCGCCGCGACGCCAACGAATCGCTCAAGAAGCTGGTCAAGGACAAGGCTATTTCGGAAGACGAAGAGCGCCGCGCATCGGACGAGATCCAGAAGCTGACCGACAAGTTCGTGCTCGATATCGAGAAGGTCGTCACCGAAAAAGAGAAAGAAGTCCTGACCGTGTAATAATTGCACGTTGGCGGTTCCTGGAGCCGTCGTTACGCATGCATGGTGGATGAGCCGGGGATAGTCCCCGCGCGCTCGTCCGCCCTTCGTTTTTTAAGTCAGGATCTATGATTTTCAAAAGTTCTACGACAGCTGTCCCTGAAGTGGCCAAGGTGCCGCGCCACGTTGCCATCATCATGGACGGCAATGGCCGCTGGGCGACCAAACGTTTCATGCCGCGCGTGGCGGGCCACGTCAAGGGCGTCGAAGCCGTGCGCGGCGTGGTGGAAGCCTGCGCGCTGCGCGGCGTCGAGTACCTGACGCTGTTCGCCTTCTCCTCCGAGAACTGGCGCCGTCCCGAAGAAGAGGTGTC
Organism: Telluria sp.; assembly: GCA_036402435.1. Lineage (GTDB taxonomy): Bacteria > Pseudomonadota > Gammaproteobacteria > Burkholderiales > Burkholderiaceae_D > Telluria_A. The sequence goes on along the minus strand of DASWSX010000012.1, from coordinate 3,760 downwards.
GCTGCTGATGCGCCTGTTCGTGACCGCGCTCGAGCGTGAAGTTTCCAAAATGCACGCCAATAACATCCGCCTGAAGGTGGTGGGCGACCTGTCGCGCTTCGACCCCAAGCTGCAGGAGATGATCGCGGCAGCGGAGCGCCGCACTGCCAACAATACCCGCCTGACCGTCACCGTGTGCGCCAACTACGGCGGGCGCTGGGACATCATGCAGGCCACCGGCAAGATGGTGGCCGCCAATCCGGGCGCGACCGAGTTCACCGAAGAGCAGATGGCCGAGCACCTGGCCATGGCCTACGCGCCCGAGCCGGACCTGTTCATCCGCACCGGCGGCGAACAGCGCATGTCCAATTTCCTGCTCTGGCAAATGGCCTATTCGGAGCTGTACTTCAGCGATATCTACTGGCCCGACTTCAACGTCGAAGCACTCGATACCGCCATTGCCTCCTACCAGGCGCGCGAACGCCGTTTCGGCCGTACCGGCGACCAGGTGGCCGGAGGCGACGGCCCATGCTGAAAACCCGCGTCTTCACTGCCGTCATCCTGCTCGTCGCGCTGCTGGGCATCCTGTTCGGCGGCTACTATCCGCTGTTCGCCGCCGCCATCGTGCTGTTCCTGGTGGCCGCGGTCTGGGAAGCATTCCAGCTGTTCGGCTCATCGAAGAAGCAGGCCTTTGCGATAGCGCTGTTCTGGGGCGCCGCGTTCGCGTACACCTTCCTGTTCCAGGACAACCAGTCGACCCAGTTCTGGTTTGCGCTGTGCGCCGCCATCTGGCTGGTGCGCTTCGTGCCGGCCCTGGGCCATGGCCTGCCGCCGCCGCAGGGCATCGGCAACACGCTGCTGGGCACCGTGTACGGCCTCTCGCTGGTCGGCTGCTTCGCCGCGATGGTAGTGTTCTACCAGCACTCGCCGATGTACCTGCTGTCGGTAATGGCGCTGGTGTGGGTGGCCGACATCGGCGCCTACTTCTCCGGCAAGGCGTTCGGCAAGCGCAAGCTGGCGCCGTCCATCTCGCCGGGCAAATCATGGGAAGGCGCGATCGGCGGCGGCATCGCCGTGCTGCTGTTCTCGGCCGCGCTTATCTTGTCCGATAACCCGATGGTGGCAGACACCTTCGTGGTCAAGCTTCAATCGTCGCGCGGCTGGCTTGCCGCGATGGCGATCCTGGCCGTGATCGTCGCCGCCAGCGTGGTGGGCGACCTGTTCGAATCGATGCTCAAGCGCCGCGCCGGCGTCAAGGACAGCAGCAACCTGCTGCCTGGCCACGGCGGTGTGCTGGACCGGATCGACGCACTGGTCCCCGTTTTGCCATTCGCCGCGCTGATCGACGCCTGGCTCTGAAAAGGCGCACTATGCAAAGCATCACAATCCTTGGCGCGACCGGCTCGATCGGCGTGTCGACGCTGGACGTGCTCGCGCGTCACCCTGACAAATACAAGGTATTCGCACTTACCGCGCACGGCCGCGTCGAAGAACTGGCCGCGCAGTGCGAACAGTTCCGTCCAGCGCACGCCGTGGTAGGCACCGCAGAAGCCGCGCAAAAGCTTGCGCAGCTGCTGCGCGAAAAAGGCCTGCGCACCGAGGTAGCCTACGGCGAAGAAGCCTTGTGCGCCGTGGCTTCCAGCCCGAACACCGACACCGTGATGGCGGCCATCGTGGGCGCCGCCGGCCTCGCGCCAACCCTGGCCGCTGCCCGCGCCGGCAAGAAGATCCTGCTGGCGAACAAAGAGGCGCTGGTGATGTCGGGCCAGCTGTTCATGGACGCGGTCGAGGAAAACGGCGCAACCTTGCTGCCGATCGACAGCGAACACAATGCGATCTTCCAGGCGCTGCCCCAGTCGTATGCGCGCTCGCCGCGCGGCGCCGGAGTGGCCAAGATTTTGCTGACCGCCTCCGGCGGCCCGTTCCTGGCGCGCGCGGTCGATACGCTCGACCAGGTGACGCCCGACCAGGCCTGCAAGCACCCGAACTGGGTCATGGGGCGCAAGATCTCGGTCGACTCGGCCACCATGATGAACAAGGGCCTCGAGGTGATCGAGGCGCACTGGCTGTTTGGCGCGCCGGCCAGCCTGATCGAAGTCGTGATCCACCCGCAAAGCGTGATCCATTCGATGGTGTCGTACGTCGACGGCTCGGTGATCGCGGAGCTGGGCAATCCCGACATGCGCACCCCCATCGCGCACGCGCTGGCGTTCCCGGAACGGATCGAATCCGGCGTCGCCCAGCTCGACCTGACCGCCATCGGCACCCTGCAGTTCGAAAAGCCCGACTACCAGCGCTTCCCGTGCCTGGCGCTGGCGTTCGAAGCGCTTGAGGCGGGCGGCACCGCGCCGGCACTGCTCAACGCGGCCAACGAAGTGGCGGTGCAGGCCTTCCTCGAACACCGCATCGGCTTCCGCGACATCGACCGCGTGATTGCGCGCGTCATGCACGAAAACGACCATGGCGCGGCCGGCAGCATCGAGGCCGTCATGGCGCAGGACGCGCGCGCGCGCGGCGCCGCCGAAGCGATCGTCGCAGGCATACGGCGATGAACTTCATCACGACAGTGCTCGCGTTCCTGCTGGCACTGGGTCCGCTGATCATCTTCCATGAGCTAGGCCACTATGCGGTGGCGCGCCTGTGCGGCGTGAAGGTGCTGCGCTTCTCGGTCGGCATGGGCAAGGTGGTTTGGTCGCGCCGTTTCGGCAAGGACCAGACCGAATGGGCCGTGTCGATGCTGCCGCTGGGCGGCTACGTCAAGATGCTCGACAGCCGCGACCCGGACGCGCCGCCGCTGGCGCCCGGCGACGAACGGCACGAATTCACCCGCAAGAGCGTCTGGCGCCGCATCGCGATCGTGGCGGCCGGCCCGCTCGCCAACTTCATCCTCGCCATCGTGGTGTTCGCCGGCCTGTTCATGCATGGCATCGCCGAACCGGGCACCCGCATCCGCCTCATGCCCGAGACCACGGCGGCCTGGCAGGCCGGCCTGCGCGGCGGCGACCAGGTGGTCGCGGTCAATGGCGAGCCGGTCGCGTCGTGGTCGGAGCTGAACTGGGAAGTCATTTCGTCCGCGCTCGACAAGCGCGACGTGCAGCTTGAAGTCGAGCGGCCGTCGCACGGCCGCGCCAGTGCGATACTGCCGGCATCCGCGTTCGAGGGCCTCGACCCCGACGCCGACCTGCTTGGCGCGGTTGGCATCACGGTAGCGCGGCCGGCGCCAGTGCTTGGCAAGATCATCGCGGGCGGCGCGGCCGAACGGGCAGGGCTCGAGACGGGCGACCTGGTCACGGCTATCGACGGAAAGCCGGTCGCCGACGGCATCGTGTTCATCGAAACGGTGCGCCAGGCGGGCGCGCGCACGCTGCAGGTTGACGTCAACCGGGGCGGGCGCCAGTTCACGATCCCGGTCACGCCGGAGCGCGACCCGGAGTCGGGCCAGGCCCGCATCAAGGCCGAAGTGGCGCTGGCGCCGGACATGGTCAAGGTGGCGTCCGGGCCGGTGGAAGCGGTCGGCAAGGCCGTGCGCAAGACCTGGGACACCAGCGCGCTGACGCTCAAGATGATCGGCAAGATGATCATGGGCGAAGTCTCGCTGAAGAACGTCACCGGTCCGATCACCATCGCCGACTACGCGGGACAGACCGCGCGCATGGGCGTGGTGACCTTCCTGATCTTCGTGGCCTCCATCAGCATCAGCCTTGGCGTGATGAATCTGTTACCAATTCCGGTTCTGGATGGGGGGCTTTTGCTGTATTATTCGCTGGAAGTTTTGACCGGA
>DASWSX010000011.1:0-18313 GCA_036402435.1 Telluria sp. | reverse complement strand
GGTCGAACTGGGCATCGGCGCTACCCAGGTCAACAGCAGCCTGTCGCGCGAAGAGGAAGAGGACGCGCTGGAAGGCATCAGCAGCGGCCGCTACCGCATCGTGTTCTGCACGCCGGAACGCCTGGCGATGCCCGAGTTTGTCGCCACCCTCAAGCCGGTAGAGGTGTCGCTGGTGGTAATCGACGAGGCGCACTGCATCTCCAAGTGGGGACACGATTTCCGCCCCGCCTACCTCGACCTGTCGGCCTCCATCGACGCGCTCGGCCATCCGCCCGTGCTGGCGCTGACCGCCACCGCCACCGAGGACGTGATCGCCGATATCGGCAAGCAGCTGGGCCGTCCGCGCATCAATATCATCAATACCGGCATCTACCGCCCGAACCTGCACTACAGCGTGGTTCAGGTGACCAATCACGACGAGAAGTACCAGAAGGCGCTGGAACTGGTGCAGCACACCGGGGGCGTCGGCATCGTGTACGCGGCGACCGTCAAAGTCGCTGAAGAGATGCTCGCCATCCTCGAGGAAGCCGGCGAGAGCGTCACGATCTATCATGGCAAGCTGCCAGCGGGCGAACGCAAGCAGAACCAGGACATGTTCATGGATGGCGAACGGCGCGTGATGGTCGCCACCAATGCCTTCGGCATGGGCATCGACAAGAGCGACACGCGTTTCGTGATCCACCTGCAGGTGCCGGCCAACCTGGAAGCGTATTACCAGGAGTCGGGCCGCGCCGGGCGCGACGGCAAGGACGCCGATTGCGTGCTGCTGTACCTGCAGGACGACAAGCGCGTGCAGCAGTTCTTCCTCGCGAAGCATTACCCGCATGCAGCCGAGCTGCGCGCGCTGTACGAGGCCGTCCACGAGCTGGCCGGAGAGGGCGCGGTCACCTTCGAGCGGATCTGCAAGATCGATGAGGAAGCGCACGCCAGCAAAATGAAGGTCTGCCTGAAGCTGCTCAAGGAGGGCAAGCTGCTGCGCCAGAACCGCCGCCTGGAGTACGTCCCGACCGCGGTCACGCCGACACAGGAAGATTTCGACAAGCTGGCCGACATCTATGCGCACAAGCAGGAGCGCGACCGCGAGGCGCTGGAGCAGATGGTGTCGTACGCGGTCAGCGGTTTCTGCCGCTGGAAAGTGCTGCTCGATTACTTCGGCGACGAGGTGGAAGGCTTCGAAAAGTGCTGCCGCTGCGATAACTGCCTGAACCCGCCGGTGGTGCTCGATGAAATCCGCGACGATGAATTCGACCGCGAGCCGGAGCCCGCGCCCGGCGGTCCGGTGTTCGTGGCGGGGGAGGCGGTGAAAGTGCCAAAGTACGATGCGGGCACCGTGCAGTCGGTGGCGGGCGACGAGGTCACGATTGCCTTCCCGGATGGGGAGACGCGCACCTTCATGGCCCAATACGTGACGCCGGCGTAAGGCGCGGGAGGCATATGGGTGACATGGTCGTGGTCCGCAAGGAGGGCTTGTACTGCGTGCCGGGACAGTTCTACATCGACCCGTGGCGGCCGGTGGAGCGGGCCGTGATCACGCACGCCCATGGCGACCATGCGCGGGTCGGGCATGGGCATTACCTGTCGGCCGCCAGCGGCGTCGACCTCCTCAAGTCGCGCCTGGGCGAGATCCACATCGACGGCATCGAATACGGCGACACGGTGGTCCACAACGGGGTCACGGTATCGCTGCACCCGGCCGGCCACGTGCTCGGCTCGGCGCAGGTACGCATGGAACACCAGGGCGAGGTATGGGTGGCCTCGGGCGACTACAAGCTCGAACCGGACCGTACCTGTGCCCCGTTCGAGCCGGTGCGCTGCGATACCTTCATCACCGAATCGACCTTTGGCCTGCCGATCTACCGCTGGCAGCCGCAGCAGGAAATCTTCGATGACATCAACCGGTGGTGGCGCAAGAACGCCGACGAAGGCCGCTGCAGCGTGGTGTTCGCGTACGCGTTCGGCAAGGCGCAGCGCATCCTGTCGGGCCTCGACCCGTCGATCGGGCCGATCGTCTGCCATGGCGCCGCCGAGCCGCTGAACAAGGTGTACCGCGCCGGGGGCGTCGATCTGCCGCCGACCGTCATGGTCACCGACGTCGACAAGCAGGCGCTCAGGCGCGCCATCGTCATTGCGCCGCCGTCGGCGTCCGGCTCGCCTTGGATGAAGCGCTTCGGCGATTACAGCGATGCCTTTGCCAGCGGCTGGATGCAGCTGCGCGGCGCGCGCCGCCGGCGTGGCGTCGACCGCGGCTTCGTCCTGTCCGACCACGCCGACTGGCCCGGCCTGATGACGGCCGTGCGCGCGACCGAAGCCGAGCGCGTCATCGTCACGCACGGATCGATTCCGGTGATGGTGCGCTGGCTGTGCCAGCAGGGCCTCGACGCGGCCGGCTTCGACACCGAATACGGAGACGACGAGGCCGAGGAAACCGCCACCACCGTTGTCGAGGGGGTGGCCGATGCGTGAATTCGCCCGCCTGTACGCCGAGCTCGACGAAACCACCGCCACCAACCGCAAGCTCGACGCGCTGCAGAACTACTTCAGCAGCGCCGCGCCCGAGAATGCCGCGTGGGCGGTGTACTTCCTCGCCGGCGGCAAGCCGCGCCAGGCGGTGCCGAGCAAGCTGCTGCGCCAGTACGCCATCGAATATGCGGGCCTGGACGAATGGCTGTTCGACGAGTCGTACAACGCGGTGGGCGACATGGCCGAGACCATCGCCCACATCCTGCCGCCGCCGTCGAAGCAAAGCGACATCGGCCTGGCCGAATGGATGCAGGAACGGATCGGGCCCTTGCGCGGCGCCGACCCGGCCACCATCCGCGAAGCGCTGTTCGGCTTCTGGGACGAACTTGACTGGCGCGAGCGCTTCCTGCTGACAAAGCTGATCGGCGGCGGCTTCCGGGTCGGCGTCTCGAAGCTGCTGGTCACGCGCGCGCTGTCAGGCATCGCGGCGGTCGACAGCAAGCTGATTGCCCAGCGGCTGATGGGATGGACCGACGGTTCGGTGCGGCCGACCGCAAGCGGCTTCCTGCAGCTGATCGCCGAACAGTCCGACGACGAACACAAGCTGCGCGGCGGCCAGCCGTATCCGTTCTTCCTGGCGCACCAGCTGCAGGGCGAGCCGGCTGCGCTGGGCGAACTGGCCGCGTGGCAGGCCGAATGGAAGTACGACGGCATCCGCGCCCAGCTGGTGCGGCGCGGCGGCCAGAACTACCTGTGGTCGCGCGGCGAAGACCTGATCACCGAACGCTTCCCGGAGCTGGCGGCCGTGCGGCTGCCGGAAGGGACAGTCGTCGATGGCGAGGTGCTGATCTGGACGCCCGGCGACGCACCGGCCCCGTTCGCCGACCTGCAAAAGCGCATCGGGCGCAAGACGCTGTCGGCCAAGCTGCTGGCCGAGCTGCCGGCGGTGCTGGTCTGTTACGACCTGCTGGAGGAGAACGGCGTCGACCTGCGCGGGGTGCCCCAGCATGAGCGCCGTACCTTGCTGGAAGCGCTGGTCAGGGATGCCGCCCAGCCGCAGTTGAAGATCTCGCCGCTGGTGCAGGCGGCCGGCTGGGACGAGCTGGCGGCGATCCGCCAGGAGTCGCGCGCACGCGGCGTCGAAGGCATGATGCTCAAGGCCGCCCAGGCCCAGTACGGGGTCGGGCGCACCAAGGACGTGGGCACCTGGTGGAAGTGGAAGGTCGACCCGTATTCGATCGATGCGGTGCTGATCTACGCGCAGGCAGGCCATGGCAGGCGCGCTTCGCTGTACACCGATTACACCTTTGCGGTGTGGGACACCGACGATACCGGCGAGCGCAAGCTGGTGCCGTTCGCGAAAGCCTATTCGGGACTGACCGATGCGGAGATAGCGGTGGTCGATAACGCCATCCGCAAGACCACCATCGAGAAGTTCGGCCCGGTGCGGCAGGTAGCCCCGACCATGGTGTTCGAAATCGGCTTCGAAGGCATCAACCTGTCGAGCCGTCACAAGGCCGGTATCGCGGTGCGCTTCCCGCGCATTTTGCGCAAGCGCGACGACAAACCGGTCGAGGATGCCGATACGCTCGACACCCTGAAAGGCCTGCTGGCTGCGGCTGGCGCTCCATGAGCAAGAGCCAGGCGGCGCTGGCCGTTGACAGCTGGTTCGCGGCGCGCGGCTGGAAGGTGTTCCCGTTCCAGCGGGCGGTGTGGAAGGCGGCGCTGGCGGGCGAATCCGGCCTGCTGCACGCAAATACCGGCTCGGGTAAAACCTACGCGGTGTGGTTCGCGGCGCTCCAGCGCGGCATGCGCGCGGCCAGCCGCAAGAAGGGCGGGCTGCGGGTGCTGTGGATTACGCCGATGCGCGCGCTGGCGGCCGACACCCAGCGGGCGCTGGAAGAATCCGCGGCCGACCTCGCACCCGGATGGACCATCGGAGCGCGCACCGGCGACACCTCGTCGGCCGAACGGGCGCGCCAGGCAAAGGGCCTTCCAGGCACGCTGATCACGACGCCCGAAAGCCTGTCGCTGTTACTGAGCCACGCGCAGGCGGCGGCGCAGTTCGCGTCGCTCGACATGATCATCATCGACGAGTGGCATGAGCTGATGGGCAGCAAGCGCGGCGTGCAGGTTCAGCTGGCGCTGGCGCGCCTGCGGCAGTGGCAGCCGGAACTGGTCGTCTGGGGACTGTCGGCCACGATGGGCAACCTGGCCGAAGCGCGCGAAGTGCTGCTCGGGGAGGGCAAGGGCGTGCTGGTCGAAGGCGAAATGCGCAAGGAGCTGCGGGTCGATTCTCTGATTCCCGAGAACGTGTCGCGCTTCCCGTGGGGCGGCCACCTCGGCATCCAGATGCTCAATCCGGTCATCGACGAAATCGAGAAGTACAACGCGACGCTGGTGTTCACCAACACCCGGTCGCAGTCGGAGCTCTGGTACCAGCACATCCTCGAGGCGCGCCCCGACTGGGCCGGCGTGATCGCGCTGCACCACGGTTCGCTCGACCGCGAAGTGCGCGAATGGGTGGAGCTGGGGCTGAAAAAGGGCGAGCTGAAAGCCGTGATCTGCACCGCAAGCCTCGACCTCGGCGTCGATTTCCTGCCGGTCGAACGGGTCCTCCAGATCGGCAGCGCCAAAGGGATCGCGCGCCTGCTGCAGCGGGCGGGGCGCAGCGGACATGCGCCGGGACGCGTGTCGCGCGTGACGCTGGTGCCGACCCAAAGCCTCGAGATCCTCGAAGCGGCGGGAGCCAAGCAGGCGGTGGCCGCGCGCCGCATCGAGCGGCGCTGCGCGCCCAACAAGCCGCTCGACGTGCTGGTGCAGCACCTGGTGACGGTGGCGCTGGGCGGCGGCTTCCGTTCCGAAGCGCTGTATGAGGAAGTGCGCAGCGCCTGGTCGTTCCGAGCGCTGACGTGGGAAGAGTGGCAGTGGGCGCTCGACTTCGTCGCGCGCGGCGGCCAGAGCCTGATCGCGTATCCGGAGTACCAGCGCGTGGTCCCCGACGACGACGGCGTGTACCGGGTGCCGAACGTGGCGCTGGGCCGCCGCCACCGGATGGGCATCGGCACCATCGTGTCCGATTCATCGATGCAGGTGAAGTACATGACGGGCGGGCGCATCGGCACGGTGGAGGAGTCGTTTATTTCGCGCCTGAAGGCGGGCGACCATTTCCTGTTCGGCGGGCGCATCCTCGAATTCGTCCGGGTGCATGAGATGACGGCGTTTGTAAAGCGCGCCACCGGCAGCCGCGGTGCGGTGTCGCGCTGGATGGGGGCCAAGATGCCGATGTCGTCCGAACTGGCGCACGCGGCGCTGGAGCAGCTGCGCCAGGCGGAGGCGGGAGAATTCATCGGGCCCGAAATGCAGGCCATCAAACCGCTGCTGGAGATCCAGCAGCGCTGGTCGGCGCTGCCGACGATCGACACGCTGGTGGTCGAAAGCATGAAGAGCCGCGAAGGCTACCACCTGTTCATGTATCCCTTCGCGGGCCGCTCGGTGCACATGGGCCTCGCATCGCTGTTCGCCTACCGGATCGGCAAGGTGCAGCCGGCCACGTTCTCGATCGCGATCAACGATTACGGTTTCGAGCTGCTCTCGCCCGATCCGGTCGACTGGAAGACGGTGTTCGCCGGCGCGACCGGCGCGCAGGTCGGTTTGTTCGACACCGCGATGCTGCTGGAGGACGTGCTCGACAGCCTGAACGCGACCCAGCTGGCGCAGCAGCGCTTCCGCGAAGTGGCGCGCATTGCGGGCCTGGTGTTCCAGGGCTATCCGGGCCAGCCGAAAAGCACGCGCCAGATCCAGGCCTCGTCGTCGCTGTTCTTCGAGGTGTTCCGCAAACACGACGCCGGCAACCTGCTGCTGACGCAGGCGCAGCGCGAGGTGATGGAGCAGGAGCTGGAGCTGACGCGCCTGCGCGATACGCTGGGCGAGCTTCACGGGCGCGCGGTAGCGCACTGCGAAGTCAGGCGCGCCACGCCGTTCGGCTTCGCGCTGATGGTCGAGCGCTTCCGCGAAAAGCTCACCACCGAGAAGCTGTCGGACCGGATCGGCCGCATCCTGCGCGAACTGGAAAAGGCGGCGGAACCGTGAGCGGGCGCGAATTGCTGGTCGCCGGCGAGGTGCTGCTGCTGCTCGCGCAGAAGGCGCTGTACTGGCCGAGCCGGAAAATGCTGATCATCGCCGACATCCACTTTGGGAAAGCTGCATCGTTCCGCGCGCAAGGCATCCCGGTGCCGCGCGGGACGACGACGCAGAACCTGGCCGCGCTCGACGAGCTGATGGCCGCGCACGACGTGGCCCACATCCTGTTCCTGGGCGACTTCCTGCACGCGCGCGCCGCGCATGCACCGGCGACGCTGGCCAGGATGCTCGAATGGCGCCACCGCCATCCGGCGCTGACACTCACGCTGGTGCGCGGCAACCATGACCGCCATGCCGGCGATCCGGCCGCAGCCCTCGGCATCGAGATGGCCGACGAGCCGTTCACGCTCGCGCCGTTCTCGTTCTGCCACCATCCCGACCTCGACACGCCCGGTTACGCGCTGGCGGGCCACATCCACCCGGTGTTCCTGCTGGCGACGCGTTTCGAGTCGCTGCGCCTGCCGTGCTTCGTGGTGGGAACCCGGCGCATGATCCTGCCTTCTTTCGGCGCCTTTACCGGCGGTTTTGCGATCGCGCCGGCGGCCGGCGACAGGATCTTCGTCACCTCGGGCGACACCGTGCATTTCGTTCGCTGACGTACCGACGCCGGATGGGCCGCGGCGTACCTTGTACACAGGAGGCACTACATGAAACAAACACGATTTTTATCGGCGCTGGCATGCCTGCTTGCCGCGTCGATTCCCGCGCTGGCGCTGGCCCAGGACAAGCCCCGCCAGCAAACCGCGCCGCGCGAGATCCGCTACTGCACCAATTGCGCGACAGTGGAGGCGGTCAAGGTTGGGCCGTTCGCCGGCGAGGCGACCAAGCGCTACGAGCTGGTGCTGCGCTACACCGACGGCAAGGTCAGGAGCTTCAGATATGACAACGACCCGGGATTGCGGGTCGGAGAGAAAGTCAAGGACGACAACGGGGTCGTGGTTCGCGACGTGCCCGCCAGGTCCTTGCCGTAGGCGGAGGGACCGGGGGTTTCCCGATCAGCATCCGTCCGGCGTTGCCCGGGCAGCTTATGCCGGGGTCAGTACCACCTGGCCATCGCCAGATTGCTCCTGCTCCGCCTTTTGTTTGGCAGCCAGGTTTTGCTTTGCGCGCGAGCGGGATGGCGGCAGGCGGCGCAGGGTTTTCAGTGCTTCGGCGTCTTTGATGCCGATGGTGCGCTGGTCGACAGTGATCAGACCGATTTCATTAAAGGCCGACAAGGTGCGGCTGACCGTTTCCAGCGTCAGGCCGAGGTAGCTGCCGATTTCGTGGCGGGTCATGCGCAGGTTGAACAGCTTGCTGGAGTAGCCCATCGCGGCAAAGCGGTCGGCCAGCGAGACCAGGAAGCGCGCCACACGTGCCTCGGCGCTGAGGGCGCCCAGCATGCCGATCATGGCTTGCTCGCGAACCAGTTCGCGGCTCATGACGCCATACATGACGTTTTCAAGCTCGAGGTGGACGCGGCCGAGTGCGGTCAGTTTCTTGAAAGGCAGAAGGATCAGGTCGCAGTCCGACAGGGCCACGGCTTCGGACGCGTAGTGGCGGGTGTGGATGCCATCGACGCCGAGCATGTCGCCCTTCATCGGGAAGCTCAGCACCTGCTCGTTGCCGAACTCGTCGATGAGTACGGTTTTGAGGAAGCCGGAGTTAACAATATATAAGGTGTCGAATGCCTGTCCGATGGTGTGCACGCGCTGGCCGGTCTTGAACTGCACGTGCTGGAACAGGAGTTCCTCGGTATTGACGGACACCGCCGCCGTGATGTGAAGCAGGTCGCAGACTTCTTTCAGGTTGGACCAGAGACGGCCCTGGCGTTGCCGGCCTGCTTCCATAGGCGAGGAATGCAAGGTCGACGTGGTGGTGGGGCGTAGTTCTGACGTATCCGTTGACAACATGCTCATCTCCCAGGAAGGAACTAAAAGTTTCAGAGCTGTAGGCAATCACAGGGGGAACAACGATCTGTGCCATTCGGGACCGATGCTTCAGAAGTGACCAAGACAGCGCGATTTGGAGCCGGGACCGAGGAAGTGAACCGCAAGCAATCCGAATCGTTAGATTTAGTATGCCAACACGAGTCCGGCATTGATATCAGCGAACGCTGAATATGGCAGTAGGATAGGGCGCGAAGCCGTAGGAGTCGTCCTACGCCCTTTGTGGCAGTTTCATAGGGGTTGCGCCGGCACGCCGACCGGGAGAGGCTGCTGCTGTGTAGGAAGAGATTCTGACTTGCCGTACCAAAATGTGGCACGAAAACCGCGCCACGCTGTCTAAATTTGTTGACCCTTCAGGATTTGAAAGGGGACAACAACCTGTGTGCGACAGCGTACTGGACCATTTCCGACAGCGACGTCATGCCCATCTTCTGCATGATCCGCGTCTTGTGGGTACTTACGGTTTTCACACTCAGGTGCAGGGTGTTGGCGATCTCGGTGATTGACTTGCCGCTGACCAAAGACGAGAAGACTTCAAACTCGCGGTCGGACAGCTGCTTGTGCAGCAGCTGCTCATTTGGCGTCATGATGTTGAGCGCCAGCTGCTCGGCCACTTCGGTACTGATATACGGCCGTCCCGAGGCCACCTTGCGGATCGCCCCCACCAGCTGGGTGCCGGCGCTTTCCTTGGTCAGGTAGCCCTGGGCGCCGGCGCGGATTGCGCGCACCGCATATTGTTCTTCTTCGTGCATGGTCAGGATCAGGATCGCCAGCTTGGGCGACTCGCTGCGGATCTGCCGGATCAGGTCGACGCCGCTGCGCCCGGGCATCGACAAGTCGAGCAGCAGCAGGTCGAACCCGCCCTGGCGAATATGGGACAGCACTTCGAATCCGTTGGTTGCCTCGCCTACGATGTCGATGTCCGGCGCGCCATCCAGGATGCGCTTGAGGCCTTCGCGCATGATGGTGTGATCGTCTGCAATGACAATTCTGATCATAAAGGTGTCGCCCTGGTGGTGGAACGGCCTTGCGGCGGGGAATGCACGTCGAACTTGCTAAATCATCAAACTAAGCAAAAGGGTAATCCCAAACCGCGAACCATGCAATGCATGCCGGTTAAGGCGCCGGTTCCTTGATCAGGCGGTGCACCAGCACCGGTTTCTGGGTATGCGACAGCACCTTGTTCGTGACGCTGCCCAGCAGCAGCTGGCCCCAGCCGCTGCGGCCGTGCGAGCCCATGAAGACCAGGTCGCAATTCTGCTCGTCGGCCACGTCGACGATTTTTTGCGCCGCCGAATCGGCGAACGCCACCAGCCCGCTGTGCACCAGGCCGCACTTGTCGGCCGCTTCGAGGATGGGCCGCAAGTGCTCGCGCCCGACCTTTTGCATCTGCACCAGGTACTCCTCCTCACTGGGGTAAGTCGGCGGGATGATTTCCACGTACACCGGATACTGGTACTCGGGGGCGACATACAGCACCAGTACTTCAGCGCCCATTTGCTGCGCAAACTTCACGCCGGCGCAGGCGGTATGTTTGGATACCGCCGAGCCGTCGGTCGTGATCAGAATTTTCCGGTACATGGCGAGTCCTCCCACACCCATCGATAATTCTATTGTAGTCCGCGTTTTTCCAACTTGTTAGAACGTAAATGGTTGATCTTGCTCAAACCCATCCATATTCATTGCGACAACGAATCGGGTCGACAAAATCCCCAATAATTGCCTCGTGGAATTAATTCGACGTTTTTGCGATACCACGATGACAAAAAAATGGCGGCGATCGGGCGAAACGGGCGCTAAAGATACACTTTGATGTCGGGCTAATAAGTTTCCCCAAGCAAATTGCCCAGCAGTGCGCTTGGACATTTACCACGGGCAACCGCGCTGATACACTCGCGTAAACCCGCGATGTTGCCGCGCATCATTAAGTCGGCACACTCGCAACGCACCAACACGCACCACGCAACTTTGTTGCGCATCTACCAAATGGAGAAGCAGGGATTATGACCGACGCCGCTGACGATTTCGACGCACTATTCGAGGAGGTTTCCTCGCAGCGCAACAGCGCACCGGCGCCCGTGCCGGCCCCGGCAGCCGCCGCTGAGGACGACATGGAGGCGCTGTTCGACCAGGCTTCCGCCGCGCGCCCGGTGCTGGCCGCGGTGCCCGCTGCCGCGCCGGCCGAGCCTGCTGCTCCCGCGGCCAACGAAGAAGCCGTCGACCACGGCGACAACCCGATGTACGAGCGCCTCGGCGGGATCGTGCGCCTGCTGCATGATTCGCTGCGCGAACTCGGCTACGACAAGGCCCTGACCGAAGCGTCGAGCCAGATCAACGACGCCCAGGACCGCCTCGAATACGTCGCCTCCCTGACCGAACAGGCCGCCAACAAGGTGCTGAACACGCTGGACGAAGGCATGCCGGCTCAGGACGTGCTGTCGAAGCAGGCCAAGGCCATGGAAAACCGCTGGAACGACCTGTTCTCCGGCAAGCTGTCGATCGACGAATTCAAGGCGCTGGCCGGCGACTCGCGCCAGTTCGCCCAGCAGGTGGCCGAGGCCACCGAAGCGGAAAAAGCGCGCCTGCTCGACATCATGATGGCCCAGGACTTCCAGGACATCACCGGCCAGCTGATCAAGAAAGTGGTCACGATCACCAAGTCGGTCGAGCACGAGCTGGCCGAGCTGCTGCGCGACAACGCGCCGCCGAAGGTGCGCGAAAAGCTGGCGGCCAAGCCGGTAGCACTCATGTCTGGCCCGTCGGCACCGTCCGTCGCGCTTGACCAGGACAATGTTGACGACCTTCTTGCGGATCTGGGATTCTAATGGACGATATGCTCAAGGATTTCGTCGTCGAGGCGATGGATCTGGCAGTCAATGTAGAAGAGCACCTGCTGCGCCTCGAACGCGATCCGAATAACAAGGAAACGCTGAACGCAGTGTTCCGCTCGTTCCACACCATCAAGGGTGGCGCGGGCTTCATGAACCTGCCGGCACTGGTCGCGGCCTGCCACCTGACCGAAAACCTGTTCGACGCGCTGCGTACCGGCGCCGCGCCGGTAACGCCGATCGCGATCGAAGCTGCGCTGCAGGCGTCGGGCTTTGTCGCCGACCAGCTGACCGACCTGAACAACGGCACCCCGGCCGAACAACTGGCATCGATGCCCGATGCGCTCGAACGCATCCTGGTCGACGCGATCGAAGGCAAGACGCAATCCGCACCGGCCGCGCCCAAGGCCGCTGCCGCCGCGGCCGCACCGGTTGCCGCCGCCCCTGCCGCCAGCGCCGATGGCCTGGACTGGGAAGGCATGTACGTGGCCGTGACCCCGGCCGGCACCCATGTTGCTGCATCCGCTCCCGCCGCAGCCAGCGCGGCCAGCGCCGCCACCGACGCTGCCGCCAAGGCGGCCTGGGACGGCGTCGACCGCCGCGAAGAGAAGGTGCAGGAATTCCGCGCCGCCTCCGCACCGGCCAAGGAAGACAGCATCCGCGTCGACGCGGTCAAGCTCGACGCGCTGCTCGAAGTGGCTGGCGAATCGGTGCAGGCTGCCAACCAGGCCGCCGTGCTGCTCGAGCGCCTGTCGCAGTTCAAGTTCGAAGGCACCGCCGCCACGCTGATGGCGACCCTGACCGAAACGCTGGAACGCGCATCGCGCTATTCGGCCGAGCTGCAGCGCGCCACGCTGGCGACCCGCATGCAGCCGGTCGGCCGCCTGTTCCAGAAATTCCCGCGCCTGGTGCGCGAGCTGGCCAAGGACCTCGGCAAGGACGTCGAGCTGACCATCGAAGGCGCCGAGACGGAAGTCGACCGCGTCGTGGTGGACAGCCTGTACGACCCGCTGGTGCACATGCTGCGCAATGCGCTCGACCACGGTGTCGAGTCGCCGGAAGACCGCGTTGCTGCCGGCAAGCCGGCCAAGGCGTACATCTCGCTCAAGGCATGGCAGGAAGCGAACAGCGTCATGATCGTGCTGCAGGATGACGGCAAGGGCATGGATCCGGTCAGCCTGCGCAAGAAGGCAATCCAGAAGGGCCTGATCAACGAGAACGGCGCGCAAAGCGACGAGGAAGCCTACCAGCTGGTGTTCCTGCCTGGCTTCTCGACCAAGGAAGTGGCGTCGTCGGTCTCCGGACGCGGCGTCGGCATGGACGTGGTCAAGACCGCGGTGGAAAAGAACCGCGGCGCGATCCACATCGAATCGTCGCTCGGCCACGGCACCAAGTTCGCGATCCGCCTGCCGATCGAACTGTCGATCGTGCCGACCATGCTGGTCTCGACCTCGGGCGCGCTGCTGGCGCTGCCGATGGCGGTGGTCCAGCGCGTGGTCGAACTGCCGGACACGTTCGCGCAGGTCGGCGGCGCTCCGGTCCTGAAAGACCAGGGCCGTCCGCTGCCGGTGCGTTCGCTGGCCGGTTCGCTCGGCTACGAGCCATGCTCGGAAAAGGTCGGCATCGTGGTCGCCGCGCCGCAACCGTACATCCTCGCGGTGGCGGCTGTGGACGGCACCGCCGACCTGGTGATCAAGCCGATGACCGCGCTGTCGGTCGACGGCATCACCGGTACTGCGCGCTCGGCCGAAGGCGACCTGGTACTGGTGATCGGACTGTCGTTCCTGATGGACGGCTGCCGCGGCGCCGTCAAGATGGCCGCGTAACGAAAAATACTTCGCGCCGTTCGGAAGTTGAAAATGCCTGCTGAAATTTAGCGGGCATTTTTTTTATTTGCAAAAACGTCCTTAATTGCAAATATCGTGTGCATAAGGCGCCAAAATGGCAAATAACATTCAAAAATGCCATTCCTTCTTCCGCAGTGCACAAATATGGCATAATCATTTTCGGTCCTTGATTCAGGCGTCGCCTCACTCCAACCATCATGATTAAAACGCTCTACGACAAACTCTGGGATTCCCATGTCGTGCGTGCCGATGAAGACGGCACGACGGTCCTGTACATCGACCGCCACCTGGTCCATGAAGTGACCAGCCCGCAGGCCTTCGACGGGCTGCGCGAGGCCAACCGCAAGCTGTGGCGCACTTCGGCCAACCTGGCCGTGGCCGACCACAACGTGCCGACCACCGACCGCAAGGGCGGCATCGCCGACCCGACCTCGCGCCTGCAGGTCGAAACGCTCGACGCCAACGCGAAAAGCTACGGCCTCACCTACTTCAACATGAACGACCGCCGCCAGGGCATCGTGCACGTGATCGGGCCGGAGCAGGGCGCCACGCTGCCCGGCATGACGGTAGTCTGCGGCGACTCGCACACCTCGACCCACGGCGCCTTCGGCTGCCTCGCGCACGGGATCGGCACCTCGGAAGTCGAGCACGTGCTGGCGACCCAGACGCTGCTGGCGCGTAAATCGAAGGCGATGCTGGTCCAGGTTGACGGCGCGCTGCCGAATGGCGTGACCGCCAAGGACATCGTACTGGCCGTGATCGGCAAGATCGGCACCGCCGGCGGCACCGGCTACGCCATCGAATTCGGCGGCTCGACGATCCGCGCGCTGTCGATGGAAGGCCGCATGACCATCTGTAACATGGCGATCGAAGCGGGCGCGCGCGCCGGCATGGTCGCGGTCGACGACACCACCATCGACTACGTCAAAGGCCGTCCGTACTCGCCGGCGGGCCCGCACTGGGACCAGGCCGTCGCCTACTGGCGCACCCTGCAATCGGACCCGGGTGCGCAGTTCGACATGGTCGTCACGCTCAACGCGGCTGAAGTCAAGCCGCAGGTCACCTGGGGCACCTCGCCCGAGATGGTCACGTCGATCGACGGCCGCGTGCCCGACCCGGACCAGGAAAAAGACGCAGTCCGGCGCGACGCCATGGAAAAGGCGCTGACCTACATGAACCTCAAGCCCAACACCCCGATCGAGGACATCCGCATCGACAAGGTGTTCATCGGCTCGTGCACCAACTCGCGCATCGAAGACCTGCGCGCCGCCGCCGCCGTCGTGCGCGGCAAGCAGCGCGCCTCGAACGTGCGCCTCGCGCTGGTGGTGCCGGGGTCCGGGCTGGTAAAAGAACAGGCCGAACGCGAAGGCCTGGACAAGATATTCAAGGACGCGGGCTTCGAATGGCGCGAGCCAGGCTGCTCGATGTGCCTTGCAATGAACGCCGACCGGTTAGAACCGGGCGAGCGCTGCGCCTCCACCTCGAACCGCAATTTCGAGGGACGGCAGGGGCAGGGCGGACGCACCCACCTGGTGTCTCCCGCCATGGCGGCGGCGGCCGGTATCACCGGCCATTTCGTCGATGTACGCGCACTGCGCTAAAACTTCCATTCAAATCTGAGAGTCACCAAATGAAAAAAGCATTCGCCCTTTCCCTGATCGCTTTCGTACTCACCGGCTGCAACACCATCTCCGGCTTCGGCCGCGATGTGCAGAAGGCCGGCCAGGTCGTCACCGGTGCGGGCGGAAGATAATAATTAGGCGGATGGTGCAGCAGGGGTTTCGAATCGCATGCGATTCGCCCGCGGAACGGTATCCGCTTACAAGCGGATACTCCTGCGCGCTGCGCTCATCCGCCCCACAGATGCGCCTGCGTAGGGCGGACAAGGCCGAAGGCCGCCTCCGCCGCATGCGGCCCCAACGGAACCCATGGACAAATTTACGTTACACGAAGGACTGGTAGTCCCGCTCGACCGCGCCAATGTCGACACGGACGCCATCATCCCGAAGCAGTTCCTGAAGTCGATCCACCGCACCGGCTTTGGCCCGAACCTGTTCGACGAATGGCGCTACCTTGACCACGGCGAGCCGGGCAAGGACAACAGCGCGCGTCCGCTGAACCCGGACTTCGTGCTGAACCAGCCGCGCTACCAGGGAGCGTCCATCCTCCTGGCGCGCAAGAACTTCGGCTGCGGCTCCTCGCGCGAACACGCGCCGTGGGCGCTCGACCAGTACGGCTTTCGCGCCATCGTCGCGCCAAGCTTCGCCGACATCTTCTTCAACAACTGCTACAAGTCCGGCCTGCTGCCGATCGTCCTCGGCGAAAGCCAGGTCGAGCACCTGTTCAATGAAGTGAAAGCCTTCCCAGGCTTCCGCCTCGCGATCGACCTCGAAAAGCAGACCATCGGCACGCTCGATGGCAGTCTGTCGTACGAGTTCCAGATCGACGCGTTCCGCAAGTACTGCCTGCTCAACGGCCTTGACGACATCGGCCTGACCCTGCGCCACGCCGACGAAATCCGCGCCTTCGAAGAACGCCACCTGGCCGCCCAGCCATGGCTGGCCAACGCCATCTGACCGGGAACAGCACATGAAAATAGCAATCCTGCCGGGTGACGGCATCGGCCCGGAAATCACGGCGCAGGCAGTGCGCGTACTGAACGCGCTTGGCGAGAAGTTCGAGATGGAGCAGGCTGAAGTCGGCGGCGCCGGCTACGCCGCCCACGGCCATCCGCTGCCGCCGGCGACGCTGGCGCTGGCCAAAAGCGCCGACGCCGTGCTGTTCGGCGCGGTCGGCGACTACCGATACGACACGCTCGAACGCGCGCTGCGTCCGGAACAGGCGATCCTCGGATTGCGCCGCGAACTCGGCCTGTTCGCCAACCTGCGCCCGGCGATCCTGTATCCGGAACTCGCGGGCGCCTCGACGCTCAAACCTGAAGTGGTGTCCGGCCTCGACATCCTGATCATCCGCGAACTGACCGGCGATATCTATTTCGGCAAGCCGCGCGGCGTGCGCGAATGCCCGGATGGCCCGTTCAAGGGCGAACGCGAAGGCTTCGACACGATGCGCTATGCCGAGTCGGAAATCCGCCGCATCGCCCATGTGGCGTTCCAGGCCGCCCGCAAGCGCGGCAAACGGGTGACCAGCGTCGACAAGGCCAATGTGCTGGAGACCTTCCAGTTCTGGCGCGACATCGTCACCGATGTGCACAAGGACTACGCCGACGTCGAGCTCGAGCACATGTACGTCGATAACGCCGCGATGCAGCTGGTGCGCGCGCCGAAAAAGTTCGATGTCATCGTCACCGGTAACATGTTCGGCGATATTCTGTCCGACTGCGCGGCGATGCTGACTGGCTCGATCGGCATGCTGCCATCGGCCTCGCTCGACGCCAGCAACAAGGGCCTGTACGAGCCGTCGCACGGCTCCGCGCCCGACATCGCCGGCAAGGGCATCGCCAATCCGCTGGCGACGATTTTGTCGGCCGCGATGATGCTGCGCTACTCGCTGAACAAGGCGGATCAGGCGGACCGCATCGAGACCGCGGTCAAGCAGGTGCTGGCGCAAGGCCTGCGCACGCCGGACATCTACGAGGCGGGCACCACCAGGGTCGGCACTGAAGAAATGGGCAATGCCGTCGTGAACGCATTACAGTAAATTTTCAAATAAGAGGAAAGACGATGAAATTAACAGGCCTGGTAGGCTGGCGCGGCATGGTGGGTTCGGTCCTGATGCAGCGCATGCAGGACGAGGGCGATTTCGCCCACATCGAACCGGTGTTCTTCACGACCTCGAACGCGGGCGGCAAAGCCCCGGCGATGGCGAAGAACGAGACCACGCTGAAGGACGCAACCGACATTGCCGAGCTGGCGAAATGCGAGATCATCATCTCGTGCCAGGGCGGCGACTACACCAGCGAGGTGTTCCCGAAGCTGCGCGCGGCCGGCTGGAACGGCTATTGGATCGACGCCGCATCGACCCTGCGCATGAATGACGACGCGGTCATCGTGCTTGACCCGGTCAACCTCGACGTCATCAAGAACGCGATGACCAGGGGCGTGAAGAACTACGTCGGCGGCAACTGCACCGTGTCGTGCATGCTGATGGGCCTGGGTGGCCTGTTCCAGCACGGCCTGGTCGACTGGATGACGTCGATGACCTACCAGGCAGCGTCCGGTGGCGGCGCCCAGCACATGCGCGAGCTGCTGACCCAGTTCGGCACCATCAACAGCGCGGTGAAGCCGCTGCTGGACAACCCTGCGGCAGCCATCCTCGAGATCGACCGCGCCGTGCTGGCGACCCAGCATGGCATGTCGGCTGATGAGACCAGGCAGTTCGGCGTGCCGCTGGCCGGGAACCTGATCCCGTGGATCGACAAGGACCTGGGCAACGGCCAGTCGAAGGAAGAGTGGAAAGCCGGCGCCGAGACCAACAAGATCCTCGGCCGCGGCGCGTCGTTCGGCAGTAAAGAGATTCCAGTCGACGGCCTGTGCGTGCGTATCGGCGCGATGCGCTGCCACTCGCAGGCGCTGACCATCAAGCTGACCCGCGACGTACCGCTCGACGAGATCAACGACATCATCGCGTCGAACAACCAGTGGGTGAAGGTGGTGCCGAACAACCGCGAAGCGTCGATGCGCGACCTGTCGCCGGCCGCCGTCACCGGCAGCCTGACCATTCCGGTCGGGCGCCTGCGCAAGATGTCGATGGGCGGCGAGTACCTGTCGGCCTTCACGGTCGGCGACCAGCTGCTGTGGGGTGCGGCCGAACCGCTGCGCCGCATGCTTCGTATTATCCTTGACAAGTAAGTTGTCAAGAAGTGCAGTGCCTGCCCGGGCACTGCATTTTGTCGCATTGCCAACTGGCTGATAAAGAAAGCATCAAAACGTTTGTTCTAGGGGCGTAGAGGGCCACTTATAGGGGCAAAAGCTTGCATGCTCCAAAGCATGATGATATGTTGAGACCTCCGGAAAAGCGCTTTTTCCCTAGCCAACTCATTGATGCTGCCAACTATGCACGTAAACAATCGCCCCAAGATCGTATCATTCGCGATGAAGGCCCTGGCCAGCGCGGTCGCCAGTGCCGTGTTGCTGTCCTCTTCGGC
>DASWSX010000010.1:0-3923 GCA_036402435.1 Telluria sp. | reverse complement strand
AAAGGCCCGTCGAAGTGGGTGACCGACAGCCCGGTTGCTTCGATGCGGTCAAGCCACGCACTGCGGCGCTCGTTCATGGTGCCGATGAACAGCAGGTCAATCGGCCGTTCCTCCAGCGGAATGTCAAACTCGGGCGTCAGGTACGGTGCGTGCAGCAGCGGTACCACCGGCACGTCGTCGGCGGAGGCAGCATAAGCGACGATGTTTTGCGCATCGTAATCGGTCACGGCCGAGGTTTCCAACAAGTGCTGATAGTCGGCCGAGACGCGTTTGCCGCCTTCGCCCAGTTGTTCGAGGTTGACGAAGATGCAGGCGTAGCGTTCGCGCTGGGCCTGGTCGAAGCCGAGGTGGGCGCCGAAGATGAAGTTGACGGCATCGTGGCGCAGCCGGTTCTTCGATACGCTCACCTGCGCGCCAAGGCGGCGCAGCTGGTAGCGATAGTAGCGCGCCTGGTCAAGCAGGCCGAGCGAATGAACGTAGCCCGGAGGCTGCTGGATGCAAATGTGGATGTCGGGTACGGAATTCATCGCGGATTCTTTCGGTATTGATGTTCAGCAGCAGGTTTCCTGCTCAGTCTGCCACGACCACGCGGTTCTTGCCAGTCTGCTTGGCCTGGTACATCGCGCGGTCGGCGCGCGTGACCAGCGTGTCCTGCCCTTCATCGGGAAGCCGCAGCGCGACGCCCGCCGAGAACGTGATCAGGATCTTCTCGTTGTCATGCAGGAAGAAGTGGCGGGTCAGCTCGCGCTGCAGGCGCGTCATCGTCTGGGCCGCCGCTTCCACCGTCGTCTCGGGCAGCAGGATCACAAATTCCTCGCCACCGAAGCGGGCGATCACGTCCATCGAGCGCAGCGTGGCCTTGACCACCTGGACCAGGTGCTTGAGCGCGCTGTCGCCTGCGATGTGGCCGTAGGTGTCGTTCAGGCGCTTGAAGTCGTCGAGGTCGAGCACCGCAACGCACAAGGGCGTGCCCCTGCGGTCGGCGCGCGCCGCCTCGCGCTCGAACACGTCGTCCAGGCCGCGGCGGTTCAGGCTGCCGGTCAGCTGGTCTTCGCGCACCAGCTCGCTCATGTGGCGCAGCTTTTCTTCCAGCGTCTGGATGCGCTGCTCGGCGTCGTGCATTTCCTGGCGCGCGGACAGCATGCGGTCGCGCGATTTGAGCGCCTCGGCCTGCACGGTGCGCGTCTCGCGCAGCACGTCGTCGAGCACCGTGTTGAGTTCGGCGATATTGGTGGCCTGGCCGATCTTTTCCGAATAGCCGCCGATCTTTTCGTGGAAGTCGCCGGTCGTCGCCGCCACCGCACTGAGGCGGTCGATGAAGGTCATCATCATGTTCTTGACGGTGAGCTTGACGTCCGACAGGCTGTGCTTGAGCTGGCCCTGCTTGTAGATCACTTCCTTCATGCTGCGCATGGCGTCTTCCAGCGCGCGCTGGTCGAGCGGGCCGGCGATCAGTTCCTGCACCATCTCGACCTGGCCGCGCAGCCAGCTGTCCTCGTCGAGCAACTCGCTGACATTTTCCAGCAGCAAGCGGAACAGGCGCAGCAGCAGTTCCTGCTGCTCGGCCGCGTCGCCGCTGCGGATCTCGATCTGGTAGCACAGCTGCTTCAGGCGTGCTGCGATGTCGTTCAGCGCCGCCTCGTTGGTGGCGCCCTTGACGGCCGCGCCCAGCGATTCGGCTTCGGCCACCAGGGTGGGCGAGCCGGACAGCAGCGATGCCACCGCGAACACCAGCGTGCGGTTGAGCAGGTCGCGCAGCAGGCGCGCTTCGGGCTCGTCGGCCAGTACGGCGATTTCGAACGGGCCGGGCTTTTTCAGCTGCTTGTCGAGCAGTTGCGACAGGCCGCGCGCATAGCCATCCCAGTCGCGCGCCTTGAGGATGCGTTCGAGGCGGCGTCCGGCTTCGCCGATCTCGCCCGGCGTTTCCCCCAGCCTTGCCGTGAACGCGTCGAGCACGCTTTCGGCTCCGGGACCGACGGCGATGGCGGGCTTTGCTTCGACCACGCCGGCGATCTCGTTATAGATCTCGTGGTAAGCCGCCGGGGTCGGGGCGATGCGGCGCGTGGCGAGGCGGCGGAAGGCTTCGCGGGCGATGTCGGCGGGATTTTGTACTGGAGGCGTGGACATGAAATGCGATGCTAGTTCGGTTGGATTATATAAATAATAATCGCGTTTCCAATCTGGCATCGCAGCGAGAAGGGCAAGTAAACAGCCTTACTTCTCGGCATTACTATATGCAGGTTTGCCAATTTACTCGATCAGCTGGTTCTTGATCGCGTAATGGGTCAGTTCGGCGCTGTTTTTCAGCTTCATTTTCACCAGCAGGCGGGCCCGGTATTCGCTGATGGTCTTGACCGACAGCGACAGTTCCTCGGCGATCACGCTGACCGTTTTGCCGGAGGCGATCATCGTCAAGGTCTGGTATTCGCGGTCGGACAGGGTGTCGTGCAGCGCGACCGCATGGTCATCGCCGACCTGGGCGGCCAGTTCCTGGGCCAGCGCCGCGCTGACGTACTTCTGGCCGCTGGCCACCTGGCGGATCGCGGTGACCAGCTCCTTCGGCGCGCTCTGCTTGGTCAGGTAGCCCGCCGCGCCGGCCTTGAGCGAGCGGATCGCGTACTGGTCCTCGCGGTGCATCGACAGCATCAGCACCGCCATGTCCGGGTTTTCCTTCTTGACCTGCTTGAGCACGTCGATGCCACTCTTGTCCGGCATCGAGATGTCGAGCAGCATCACATGGCACTTGGACTTGCGGAACAGCTTGATCGCGTCGAGCCCGTTCTCGGACTCGCCTGCCACGATGATGTCGGGCGAGTCGGCCAGGATCTGCTTGAGGCCCTCGCGCACGATGGCGTGGTCATCGGCGATAAAAACACGGATAGTTGCTTTTTGGCTCATTGGCTGGCGCGCTGTCGTTCTTTGGTCTTGATAGTTACTATCGTGCCACCTCCGCGCGCCCGCGACAAGGCCATCGTGCCGCCGAGGGCCTTGGCGCGCTCGCTCATGCCGCGCAGGCCGAACGATTGCGGCTTCATGCGGTCGGTCGGGATGATGCCCACACCGTTGTCGGCGATGGCCAGCACCACCTCGTTGCGGCGGCGCAGCAGGCTCACCGTCACCGCGCTGGCTTGGGCGTGCTTGGCGATATTCGTCAGCGCTTCCTGGAAGATACGGAACAGCGCGGCCGCGTGGTCGCTGGCCAGCTCGATCTCCTTGTCCTCGCAGGCGAAGCTGCAGCGGATGCCCATCTGTTTTTCGAACTCGGCCACCTGCCATTCAAGCGCGGCGACGATGCCGAAGTCGAGGATGGAAGGGCGCAGGTCGAGCGTGATGCGGTGGATCGCGTCGATGGTGCGGTCGACCAGCGAATCGAGGTAGGCGGCCTTGTCGGCCAGTTCCGGCTGCTCCGGCGGCAGGCGGCTGGCCAGCATTGCCAGCGCCATCTTGATCGCGGTGAGGTTGCCGCCCAGGTCATCGTGGATTTCGCGCGCGATGCGGGTGCGCTCTTCTTCCTTGACCTGTTCGATGTGCGCGGTCAGTTCGGCCAGCCTGGCGCGCGAATGGGCCGTCTCTTCCTGTTCCAGCTTGCTGGCCGTGATGTTGCTCATGATGCCGTCCCACTGCACGCTGCCCGGCGCTTCGGCCAGCACGTGCGGGGTGGCGCGCAGGTTGATCCACTTCTCGTCGTTCCAGGCGTCGATGAAGATGCGGCCTTCCCAGTTCCACACCGACAGCGCGCCGGCCGAAGCATGCATCGAATCGAGGTAGCCCTTGCGGTCTTGCGGCAGGATCAGCTGGAGGAAGCGCTCGGGCATGTCCTGCAGCTCGCCCGCGTGCAGGCCGAGCAGGGCGGCGCAGCCGTCGCTGAGGTAGGGGAACGAAACGCTGCCGTCGCCGTGCAGGGCGAACTGGTACACCAGGCC
>DASWSX010000009.1:0-13383 GCA_036402435.1 Telluria sp. | reverse complement strand
CCGCCATGTTAGCGCCAACACGGCGCAGGCATGGCGGATGCGCTGCGCTTATCCGCCCTACTTTTTTTTGGGTTTCGATCAAGTTGATCGAGTATCTCCTTGTCCAACGAAGAGACCTCCATGTCGCGATTCACCTTCACGCACCGCCTGTTTCTACGGGCGCTGCCGCGCGAACTCCACCCTGACGCTTAATCCGCCAAGCTTTTCCGACGTACCCAGCACCAGCCTTGCGCCATGCCGGTCCGCGATCGCCTTGATGATCGCCATGCCGATGCCGCTGCCGCCAGCCTCGCTGCCGGCAATGCGGTAGAAACGGTCGAACACACGCTCGCGCTCTTCCACGGGAATTCCCGGCCCGCTATCCTCCACGGCCAGCACCGCGCCGCCGTCGCTCGCCCGCACTTCGACATCGACCTTCCCGCCTGCGGGGGTGTACCTGATCGCGTTATCGACCAGGTTGCGCATCATGATCGCCAGCGCGTCCGGCTGCCCTTCGATCGCCACTTCGTCGGCGCGTTCAAGGCCAAGGTCGATGCCCTTCGCCTGCGCAGCCGGCGCCATGTCGCCGAGCGTGCGGCGCGCCAGGTCAGACAGTGCCGCATAACCGGACTTGGCACTGCCTGCGGCGCTGGCTTCCTGCCGCGCCAGCACCAGCAGCTGTTCGACCAGCCGCGTGGCGCGCTCAATGCCCGAAGTGAGGCGCGCTACCGCGAGGCTGCGCGCTTCCGGAGTCTCGGCCCGTTCCAGGCTTTGCGCCTGCAGCTTGAGGGCTGCCAGCGGCGTGCGAAGCTCGTGCGCGGCATCGGCGACGAAGTGCTGCTGCGCGTCGAACGCGGTCTTCACGCGCCCGAACAGCAGGTTCAGCTCCTGCACCAGCGGCAGCACCTCGTCGGGCAGCTCGGCTTCCGACACGGGCGACAAATCATCGGCCTGGCGTGCCGCAACCTGCTTGCGCACGCGCGCCACCGGCGCCAGCGAACCGCTGACGACCCACCACACCACCAGCATCAGGATCGGCATCATCACCGCGATCGGGCCGACCGTGTGCAGCGCGAGGTTGCCAGCGATCTTGCGGCGCACCGCCATGTCCTGCGCAACCTGCACCGTCTGGTTACGCGTCTGGACCGAGAAGATACGGTAGGTGGTGCCGTTGGCCTTGACGTTCGAGAATCCGAGCACGGCGCGCTGCGGCAGCTGCGCGCGCGAGTAGGTGCGGAACACCTGCACGCCGTCGGGCGTCCATACCTGCACCATCAGGTCATTGCTTTCGGCTTCAGCCTCAGCGCTTTCACGCGCTTCGACGCTCGACAGCGGCGCGCCGGATCGCAGCGACATCGCCATCTGCTGCATGTGATAGTCGAAGATCTGGTCGGCGTCGCTCAGCGCGGTGCGATACGCGATCGAGGCCTGCGCCAGCGCGGCGATCGAGATCGCGGCCAGCAGGAACCACAGCAGGCGGCCGCGCAGCGAGTGCGAGACCTTCATTGTTTCGGGACCATGTAGCCGACCCCGCGCACGTTCTGGATCAGTTCACTGCCCAGCTTCTTGCGCAGGCCGTGAATGTATACTTCCACCGCGTTGCTGCTGACTTCATCACGCCAGCTGTACAGCTTTTCTTCAAGCTGCGGCCGCGACAGCACCACGCCAGGCCGCGCGATCAAGGCTTCCAGCACCGCCCATTCGCGCGCCGACAGCGTGACCATGGCGCCATCGACCTGCACTTCGCGGGTGGCGGGATTGATGGTGATGTTCTTGTATTCGAAAACCGGCTCGCCGCGGCCGGCGGCGCGGCGCAGCAAGGCGCGGATGCGCGCCAGCAGTTCATCGAGGTCGTACGGTTTGAGGACATAGTCGTCGGCGCCGGCGTCCAGCCCGGCGATGCGCTGTTCGACCGAGTCGCGCGCGGTGGCAACCAGCACCGGGGTGCGGTCTTTGCGCGCCCGCATCGCGCGCAGCACTTCGATACCGTCCCTGCGCGGCAGGCCAAGGTCCAGCAGCACAAGGTCGTACGATTGCGACTGGAGCAGCGCGGTGTCGGCCATCTCGCCGTCCTTGACCCAGTCGACGGCGTAGTGCTCGGCCCTGAGCAGGTCGAGCACCACTTCGCCGATCATCGTATCGTCTTCCACCAGCAATAGCCGCATCACGTCTCCGTTGTTCGATTCATGCGGTGGCGACTTACGTTTTACCCGATCCGCACAGGAATGAAGATTTTGTCACCCCCGCGCTGAATCAGCAAGGCCACCGACTTGGTCGACTTGCCCACCACGTCGCGCACCTGGGCCACCGAGTTTACCGGACGGCCATTGACCGACAGCAGGACGTCGCCCGGCTGCACCCCGGCGTTGAGCGCGGCGCCGCCGGCGTCCTCGATCACCAGGCCGGACGCAATGCCAGACTGGCGCTTCTCGATGGGCTCGAGCGGACGCAGGGACAGGCCCAGCTTGCCGCCTCCACCGGCGATGTCGGCTGCCTCCGGCTCGGCCTCGGCCACCTTGTCGCTGGCGTTGGCGAGCTTGGCGGGGATCTGCACGATTTTGCCCTCACGCCAGACGTCGAGGGTCACGCGATCGCCTGGCTTGGACGTGCTCAGCATCGCCGGCAGGTCGCCCGACGCGATGATCGGCTGGCCGTTGAGCTTGCGGATAATGTCGCCTGCCTTGAGGCCAGCCTTGTCGGCTGCGCCGCCCCGTTCGACATTGGACACCAGCGCCCCTTCCGGGGAGGCCAGGTTGAACGAATCGGCAAACCCCTGGTTCACTTCCTGGATCGCAATACCCAGCTTGGCATGCTGGACTTTGCCAGTGGTGACGATCTGGTCCTTGATGCGATACGCCACATCGATCGGGATCGCAAACGACAGGCCCTGGTAGCCGCCGGTCTGGCTATAGATCTGCGAGTTGATGCCGACAACTTCGCCGCGCGTATTGAATAGCGGGCCGCCGGAGTTACCGGGGTTCACCGCGACGTCGGTCTGGATGAACGGCACGTTACCCTCGTCGATGGAACGGCCCTTGGCGCTGACTACCCCTGCGGTCACGCTGCTCTCGAGCCCGAACGGCGAGCCGATTGCCAGTACCCATTCGCCAACCTTCAGGTCGCTCGATTTACCGATCGGCACCACCGGCAGGTTCTTGGCTTCAATCTTAAGCACCGCCACGTCGGTCTTCGGGTCGGAGCCGAGCACCTTGGCGCGGTACTCGCGCCGGTCCTGCAGCTTGACCGTGACTTCGGAAGCGTCGCGCACCACGTGGGCATTGGTCAGGATGACACCGTCCGGGCTGATGATGAACCCGGAACCGGCGCCAAAAACGGGAGCGTCGCGCTGGCCGCGCTGGGCGCGCGGGTCCTGGAAGCGACGGAAAAATTCAAAGAACGGATCGTTTTCGTAGCCGCGCGGCAGGCGCGCATTCGGTCCGGCGCTGGTCTTGGTACTGCCCGTGACGCGGATGTTGACGACCGCAGGCCCCATGCGCGAGGCAATCTGGGTGAAGTCAGGCAGCACCACGCCGGCCGCAAGCGGGGCCGGTGCGCCGATGGCCGCCGGTTGCGCCGGCGCGGCCAGGGTTGCCGTGGCGCCGGACGCCACCGCATTATTGTGATTGACTGTGATCGCACCAACCGCTCCGCCGATGACGCCGGCGGCGGCAAGGGCAAGAGTGAGTCGCTTAGCGCTGATGGCAGTAGTGGCACCTACGTTTTGCATTTAACGTACTCCTGATTGAGGTTTTCTGATGGGTTCATAGTGCAGCACCAGACTTAATGTTTCCTTAAAGCTGGTTGTGGAAAGGGGCACCCCAACCGCGAGCGCCCCTTCCGTTTCAGTTCCTGCTGCCCTTACGCGGCCTGGCGTTGCTCCAGTGCCTGCACATTCTCACCGTTGCCGATGGCGGCGCTGTCGCCCCCACCGATGGTGATCTTGCGTGGCTTCAGTGCTTCCGGCACTTCGCGCACCAGTTCAATGGTCAGCATGCCGTTGTCGAACGATGCCGTGGTGACCTTGACGTGGTTGGCCAGCTGGAAGCGCTGCTCGAAATCGCGTGCCGCGATGCCGCGGTGCAGGTAGGTGCGCTGGGCGTCGTCCTTCTGCTTGCGGCCGGTGACGTGCAGCGTGTCACGCTCGGCGACGATCTCGACTTCCGAACGGTCGAATCCGGCAAGCGCCATCACGATGCGGTACTTGTCGTCGCTGACCAGTTCGATGTTGTATGGAGGATAGCTAGGCTGGGCGTCGGCGCGCTGCTCAAGCAGCTGGGCCAGGCGGTCGAAGCCGATAGCGGAACGATAGAGAGGGGTAAGGTCAAAAGTACGCATGATAAATATCCTTGTGAAGTTAAGCGATAAGTTGACGGACCTCCGTGGAGCATCCGTTGCACCCCATCTAATGGCAGGGCTCGTTCATTTCAAGGGTAAAAAAAATATGATTTTTGAGCCCGCCTGCCGAAAAAAATTCGGCGCGATCGCGCGCCGCGCACGGAAGGGGGCGGATTATGCGAGGAGTGGCGATGGTGTATGCTTCTTTTCATGACTACAGATACCGACATCCAGCTGAGCGGACCGTTCAAGGCCGTGGACAGCACCGGCCGTTCCCATGACGTCAAGGGCATTCGCATCTTCGACGAGGGCTACGGAATCATTGACGTGTACGTTGACTTCGCCGCACCGGTCGAGCCCGGGCTGTACAAGGACGAGGTCCTGGCCGGCAAGGTGATCGACCAGCTGCGCACCCTTGGTTACAAGGGGCCGAATTTCAGCCACAGCGATCCGGGCTTGCAAGACCGCAAGCTGATCGTGCTGGAAGCGCCGGAAGAATTCAGCGCCTTTGCCAAGAGCAAGGGCTGGAAGAACCTCGCCGAGGAATTTGACGAAGAATGATGCCAGCGGGCGCGACAGCTATGTTTCGCCCTGCATCGATAACCCTGCCAGCCGCGATGGAGGCAGCGGTTTTACGTTCCTCGCGGCGGCGACCTCAGATTTCGAGCCCGGCCGCTGAAACCAAAAACGAATCGTGCATTGCCCCCAGATACAAGTCAGGCAAACAACCCATGCAGGTACCAGCGCGGCTCGGCGTCTTCGGCCATGCCGGCAATGCGCTCCCGGTACACCCAGTAATGCGCGTTGTCCTGCCCCTCGGCGATGAAATAATCGCGCGCATGCGACTGGCTCCACCACCCTGCTTCGATACGTTCGGGCGTTGACGCCATCTTCAGCGGCGACCCATAGAACGGCCGGTGATTGCGCATCAGTAGCGCGATCGGCTTGGCCAGCAGCCACACCGGACGCGGCAGGCTGAGCACATCCGGCGGCATCTGCGCATCCATCGCCGCCTGCCGGATCTTCTTTTGCACAGGTACCCACGCATTGGCCAGCTCGGGCCGGTAATCGGCTTGCGGTGCAGCCTGCAGCACGTTGTCGGGCCCGAGCCGGGCCACCAGCAATTCCAGCATGCGCAGCTGGTCTTCCTCGCTGCCGCCCGGTTCCGGGAACAGCGACTCGCTCGGCGGCGCCATCGGCTGCACCTGCAGCGCTTCCAGGCACAGGCCGATCACGTGCGCTTCCAGCACCTGCTTGCCCAGCCTTTCCTTCAGCAGGCGCACCAGGTGCTCGTCGCGCCAGGTCGGCTCGGCCAGCGCGATTTCGATGACGGTGGGCGGCCGCGCCACACGCCCGCGCTCATGCTCGAGCTGCAAGGTGATGCGCTCGACAGCCAGCTGGTGCGCGCACAGCCAGCCTGTCAGTTGCAGCAGCAACCGGTGCGCGCCAAACAGCAGCGCCTCGGCATTCTCGACCCGGTCGAACAATTCAAGATGGGCGCGGAACGTGGTGGGCGCCTCGATCCAGTCGAACAGCTCGGGCGTCATGCCGTAAGCGGCGTCGATCAGGTCGAGCAGCGGGCGGCCGCAGCGCCGTTGCAAACCGGGTCGCGGCAGGCGCCGCATCTCGCCCAGCGTGAAGCAGCCGATGCCCTCGATCCACGATGCAAACGGACGCGCCGGCGGCAGCAAGGTGCATGGCAGGCGGTCGAGCCGCCGCACCAGCGACGGCATGCGCAGCGCCCTGCCGCCCCGGTGGCGTGCCAGCAGCCAGGCCCCGCGCGCCGTCGGAGCGACGCTGAGCACAGCGGTGAAACCCAGCGCGCGCATATTGTCGCGGATGCGCCGGCACAGCGCCCCGATGCCGCCAAACAGGCGCAGGCTGGCGCCGATATCGATCAGCAGCGTCGATTCCTCGGCTTGCGCCACCAGCGGCGTGTACTGCAGCAGCGCCATCGCCACGGCATGCAGCGCATCGGTTTCGCGCTCGGCCGTGCGCTCGTACAGCCGCGCCTCGGGCATGAGCATAAGCACCCCGCCGCGCCGCATTCCGGGCTG
This sequence comes from Telluria sp., assembly GCA_036402435.1. Classification (GTDB taxonomy): domain Bacteria; phylum Pseudomonadota; class Gammaproteobacteria; order Burkholderiales; family Burkholderiaceae_D; genus Telluria_A. The sequence goes on along the minus strand of DASWSX010000009.1, from coordinate 7,012 downwards.
CACGCCGGCTGCACGCGCCAGCGGCGAGGCGGACAGCACGCGCTCCTGCTCCAGGACGACGCTGCCGGCGTCACTGGACCAGTTCGGGCAGAAGACCTCGAGCGGTAGCTGGGGCAGGTACAGGCCGATCCAGAGGCGCATGGCGTTGCAGTAAAGAAGGTGTAAGTGGCAGGAACAGCGGCGCATCGCGCTGCGGTCCCCGGCGTTTGACGAATCCGATTTCCATGCCGCCCATTGCCGGCCGCAGGCTCAGGCGCAGTGGTGCGGGCGACGCATCCTGGCTGGCAGCCAGCGGACGCAGCATGAAAAACAGGGTTTCGCCGCTTTGCGCAGCCAGGTTCAGGCGGCGCAGCGCTTCGCCGCGCGCATGGGCATGCCAGAACAGCAGCGCACCGCAACTGCCGCTGCGCAGCACCTGCTCGGCCGCCCACAGCGCGTCGGCACTGCGGCCGGTGCGCACCCACACCAGTTCCGATGGTTTGATGCCAAGGGCTGCCAGCGCCAGCGCCTGGGGCGGGTGCGGCGGCTGCAGCAGCACGATACGGCGCCGGGCGACGGTTTGCAGGGAAGGCCGCAGCAGGCGCATCTCACCGATGCCTGCCTGCTGGAGCAATAATTCATTCAGCGTACCGGTGGGCCACCCTCCTCCGGGCAGCTGGGCTGACAGGGTCGGATGGCCGGTATCGATACAGCGCGCGCTGGAATGCGCCAACTGGGAAGCCAGCCACAATGAGGGATGGAGGGCTTCCGGCGCAGCAATGGAGTGTAAAGAAGTCATGGTCAGGCCGCTCAAGTACTGTATGAATATACAGTACTATTCGAAGGCCAGTTTGGCAAGGTCTATCTTTTTGCGGCGCGGTCTTGACTTTAAACCGGCCCAATGACAGCGCGGCTGTGGCGCGAAAAGAAGTCGAGCAGAAGCTTGCTGGAGGCCGGGCCGGGCCGGGAATTGAACACCAGGCTGTCGTCGCCGCCGCTCCAGGCATGCTTCAGCTCCGAGATCTGCACCACCCGCAGCAGCAGCTTGCGCTGGAGCCGCACGTCGCGCAGGCGGTAGGCAAGCGTACGGCTGGTGCGTTCGCGGGTTGTGATATCGACGGGCGAGCCGGCCGGTATCCGGTTCAACAGCAGGGCCTGCTGCTCCAGCTGGACCTGGTTAATCTGGTGCACCACCCGGTCTGATTCACCATGGAACAGGATGGTCGGCATCGGCGGAAAGCCGGGGTGGCGGTCGAGTATTTCCTGGATGGCAGGCGCGGCGCGGCGGGAGTCGCCCTGGAGCATGACCCGGATCGCGTTGACCGCGCCGCGCGCGGCACCGAACAAAGGCGACGAATGCACGCCAAGTCCGGCAATCAGCCCGGGATGGTTGAGCGCGACGATATGGGCCATGGCGCCACCGGCCGAAAACCCGCATATATAAATACGCGAACGGTCGATTGGATGGGAGGCGGCAACGGTATTGACGATGCCGACGATCAGGCCGACATCGCCCCCGCCCTCCTGCGTCGCCCGGTCATACCATTTCCAGCAAGCCTGCGGATGGCTCCCCTTGGACTGCTGCGGATAGACGACCGCGTAGCCCTGCTGTCCGGCAATCACATTCATGCGTGTGCCCTGGGCAAACGCATTCGCATCCTGGTCACAGCCGTGCAGCATGATCACCAGCGGGAGGCCCTGCGGCGGCGCCGCAGGCGGAAGATAAAGCCAGTACAGCATGCTGCGCACTGCGCCGCGCGCGCCAACGCCGGTGTAAATGGCGCTGAGCCACTGGCCAGCCAGGCTGCCGCGTACCACCGCGCTGGCGACCGTTTTCGCCTTGCGTGGGGCAGCCTTGGGCTTGGCCTTCGATTTGATACTGGAAACAGCCAGCAGCGTCTTTACCGCGCGGGCGGTGGTTTTCTGCTGCTTTTTCGCGGTGCGCAGCATGCTGCGCAACCACGGCTGGACCAGTTTTACCATCGAAGCCTTGAGAGGACCGGGAGGCGCGCCAGCAAGGTCAGCGCCAGGGAGCGGGTCGGGATATGTTTGCCCAGCGGGCCGGCATTGTTGCAGCGTGCGGTTACGAACATCATTTGAAGCCTCCAGTTTTTTATAAGAGTAGCAATCCGGAAATAGGCGTTCTGTGCGTTATCGCTCATACGAGCAGAAACACAACAGCGACACTGACCGGACCGCACCCGCACCATTGAGCGGCATCAAATACAACGACAACCTGCGGCCTACGCTAGATGCAGTGAGGAGACGACTCACGCAAGAATCCCGCTCCAAAAGGGCGGATATTCACGACATTCAACGGGAGAGAACAGATGAGCTATTCAGACCGCGACAAGTACGGCATCTATAAAAGCGGCTCCGGCCCCGGCCCCGCGCTGATGGGTGCCGACACCCTCATCGGTGACAGTGTAGTCAATGGACAGGAAGAAAATCTGGGCGACATCAAGGAAATCATGCTTGATATGCGTTCCGGACAGGTTGCATATGCGGTGTTGTCGTTCGGTGGCTTCCTCGGCATGGGAGAAAAACTATTCGCGGTGCCCTGGCAGGCGCTGCACCTTGATACCGTCAACAAGCGTTTCGTGCTCAACGTCGACAAGCAGCGGCTGAAAAACGCCCCCGGCTTCGACCCCGACCGCTGGCCCGACATGAGCGATGCGGGCTGGGCCAACCAGATCCATTCCTTCTACGGTACCGACCAGACCATCGGCGGCATCGGCGAGGCATGGCATCCTGGCATGACCTCCACCACCTCGGCCACATCCGGCAGCAGCACGCAACATTAACCTTCACGGGAGCGGTGCAGCGTCTCCCCAACCTGGACCTAGCCAGGGGCATGCTTAGCGCTGCATCGACTCCCACACCTTCTGCAGGCGCTTGCCTGACACTGGCATCGGCGTGCGCAGTTCCTGGGCATACAAAGACACGCGCAGCTCCTCGAGCATCCAGCGGAACTCCACCATTTTTGGATCGGTGTTCTTGCCGGCCAGCCGGTCCTTGGCCGCGCGCAGGAAGTGGCTCGCCGACTGATTCCACTCCGCCATCAGGCGGGTATCGCGCGCCGGATCGCCGCGCAATTTCTCCAGGCGCACATTGATCGCCTTCAGGTAGCGCGGAAAATGCGCCAGCTGCGCGTAATCGGTCTCGGCGACGAAGCGCTTGTGCACCAGGCCCTGCAACTGTCCCTGGATATCGGCGGCCACTTGCGGCGGCACATTCTGCAGCTTCTTCGGCAAGCCGTGATACTCGGCCAGCACCTGCCCGACCAGGCGCGCAATCTCGTTCACCAGCAGGCCCAGGCGGGACTTGCCCTCTTCCTTGCGCTTGTTGAACGATGCGGCATCGGTCGGCAGCGGATCCTGCAGGCAGGCGATGTCGATCGCCTTTTGCACGATCTGGTCGCGCAACTCCTCCTGCGAGCCGAGCGCCATGAATTGCATGCCCATCTGCTGCATCCCGGGAATATTCTTCTCCGCAAATTTGAGCTGATCCCTGAACTGCAGCGCGAACAGCCGGCGCAAGCCGATTTTGTGCGTGCGCGCGGCCACGGCAGGATCGTCGAACACTTCCAGGTCGCAATGCGTACCCTTGTCCACCAGGGCCGGGAAGCCGATCAGGGTCAGCTTGCCCTGCACGATCTCCAGCAGTTCCGGGAGTTCACCAAAGGTCCAGCTGGTTAGCCCGGTGTGCTGGCTGACCGCGGGTGAGGACGGTGCAGCCTGCGGCGCCGCCTTGCCACCCTGGGCGGGAACGGCCGCTTTAGACGCCAGCGGAGCGCTCTGCTTTCCGCCCGACAGCTGCTGGATGGAAGCAGCAGACAAGGGCGCAGCTTGCGCTTTCCCTTCCGCCATCTTCTGGAAACTCTCTCGCGCCAGCCGGCCGAACTCGTCCTGCAGCGCGGACAGGTTGCGGCCCATCTCCAGCTGCCGCCCATGCTCGTCGACGACCTTGAAATTCATGAAGTGATGCGCTGGCAGCGTCTCGGCCTTGAAGTCCGTCGTCAGCACCGCGATGCCGGTCTGCCTGCGGATGTCGGCGATGAGCGCGTCCACCAGGTCGCCGCGGCCGAAGGCACCCGCATCCTGCACGCGCTCGCAGAAGCGCGCCGCATAATCGGGCAGCGGAACGCAATGGCGGCGCAGCTTTTGCGGCAGCGATTTGAGCAGCAGGTGCACCTTCTCCTTCAACATGCCCGGCACCAGCCAGCCGGCGCGCTCGCGCGGCAGCTGGTTGAGCGCAAACAGCGGCACAGACAGCGTCACGCCATCGCGCACGCTGCCCGGCTCGAAGTGATAGCTAAGCTGCATCTCGATGCCGGTCACCGACATCGTTTTCGGGAACAGCTCCGTCGTCACGCCGGCCGCTTCATGGCGCATCAACTCTTCGCGCACCAGGAACAGCAGCTTCGGATTATCGACCGTGGCGTCCTTGTGCCACTTTTCGAAGCCGGCGCCGTTGACCACGTCGTGCGGAATGATCTTCTCGTAGAACGCCGCGATCAGGTGGTCGTCCACCAGCACGTCAAGGCGGCGCGACTTGTGCTCGAGGTTCTCGATCTCGCGGATCAGTTTCTGGTTATGCGCGAAGAACGGCGCGCGCGTGTCGTAGTCTCCAGCCACGAGGCCATCGCGGATGAAGATCTCGCGCGCCTCGGCCGGATTCTTCTGGCCGTAGTTGATGCGGCGCTGGCTGTACACCGTGAGACCATACAGCGTGGCCTTCTCGGATGCCGTCACCTGGGCCGCGCGCTTTTCCCAGCGCGGCTCGCCCCACGATTTCTTCAGCAGGTGGCTGCCGACGCGCTCCACCCACTCGGGCTGGATTTGCGCCACGCAGCGCGCGTACAGGCGCGTGGTTTCGACCAGTTCGGCGGCCATCACCCACTTGCCCGGTTTTTTAAGCAGCGACGATCCCGGCCAGACGTGGAACTTGATCCCGCGCGCGCCAAGATAGGCTGCGCCCTGCTCGTCCTCGGCCTTGAAGCCGACGTTACCGAGCAAGCCGGTAAGCAGCGCGGTGTGCAGGTTTTCGTACGTGGCGGGCGCGTCGTTCAGGCGCCATCCCTGCTCGCGCACGATCGTCAGCAGCTGCGAATGCACGTCGCGCCACTCGCGCAGGCGCACCTGCGACAGGAAATTACTGCGGCAGGTTTCCTGCAGCAGGCGGTTCGACTTCTTGTGCTCGATCGCCTGCTCGAACCAGTTCCAGATTTTTATAAAGGACAGGAACTCCGACTTCTCGTCGGCGAATTTTTTATGTGCCTCGTCGGCCGCCTGCTGGTGCTCCATCGGACGGTCGCGCGGATCCTGCACCGACAGCGCGGACGCCACGATCAGCATCTCGGTAAGGCAGGCGTTATCGAGCGCCGCGAGGATCATGCGGCCCACGCGCGGATCGAGCGGGAGCTTGGCCAGCTTGTGGCCAAGTGGCGTCAGCTGGTTCGACTCGTCGAACGCGCCGACTTCCTGCAGCAGCTGGTAGCCGTCGGCGATCGCGCGGCCTTGCGGCGGCTCGATGAACGGGAACGTTTCGACGTCCGTCAGGTGCAGCGACTTCATGCGCAGGATGACGGCGGCCAGCGACGAACGCAGGATCTCCGGCTCGGTGAACTTGGGACGCTGCAGGAAATCGTCTTCTTCGTACAGGCGGATGCAGACGCCGTCGGCCACGCGGCCGCATCGGCCCGCGCGCTGGTTGGCCGCCGACTGCGCAATCGGCTCGACCTGCAGCTGCTCGACCTTGTTGCGGAAGCTGTAGCGCTTCACGCGCGCCAGGCCGGCGTCCACCACGAAGCGGATGCCGGGCACCGTCAGCGAGGTCTCGGCCACGTTGGTGGCCAGGACGATGCGGCGCGCATTGGTGATCTTGAAGACGCGGTCCTGCTCCTCGACCGACAGGCGGGCGAACAGCGGCAGGATCTCCACATGCGGCGGATGGTGCTTGCGCAGCGCCTCGGCGCAGTCGCGGATTTCGCGCTCGCCGGGCAGGAACACCAGCACGTCGCCGGAACCGATGCGGCTCAATTCGTCGACGGCGTCGATCACGCCGTCCATCAGGTCGCGCTTGTCGCGCGCGGCTTGCGCCTTCGGCTGCGGCTTGCCTTCAACGGCGCCCGGCGCGGCCGGGTCGCGGTCGACCGGGCGATAGCGCACCTCCACCTTGTACAGGCGGCCCGACACCTCGATCACCGGCGCCGGCTTGCCTGGCTGCCCGAAGTGGCGCGAGAAGCGGTCGGCGTCGATGGTCGCCGACGTGATGATGACCTTCAGGTCCGGACGGCGCGGCAGCAGCTGCTTCAGGTAACCAAGCAGGAAGTCGATGTTCAGGCTGCGCTCGTGCGCCTCGTCGATGATGATCGTGTCATAGGCTTTAAGCAGCGGGTCGGTCTGGGTCTCGGCCAGCAGGATACCGTCGGTCATCAGCTTGACCGAGGCGCCCTTGGTCAATGTGTCGTTGAAGCGCACCTTGAAGCCCACATGCTCGCCCAGCGGCGAGCCAAGCTCCTGCGCGATGCGCTTGGCCGTCGACGACGCCGCGATCCTGCGCGGCTGCGTATGGCCGATCAGGGCTTTCTGGCCGCGGCCAAGTTCGAGGCAGATCTTCGGCAGCTGGGTGGTCTTGCCCGAACCGGTTTCGCCCGAGACGATGATCACCTGGTTCTCGGTCAGCGCCTTGGCGATATCGGCGCGGCGGGCGGAGACCGGCAGGTCTTCGGGGAAGGTAATAGGCGGCAGCGGGTTGCGCACGACTTCGCGCGGCTCGCGCGGCGTCCGTGGGCCCTGCTCCTTCGGCTTGCGCTCTCCCTGCGGCTTGCGCTCGCCCTGCTGCTGCGGCTTGCGCTCGCCCTGCTGCTGCGGTTTGCGGGGGGCTTGCGGCGCCGGTGCTGCGGGTACTTCGGGCTTGTTACTCTGTTCTGACATCGTTTTTTGCATGAATTTGGCGCGCAAGTCGCGCAGCGAATTATAATGCGGCAAATGGAAACCCCTACCCAATTCGTCCAATGGCTGCGCTCCGT
>DASWSX010000008.1:0-12854 GCA_036402435.1 Telluria sp. | reverse complement strand
CGAGCCGTTCAACCACCCATGCGTGCTGTTGCGGCACCACGTTGATCGTCTTGAATACGAATACCAGTGCGACGATGAACAGTACTGTCGCTACGCTGCCAAAAAACTCCATGGTGATCCTCTTTCAGTTTGATTGTTATGTATTGGCGACGATCAGCCTGCTGCCCTGCACTTCGACGATCTTGAAACTGCCCGCTTCCGGTATGGCGCCCTGCCCCAGCTCGACGTCCCACAGCGCGCCGCGGTACATCACGCGGGCTTTTCCGCCCTGCCACTCGTCCACGGTCAGGCGCTGGCCGATATCAATGTTGACGTTGTGGTCGCGCGAGGCGTCATGTTTGGCAGGCCGGCCAAAACGGCTGCGGTGCAGCACGCCAGTCGCGATCAGGCCGACGACGGCCGCCACGACGATCTGCATCGGCACTGACAGGCCGAAAAGCGCCGCAAGCGCGCCGAACGCCAGGCCAACCGCGATCATCAACAGGTAGAAGGTCCCGGTGAACATTTCGAACACCACCAGTACACCCCCGGCTACCAGCCACATTACCCAGTCGTTCATTACCGCCTCCCTCTAGTGCAGCCATTTCAAAATACAAAAACCCCCGAAGCCTGTGAAGGCAACGAGGGTTCCTGACGCGATGGTATAAGTTTTTATAATGTTTAGATTCGCTGAATTGATAGCTGTAGTGTATCCAGTTTCAGCGAAGAGTCAACATCATCGTTTTGCTTACATCGCAGCGAGCTTCTGCCAGGTGTCGATCACCGAGTCGGGATTGAGCGACATCGATTCGATCCCTTCGGACATCAGCCACGCGGCGAAGTCCGGATGGTCCGATGGCCCCTGGCCGCAGATGCCGATGTACTTGCCCTGGTCGCGGCAGGCCTTGATCGCCATCGACAGCAGCGCCTTGACCGCCGGGTCGCGCTCGTCGAAATCGGCCGCCAGCAGCGCCATGCCCGAATCGCGGTCCAGGCCCAGCGTCAGCTGGGTCAGGTCGTTCGAGCCGATCGAGAAGCCGTCGAAGTGCTGCAGGAACTCGTTGGCGAGGATCGCGTTCGAAGGCACTTCGCACATCATGATCAGGCGCAGGCCGTTCTCGCCACGCTTCAGGCCATTCTTGCCGAGCAGGTCGACGACCTTTTCAGCCTGGCCCAGGGTTCGCACGAAAGGCACCATGATCTCGACGTTGGTCAGGCCCATGTCGTTACGCACGCGCTTCATCGCCGCGCATTCCATCTCGAACGATTCGGCGAAGTCTTCCGACAGGTAGCGCGCCGCGCCGCGGAAGCCCAGCATCGGGTTCTCTTCGTCCGGCTCGTAGCGCGAACCGCCGATCAGCTTCTTGTACTCGTTCGACTTGAAGTCGGACAGGCGCACGATGACCGGCTTTGGCCAGAACGCAGCTGCGATGGTCGCGATGCCTTCGGCCAGCTTGTCGATGTAGAAGGCCTTTGGCGACGCGTGGCCGCGCGCGACCGATTCGACCGCCTTCTTCAGGTCCGCGTCGATATTCGGGTACTCGAGGATGGCCTTCGGGTGCACGCCGATGTTGTTGTTGATGATGAACTCAAGGCGCGCCAGGCCGACGCCGGCATTCGGCACCGACTGGAAGTCGAAGGCCAGCTGCGGGTTGCCGACGTTAAGCATGATCTTGGTCTTCAACGGCGGCAGTTCGCCGCGCGCCACTTCCGACACCTCGGTCTCGAGCAGACCGTCGTAGACGCGGCCTTCGTCGCCTTCGGCGCACGATACCGTCACAAACGTGCCGTCCTTGAGCAGCTCGGTCGCGTCGCCGCAGCCCACCACCGCAGGCACACCCAGTTCGCGTGCGATGATCGCCGCGTGGCAGGTACGCCCGCCCCGGTTGGTCACGATCGCGGAGGCGCGCTTCATCACCGGCTCCCAGTTAGGATCGGTCATGTCGGCCACCAGCACGTCGCCCGGCTGCACGCGCTCCATCTCCGAAGGATCGGTGATGACGCGTACCGGACCGGCGCCGATTTTCTGGCCAATCGCGCGGCCGGAGGTCAGCACGGTGCCGGTGCCTTTGAGCTTGAAGCGCAGTTGCGCGTCGGTCGACTTCTGCTGCGACTTCACCGTCTCCGGGCGCGCCTGCAGGATGTACAGCTTGCCGTCGCGGCCGTCCTTGCCCCACTCGATGTCCATCGCGCGGCCATAGTGGTTCTCGATGATGACGGCATACTTGGCCAGTTCGACCACTTCAGCGTCGTTCAGCGAGTAGCGGTTGCGCATCTCGATCGGCACGTCGACGGTCTTGACCGAGCGGCCAGCCTTGGCTTCGTCGGTAAATTCCATCTTGATCAGTTTCGAGCCGATGTTGCGGCGGATCACCGGCAGCTTGCCCAGTTCGAGCATCGGCTTGTGGACATAGAATTCGTCCGGGTTCACCGCGCCCTGCACCACCGTCTCGCCCAGGCCGTAGCTCGACGTGACGAACACCACGTCCTTGAAGCCGGACTCGGTATCGATGGTGAACATCACGCCGGCCGCGCCCAGGTCCGAACGGACCATGCGCTGCACGCCTGCCGACAGCGCGACTTCGGCGTGGGTGAAGCCCTTGTGCACGCGGTACGAGATGGCGCGGTCGTTGTACAGCGACGCGAACACATGCTTCATCGCTTCGAGCACGTTATCGATGCCGACCACGTTCAGGAAGGTCTCCTGCTGGCCAGCGAACGATGCATCCGGCAGGTCTTCCGCGGTGGCGGACGAACGCACGGCAAACGACATCTCGGTGTCCGAATCGGCCACCAGGCGCTCGTAGAAGGCGTGGATCTCCTGCTCGAGGCGCGGCTGGAACGGGGTTTCGACGATCCACTGGCGGATCTCGGCGCCGGCCTGGGCCAGCGAACGCACGTCGTCGATGTTCAGGCCTTCAAGGCGCGTTGCGATGCGGTCGCCCAGCGACGCGCCGCCGTCGATACTGTGGTCGAGAAAATCGCGGAAGGCCTGCGCCGTGGTGGCAAAGCCGCCGGGCACGCGAACGCCCGCATGCGCGAGCTGGCTGATCATCTCGCCCAGCGAAGCGTTCTTGCCGCCGACGGATTCGACGTCCGTCATGCGCAATTCCTCGAATGATGCAACATACACGCTTGAATCGGCCTTTTCGGGCTCCTTCAGTGCAGCGTTAGACAAGTTAGTCATGGTATTACCCTTACTGATGATGGAAATCTTCGCTTAAGGCAATGCTATTCGACCCCGGGCCGCCCGGTATTCTTGTTATTCTTGGCGTCGTACAGCACAATTGAATCCGTTGCAGAGCATTTTACAGCCTGTCCGGGGAATTTACCGCGCACAACTTTGATTCAATAGCACCAGTTGCAGACCAAATAATGACAACCGACACCCGTACTCCCTTGCCGACCTCGGCGCGCACCGTTTTCTTCGTCTCGGACGGCACCGGCATCACCGCCGAAACCTTCGGCCACGCGGTGCTGACCCAGTTCGAAATGAAGTTCCGCCAGGTGCGCCTGCCCTTCATCGACACCCTCGACAAGGCTTATGATGCCAAGCGCAAGATTAACGAAGCCGTCAACACCGACGGGCAGCGGCCCATCGTGTTTTCGACTTTGGTCAAGCACGACCTGTCGCAGGTGATCCGGCAGGCCGATGGCATGCATATGGACCTGATCCAGACCTTTGTTTCGCCGCTGGAACAGGAACTGGGGCTGAAGTCGACCCACACCGTGGGGCGCTCGCACAACATCGTCGACAGCGAGGAATACAAGAACCGGATCGAGGCGATCAACTTCTCGCTCGCGCACGATGACGGGCAGTCGCACAAGAACCTGTCGGATGCGGATGTGATTTTGGTGGGGGTATCGCGGTCGGGCAAGACGCCGACCAGCCTGTATCTGGCGATGCAGTACGGGATCAAGGCGGCGAATTATCCGCTGATCCCGGACGATTTCGAACGCGGCAAACTGCCGTCGTCGCTGCCGCCGTTCCGCCAGAAAATTTTCGGATTGAGCATTACGCCGGAGCGGCTGTCGGAGATCCGCCACGAGCGGCGCGCGGGCAGCAAGTACGCGTCGATCGAGAACTGCCGCTACGAGGTGAACGAGGCGGAGCTGATGATGAAGCGCGAGGGGATCCGGTGGCTGTCGTCGACCACCAAGTCAATCGAGGAGATCGCGACGACGATCCTGCAGGAGATTAAGCCGGATCGCCGGGATTATTAACGCAGCATCAGAAGAAATGCCGCCAATCCTCCAGCCACCCAGGGAAGGCATTGGCCTCCATCGGCTTGGCGATGTGATAGCCCTGCGCATACGTACACCCCAGCCCCTGCAGGAAGTCCCAATCCTGCCGGGTCTCGACGCCCACCGCGACCGACATCCGGTCCAGGCTGCGCGCCAGCCCGAGGCATGAGCTAAGCACCGTTCCGAGCGCGCGCTTCTTCGACGCCCCGTCGACGAAACTGCGGTCGATCTTCAGCTCCGAGAAAGGCACGCGCGCCAGCAGCTGCAGGTTCGACCTGCCGGTGCCGTAGTCGTCGATCGCCAGCCCGAAGCCCATCATCCGCAAGCGCACGAGGCGCTCGAGGAAGGTCGGATCGGTGGTCAGCACCGACGACTCGGGCATTTCGAACGTCACATAATCGGGCAGCACCCGGTGCCGCTGCACGCACGCGGTCACCTGCTGGATAAAGCTCTCGTGCGCCAGCGTCTCGTACGCCAGGTTGATCGAAATCGGAATTGGCGTGCCCTTGTCCTGGAACTCGCGGCAGCGTTCGACCGATTTCTCGATCATGGTCCAGTCGAGGAAGTCGATGCGGTTGTGCTGCTCCAGCGCGTCGATGAACGCGCCCGGCCCCAGCACGCCGTGCTCTGGATGTATCCAGCGCGCGAATGTCTCCAGCCCCTTGACCTGGCCGGTGGCCAGCTCGATCTTCGGCTGGAAATACGGCTCGAACTGGCCGGCCTGCAGGCCAACCCCGATATCGGAAAACGAAAAGGTAGGGCCATGGTCGCGCGGGCGCTCGGAGCGCTGCTGCGGCGGGACGTAATTTTCGATCAGCGCCTGCAGCCGCGGCACGGTGACCGGCTTGGCGATGGTGCCGAGCAGGTCGAGTCCATACGCCAGCGCCATCGTCTCAACCGAAAACAGCAGGTTGCTCGGCTGCGCGCCGACGACGATCACGCGCGAACGGCAGTTCATGCCGGCCAGCGTGCGAATCAGTTCCAGTCCGTCCATGCCGGGCAGGGACAGGTCGACGATGGCGATGTCGACCGCCGGTGCGAACGATTCGTTCAAAAACCGCAGGGTCGTCAGACCGTCCGGAACTTCGGAAACCTGGCTGGCGCCCAGCTTGCCGAGCATGTCCACGACCGCCAGACGCTGGGCCTGGTCCGCTTCGGCTACCAAAAAATGCAAATGGGCGATGTCCACTCTTTACTCCACTGTTGCTCTAGCCCAAGAGGTTACCCGCAGTTCAGCCTGTCGTCTATGCCTGAATTTGCCTGACCTGCTCAAAAAAACACACTGCTGCACAAGCTGCAACATTTAACGACTCAACCTGGCCCAAATGGGGGATGACTACCTGTTGTGTAGCCATCGACAGCAGGTCATCGGCGACCCCCTGCCCTTCGTGGCCGAAGATCCAGGCGACCGGCTGGCGCAGGTCGACGTCATAGACACGCCGGGTCGCGTAGCCGCTGGTGGCAAGAACGGCAATGTTGGAGGCGGCGATCAGCGGCGCGAGGTCGACGTTCTCGTAGATCTGGACCACGAAGTGGGCGCCCATCGCCGCGCGCAGCACCTTCGGCGACCAGCAGAACGCAGTGCCGCTGCTGCAGAACGCCTGCGTGATGCCGGCTGCGGCGGCGCTGCGCAGGATCGAACCGACGTTGCCCGGGTCCTGCACGTTATCGAGCAGGACCGCGTTGACGGTCAGGCTGGCGGGCAGTTCGCTGGCCGGGGTCTCGATCAGGAACATCAGGCCGACCCCATGCTCGACCTGGCTGACCGCGTTGTACAGCGCATCGGGCAGCGCAGTCACGTGCGCATGCTCCTTCTCGCAGCGCGCCACGATGCCGGCCACTTCCGGGTTGGCCAGCGCGCTTTCGCTGACGATGCACTGCAGCGGCATGCCGCGCATGTCGAGCCAGGCCTGGCTCAGGTGAACCCCATCGAGCAGCGTGCGGCCGGCCTTGCGGCGCGCCTGCGAGCTGGTGGCGAGATGTTTGAGTTCCTTGTACTGCGGGTTGTCGCGCGAGGTGATCGTCTTCATGCGTCAGTCTTCTTCCACGGCGAAGTCGAACGGGATCGTCTCGCCCGTCAGTTCGCCCAACAGCGCCGCGCGCACCGGCGCGAACGAACGGCGGTGCACCGGGCACGGGCCGTGTTCGCGCAGGCGCTCCATGTGCATGGCGGTGCTGTAGCCCTTGTGCTGGTCGAAGCCGTACTGCGGATACTGCTGGTGCAGCGTCACCAGCGCGGCGTCGCGCGCGGTCTTGGCCAATATCGACGCCGCCGAAATCGCGTGCACCTTGTCGTCGCCTTCGATGATCGGATGGCAGCGGATCGTCATCACAGGGCTGCGGTTGCCGTCGATAAGCGCGATGGTCGGGATGGTCGACAAGGCTTCGACCGCGCGGCGCATCGCCAGCATGGTCGCCTGCAGGATGTTGATGGCGTCGATCTCTTCGTGCGAGCACTCCGCGATCGCCCATGCGACTGCATGCATCTTGATCAGCGGCGCCAGCTCGTCGCGCCGTTCGGCGGTCAGCTTCTTCGAGTCGCGCAGGCCGAGGATCGGGCGGTCCGGATGCAGGATCACGGCAGCGGCAAACACCGGGCCCGCCAGCGGGCCGCGCCCGGCCTCGTCGACGCCGCACACGATATCGTCCATCGTGAATGGCAGCGCGTTCTTCTTCAGGCCTGGATAAAAATTGACTTTCTTGGTTCTCATGATGCCTTGGACGATTGTATGACGCGCATGACGGCGGCCGCGCTTTCCTCCGCGCTGTTGCGCAGCAGGCTGTGGTGCATGTCGGTGAAGCGCTGCACCAGCCGCGCGCGGGCAGGCAGGTCTTCCAGCTGTTTCCAGACCGCGTCGGCCAGCGCCTCCGGCGTCGCCGCGTTCTGCAGCAGCTCAGGCACCAGGAATTCGCGCGCGAGGATGTTCGGCAGGCCGATCCACGGCTGGTAACCCATGTGGCGCATGATCTCCCACGACGCGCGCATGACCTTGTAGGCGATCACCATCGGCTTCTTGAACAGCGCCACTTCCAGCGTCGCCGTCCCGGATGCCACCAGCACCGCGTCGGCGGCCGCTATCGCAGTATGCGACTGGCCGTCGACCAGGTCAATTTGCACGTCGGTCAGGCCAGCCTCGGCAACCAGCTGGTTGAAGTAGTCGCGCTGGCGTTCGCCCGCCATCGGCACCACGAAGCGCATGGCAGGGTCGCGCTGCGCCAGCAGCTTGATCGCGCCCACAAAGGGTGCGGCCAGGTATTTGAGTTCGCCCATGCGGCTGCCCGGCATCACAGTCACCACGCGCGCGGCATCCGGCAGGCCGAGTGTGCGGCGCGCGGCCGCCACGTCGGGCTCCATCGGGATCATCTCGGCCAGCGGATGGCCGACATAGGTCACCGGCACGCCCGCCTTGCGGTAGATCTCTTCCTCGAACGGGAAGATCACCAGCATGTGCGAGACCGCCTTCTGGATCTTCCTGATGCGCCCGCCGCGCCAGGCCCAGATCTGCGGGCTGACGAAGTGCATGGTCGGGATGCCCGCTTCGCGCAGCTGCATCTCGAGGCCCAGGTTGAACCCGGGGTAGTCGGCGCCGATGAACACGTCGGGGCGCTCGGCGATCAGGCGGTCGCGCAGCGCGTTCTGGATTCCCTTGATCTCGCGGTAGCGCGGGATGACCTCGAACAGTCCGCGCACGGTCAGCGTATCCATCGGCACATCCGACACGAAGCCTTGTTCGGCCATGCGCGGGCCCCCAATGCCGTGGAAGCGGGCGTCGGGGAGATGCGGGCGCAGGCCGGCCAGGAGGCGCCCTGCGAGCATGTCGCCGGACACCTCGCCGGCGACGACGGCGACCGTTATGTCAGCGGACGATGCCACGGGTAGCGCTACCCAGGAAGTCGAGCATGGCGCCGACTTGCGCCGCACCTTCGGGCATTTCGGCCTGCAGCTTTGCCAGCTCGGCCCTGGCCTCATCGAGCGTCAGGCTATTGCGGTAGATGTGCTTGTAGGCCGCGCGGATCGCGTCGATCTGCGGACGCGTAAAGCCGCGCCGCTTGAGGCCTTCGATGTTCACGCCGCGCGCGCCGGCCGGATTGCCCGACACCAGCACGAAGGGCGGTACGTCCTGGGTCAGGCTGGTGTACATGCCGACAAACGCGTGTGCGCCGATCTTGCAGAACTGGTGCACGCCCGCGTAGCCGGACAGGATCGCCCAGTCGCCGACTTCAACGTGGCCCGCCAGCTGCGCGTTGTTCGAGAAGATCGTGTTGCTGCCGACCTGGCAGTCGTGCGCCAGGTGAACGTAGGCCGAGATCCAGTTGTCGTCGCCGAGGCGCGTGACGCCCTTGTCCTGCGTCGTGCCCAGGTTGAAGGTGCAGAACTCGCGCACCGTGTTGCGGTCGCCGACTTCAAGCCGGGTCGGTTCGCCCGCCCACTTCTTGTCCTGCGGCGCGGCGCCGATCGACGAGAACTGGAAGAACTTGTTATCTTCGCCAATCGTCGTGTGGCCTTCAATGACCACATGCGGGCCGACCACGGTGCGCGCGCCGATGCGTACGTCCGGACCGATGATCGAATAGGCGCCCACCGCGACGGTGCTGTCGAGCTGCGCTTTCGGGTCGACGATGGCGGTTGGGTGAATCATGCTCATTACTGCCCCGCTGCTGGCTTGCTCGCGTCGTCGGTGGCGCGGATGGTGCACATCAGTTCAGCTTCCAGAGCGACGGCGCCATCGACGCTGCCGACTGCCTTGTACTTCCAGATGCCGCGCGATACGCGCAGGATCTCGACGTCCATCTTGAGCTGGTCGCCAGGGCCGACCGGGCGCTTGAAGCGCGCGTTGTCGATGCCGACAAAGTACACGACCGAGTTCTCGTCCGGCTTGACGCCCATGGTCAGGAACGACAGCAACGCTGCAGTCTGCGCCAGCGCTTCGATCATCAGGACGCCCGGCATCACCGGCTTGTGCGGGAAGTGGCCGTTGAAGAATTCTTCGTTGACGGTGACGTTCTTGATGGCGGTGATCGACTTGTTCGCTTCCCACGTCAGCACGCGGTCAACCAGGAGCAGCGGATAGCGGTGCGGCAGCAGCGCCTTGATCTGGCAGATGTCGAGGGTCTTGTTTTCGGTAGTGGTCATTTTTGTTCTGAGAGGGTTTTTAATTGTTTTTCGAGCGCGCGGATCTTGTCGCGCATCGTGTCGAGGTTGCGAACGATAGCAGCGGTCTTTTCCCAGTCGGCGTTTTTGGCGAGCGGGTAGAAGCCGGTGTATTGGCCCGGCTCGGCGATCGAGCGCGAGACCATGCTGGCCGATGAGATGTGCACATGATCGGCAATGGTCAGGTGGCCCAGCACCATCGCTGCGCCGCCAAAGGTGCAGTACTTGCCGATCTTCGCGCTGCCGGCCACGCCGACGCAGCCGGCCATCGCCGTGTGCGCGCCGATATGGCAGTTGTGGCCGATCTGGATCTGGTTGTCGAGCTTGACGCCGTCTTCGATCACCGTGTCGGCCAGCGCGCCGCGGTCGATCGTCGTGTTGGCGCCGATGTCGACGTCGTCGCCGATCACCACGCGCCCGGTCTGCGGAATCTTGATGTACACGCCGCCCTCGTTGGCGAAGCCGAAGCCGTCGGTGCCGATCACGGCGCCCGAATGGATGATGCCGCGCGCGCCGATCTGGCAGCCCGCATGGAAGGTCACGTTGGCGAACAGCTGCGTGCCTGCGCCGATGATGGCGTTGCGGCCGACGTAGCAGCCGGCGCCGATGACCGCGCCGGCGCCGATGGCGGCGCCCTCCTCGACCGTCGCATGCGGACCGACATGGGCGGTCGGGTCGACCGTGGCCCCGGCGGCGACGAACGCGCTGGCATGCACGCCCGGCGCGGGCACGAACGCGGTCAGCGCGTCGAAGTACTGCGCGGCGCGGGCAAAGTAGGCGTACGGGTTGTTGGTGACGATGCGCGCACCTGCGTAGGTGGCGCCGACCGTCTCGCTGTCGGCGGGCGACAGGATCAGGGCCGCAGCCCCGCTTTGCGCGGCTTGTGCGCGCAGTTTGCTATTGCTTAGGAAGCTGATCTGGGACGCGCCCGCATCGGCCAGCGGCGCAATGCCCATGACTTCGATATTCGGGTCACCCGCCAGCTCACCGCCCAAGCGTTCGACCAATTCACCCAGCCGAGTGCCCATCTGGTAGTTCCTGTTTCTGTTATTTGTCGAGTTGCTTCAAGATCTTGTCGGTGATGTCGATCCGCGGATTGAACCAGCCGGCTTCGTAGATGACCACGTCGAGCTGTTCCTGCGCGGCGATCAGTTCGATGATCTTGTAAGCCTTCTGCGCGATGTTGGCGCGCTCTTCGTTCTTGCGCTGCATGAGGTCTTCGCGGAATTCGCGCTGCTTGCGCTGCACGTCCTTCTCCATGTCGATCAGCTCGCGCGTGCGGCGGGTGCGGTCAAGCTCGGTCAGCTTGGCCGCTTCGCGTTCGAACTTCTCGGACAGCGCGCGCACGCTGGCAATCTGCTCGTTGATCGATTTGTCGCGCTTGGAGAATTCGGCTTCGATCTTCGCGTCCGCGGTTTTGGCCAGCTTCGACTCGGTCATCAGGCGCTCGGTGGCCACGTAAGCGACGCGGCTGCCGGCGACTTGCGCCTGGGCGTGCGCAACCGGAATCGCGCACAGGGCGAACAGCAGCAGCTGTTTCGACATTGAAGTAAAGGCAGTTTTCAACATATTCTCCGCAATCTGAATTGAAACGTCGCTGTTCGCAGTGGCGGACCGCCGCGTCAGAACCCGGTACCCATCTGGAACTGGAAGCGCTCGAGGCGGTCGGTCGGCTTGGCGTTCAAAGGCTTAGCATAACTCAACTTGAGCGGCCCGACCGGGGAAATCCAGCTGATGCCAAGACCGGTCGAGAAGCGAAGTTCGTTGGCGCGGATGGTCTGGCCTTCCTGGTAGATCTGGCCGGCGTCAAGGAAGCCGAACCAGCGCAGGCTGCGGTCAGGACCGCCGCCGGGGAATGGCATCTGCAGTTCGGCGTTACCGATCACGCGTACCGCGCCCCCCAGGGCGTCGAAGGTGCGCGGGTCGACGATACCGAGCGAGGAGCTGACATAACCGCGTACCGAACCAATGCCGCCGGCGTAGAAGTTCTTAAACACCGGGAACTTGCTGCCCTTGAGGCCATGGCCGTAGTTGAATTCGCCCTTGAGCGCCAGGGTGATCTTGTTCGTCAGCGGCTTATAGTACTGCTGCTCGTACACCGCACGGTAGTACTTGGCGTCGCCGAACAGGTCGACCTCGAGGTTGGCGCGCTGGTAGCGGCCCAAGGTCGGGGTGATCGCGCTGTCGCGGCTGTCGCGCCCCCACGCTGCGGTCAGCGGGAATGCGTTGGTGGTGGCGGTACCGATGCCGTTCGCAACGCCGCCGAAGTCGCGCACGTATTCCTGGAAGCGCGTCGGGCTGGTCTGGTCGGTTTCGATCGAGGTGCGCTCGAGGCCGGCGCCGAAGTAGACCGTATCGTATTCCGAGAACGGCACGCCGAACGACAGGCGTCCGCCGGTCTGCTTGACGTTGTAGCTGCCGATGTTCAGTGCGGGCGGGCGCATCGTGCGCAGGTACAGCTCGAACGAACGCGAGACGCCGTCGTCGGTGAAGTACGGATTGGTGTGCGAGAACGCGATCGTGCGCTGGTAGCGGCTGGTGTTCAGCTCGAGGCCGACGGTGTTGCCGCTGCCGGCGAAGTTGGCCTGCTGGATCGACGCGGTGAACGTGAACTTCTCCGACTGCGAGAACGCGCCGCCGATCATGAAGTTACCGGTCGGCTTTTCAACCACCGTCAGGTTCACGTCGACCTGGTCGGACGTGCCCTGGGCTTCGGGCGTGTCGATCGTCACGTCCTTGAAGTAGCCGAGGCGGTCGACGCGGTCGCGCGACATCTTGATCTTGTTCGCGTCGTACCACGAACCTTCAAACTGGCGGAACTCGCGGCGAATGACTTCGTCGCGCGTGACCGTGTTGCCGGCGATGTTCATGTGGCGCACGTAGGCGCGCTTGCCTGGATCGACGAAGAAGGTGAAGGCCACTTCGCGCTTTTCACGGTTCAGTTCCGGGTTCGCGTTCACGTTGGCGAATGCATAGCCGAAGGTGCCCATGCGGTCGGAAATGAGCTTGTTGGTGGCAGTGAGCAGCTCGCCCGAATAGGGCTTGCCCGGCTTGAGCAGGATCAGCGACTTGATTTCGTCCTCGCGGCCGAACATCTCGCCTTCGACCTTGACGTCCGAGACGGTGTACTTCTCGCCTTCGGTGATGTTGATGGTCAGGTAGATATCTTTTTTGTCCGGCGTGATCGCGACCTGGGTCGATTCGACGTTCGCTTCGAGGTAGCCGCGGTTCAGGTAGAACGACTTGATCGCTTCGATGTCGCCGGTCAGCTTGGTCTTCGAATACTGGTCGGCCTTGCTGTACCAGGTCAGCCAGCCGCTGGTGTCCAGCTGCAGCAGCTGGCGCAGTTCCTTGTCCGAGAAGGTCTTGTTGCCGACGATGTTGATCTGCTTGATGCGCGCCACGTCGCCTTCGTCGATGTTGAACATGACGGTGACGCGGTTACGCTCGATCGGGGTGACGGTGGTGGTGATCTTGA
>DASWSX010000007.1:0-3208 GCA_036402435.1 Telluria sp. | reverse complement strand
CGGCGATCGTCTGGAAGCCAAACAGCGCCTGCACGCCCGGCAGGATGACCCGGGCTTCCTCGATGATGTTGCGCATCTCCCCATTCAGGGAATCGTTGTCGATTGCATATTTATCCATGAACTGAACAGTACGCGCAATTCCTGGCGCCATCAACCGCGCACGGTTGAAAGCCCGGCTCAAACGCTGGTCGCGCGGGTAAGCGTTCCACTCCGCATCGTTGACAGCTATCAATGAAGAAATCCCCTCGGCAGCGATCATGATTGGTGGCATCCCGCTGGTTGCCGCCACTGAACAACCGCGAATATTGGAGGAGCGAGCATGGGGTACGCACGACTGATTTTTTCCCGACTGCCATGTGTGCGCGCAAGCGTCGCAGTCCTGGCCGCGCTGTCAATCGGCGGCTGCGGCAAGGGCGATGACCCGGCTCGCCCGGCGCCGGAACCGATACCGCAGTTCCACGCTGAAGTGTCGCGTACGTCCTACGGTGTCGCGCATATTCGTGCCGACAATTTCAAAAGTCTCGGCTATGGCCTGGCATACGCCTATGCGCAAGACAACGTCTGCATGTTTGCGGACAGCCTCCTGACCGTACGCGGCGAGCGGTCGCGCTTCTTCGGCGGCGATCAAACGGCTACCGCGCCTAAAAACGGCGAGTATGGCGCCGCCAGTGACTTCATGAACCTGAAGAACCAGGACAGCGACTTCTTCTTCAAGGGATATCTCGATATCGAACAGCTCCGCGACGGCTACGCGTCCGGATCGCGGGACGCGCGCGACATGCTTGCCGGCTACGCCGCCGGGTATAACCGCTACCTGCGCGATCACGCTGGACGCCTGCCCGCCGCATGCAACAACGCCCCATGGGTACGCCCGATTTCGGTCGACGACATGTATCTGGTGCTCGCCGAGAAAGCGCTTCATGCCTCGGGCCAGGTGTTCGCCCGCGAAATTGTGGATGGCGCGCGCGACGCGCAGTCGACGCCGTCGCGACCCGAACGCGGCAAGCTTGCCAGGCTGAATACGTCTTTCCTGAAAGAGCGGCTCGCAAGGCTTACTGCCGAACAGCTGGGCAGCAATGCACTCGGCGTGGGAAAGGACCTGACGGCCACGGGGCGCGGGATCCTGTTGGGTAGCCCCCATTATCCATGGACCAGTACTGATCGCTTCTACCAGGTCCACCTGACAGTCCCCGGGCGCTATGATGCGATGGGCGTCATCCTTGGCGGCATCCCTGCGGTCGTGATCGGCTTCAACCGCGATATCGCATGGACACATACCGTCACGACGGCTGCTCACTTCACCACGTTCAGGCTTACGCTCGACAGGGGCGACCCGACCGGCACAACCTACCTCGCCGATGGCGTTCCGGTCCGGATGACGCCGAAAACCGTCAGCGTCGACAGCCTGCAGCCGGACGGCACGCTGCGGTCGCGCAGCAAGACGTTTTACTTCAGCAGGCAGGGCGCGGTTATCGTGAAGGCAGATGCGGGCCTGACCTGGTCGACGTCTGCGGTGCACGTGCTTGCCGATCCCAACCGGAATAACACGCGATTGATGGAGCAATGGATCGGCATCGGCAGCGCGCGCAGCGTGGCCGAACTCAAGGGAACGCTCGAGCGCACGATCGGATTGCCGTGGGTGAACACCGTGGCCGCAGACCGCGAGGGACAGACCCTGTTCGCCGATGCCAGCGTCGTGCCGAACGTGCCGATCGAAAAGTTTGCTTCCGACTGCCTGATCTTGCCGCCCATACTGATGTTTAATGGATCACGCCGCGAGTGCGACTGGAGCAGCGGCCACCTGGCACCGTCCGGAATCATTTCGCCGGCCAACGGCCCCTGGACGGTGCGGGCGGACTACGTCGGCAATTCGAACGACAGCTATTGGCTGACGAATCCGCGCGCCCTGATGAACGGACCGGCGCCATTCGGCTATTCGCCACTGTACGGACCAACTGCTGTCGAACAGAAGCTGCGCACCCGCATTGGATTCAAACAGTTTGAGGAAACAATCGCCCGCAAGGCGCGCATCGACCTCGATGATGTCCAGCAGCTGGCTTTTGCCAACCGGGTTTATGCGGCGGAGCTCGTATTGCCGCAGCTGCTGCCAGCCTGCCAGGCCTCGGGTGACAGTGCCCTGATGAATCCGTGTGCCGCGCTCACCGAATGGGATCGGCGCGCAGACCTGGACAGCCGCGGCGCCGTGCTGTTCCGCGAATTCTGGAACCTGGCGGCCGCGATCCCGGAAAAGTGGGCCGTGCCGTTTGACCCGCAAGACCCGGTCAACACGCCGCGCGGGCTTAAGCCCGCGGCCGTGGCGCCGATGCTGGGCGCACTGAAGCTGGCGGCGAACAAGCTCACCAGCCTGAACATTCCACTGGACGGCCGGCTGGGCGATTACCAGGGGGAGACACGCAACGGTGTGCGGGTGCCCATCCATGGTGCAATTGGCGACATCGATGGGTCGTACAACTCCATCCATATGCGGACTCAGCTGGGGTCGCAGGGATACCGTGACGTCGAATGGGGCACAAGTTACATCCAGGCCGTCACGTTCGATGACGCCGGTCCGGTCGCGCGCGGGATCCTGCTTTATGGCCAGTCGGTCGACCCGGCGTCGCCGCACTATGCCGACCAGCTGCCGCTGTATTCGGAGAAGCATTGGCCGACACTGCCGTTCTCAACGGAACGGATCCGCGCTGATCCGAACTATCGGACAAGTACATTGTCTGAATAAGTGCCGATTTTTTCTCAGCCCCCTTGTCAACGCTGGCAAGGGTTGCTATAGTTCGCCTCCCGTTGCGATGCAGCACAAGAAAAACAAGCAGCGGGACGAAGTTGAACAAAAAAGCAGTTGACGAAAATCGCAAAACACCGCATAATCTCATCTCTCTGCTGCTGACAAACACAACGCTTTGTCGACAAGTGGCAAGTAACACAGAACAAGTTCTTTAAAAATTAACAGTCGATAAGTGTGGGCGTTTGATGAAGGTGCCAGGGACTTCGGTCCTTGATTACTTAAATTATCAAATGTTCACAAAAAAGAAATACGTTGCTCAGCAATGAGTAACGGTCAGTATTTTGAGTGAGCGACCCGTTAGAAATAACGGTGGCAGAAATGCCAACAAACAGAGATTAAACTGAAGAGTTTGATCCTGGCTCAGATTGAACGCTGGCGGCATGCTTTACACATGCAAGTCGAACGGCA
>DASWSX010000006.1:0-26887 GCA_036402435.1 Telluria sp. | reverse complement strand
ATGCCGAGTTCCTTGGCGCTCTTCTGCAGGAAGAAGCGCGCCAGCGCCGGCACGTCTTCGCGACGCTCGCGCAGCGCAGGCAGGCGCAGGCGGATCACGTTCAGGCGGTGGAACAGGTCTTCGCGGAACAGGCCGTCGCGCACGCGCTGCTCCAGGTTCTGGTGGGTGGCGGTAATCACCCGCACATTGGCCTTGAGCGGCTGGTGCCCGCCGACGCGGTAGAAATGGCCGTCCGACAGCACCCGCAGCAAGCGGGTCTGCAGGTCGAACGGCATGTCGCCGATTTCGTCGAGGAACAGGGTGCCGTTCTCGGCCTGTTCGAAGCGGCCGCGCCGGGTCGCCTGGGCGCCGGTAAACGCGCCGCGCTCATGGCCGAACAGTTCGGACTCGAGCAGGTCTTTCGGAATCGCGGCGGTATTCAATGCGATGAACGGCTGGCTGGCGCGCGGGCTGTGCTTGTGCAGGGCGCGCGCCACCAGTTCCTTGCCGGTGCCGGACTCGCCGGTGATCAGGACGGTCACGTTCGATTGCGACAGGCGCCCGATCGCGCGGAACACCTCCTGCATCGCCGGCGCCTGGCCGAGGATTTCGGGCGTATCGGACGGACCCGACTCGACGCTGGCCTCGCGCAGGCTCTCTTCCTGCGCGCGGCGGATCAGCGCCACCGCCTTGTCGATGTCGAACGGCTTGGCAAGGTATTCGAAGGCGCCGCCCTGGAAGGCCGCAACGGCCGAATCGAGGTCCGAATAGGCAGTGATGATGATGACCGGCAGGCCGGGGCATTTCTCCTTGACCGCCTGCAGCAGTTCGAGGCCGGACTCGCCCGGCATGCGGATGTCGGACACCAGCACCTGCGGCGTTTCAAGCTCGAGCGCGGCTTTCGCGTCAGCGG
Source organism: Telluria sp. (assembly GCA_036402435.1). Lineage (GTDB taxonomy): Bacteria > Pseudomonadota > Gammaproteobacteria > Burkholderiales > Burkholderiaceae_D > Telluria_A. The sequence continues at coordinate 25,995 of DASWSX010000006.1, read as the reverse complement.
CGTTGGCAAAGCTGCGCGTGGCCAGGTTTTCGCGCGCCAGGGCTTTCTCGAGCACCCAGCGGATCGAGGCATCGTCGTCGACTATCCAGATTGGTTTCATGTATTCGCGCTTTCCCGCTAAATCGATCTGCAATGGGACCGCCTGCGCACCCTTGCCGGGCCGCGCCTCATGGGAGCGGCAGCAGGATGCGGAAGTCGGTCAGGCCGGGACGGCTTTCGCACTCGATCACACCCATGTGCTGCTGCACGAAGGTCTGCGCCAGTGTCAGCCCCAGGCCGCTGCCGCCATCCCTGCCCGACACCAATGGGTAGAAGATACGGTCGCGGATCTGGGGTGGAATGCCCGGTCCATTGTCGATGATATGCAAGTCTAATGCCAGCGCGTAGCGGACCTTGGCCAGCGTGACCTGGCGCGCCACCCGCGTCTTGAAAATAATCTCGGCATCGCCGGCCTTGATGCGTTCCGACAGGGCTTGCGCCGCGTTGTGGGCGATGTTGAGCACGGTCTGGATCAGCTGTTCCTTGTCGCCGCGGAACTCCGGAATCGAGGCGTCGTAATCGCGCCTGATCGCCAGGCCCGTGGGGAACTCGGCCAGGATCAGGCTGCGCACCCGCTCGCATACTTCATGGATATTGACGTCGCCCACGATATGCGGGCGGCGGTGCGGCGCCAGCAGGCGGTCGACCAGCGTCTGCAGCCGGTCGGCTTCCTTGATGATGACCTGGGTGTATTCGCGCAGCTCGGCCAGGTGCAGCGGCGGCAGCTCGAGTTCGAGCAACTGGGCCGCCCCGCGGATGCCGCCCAGCGGGTTCTTGATCTCGTGGGCCAGGTTGCGGATCAGCTCCTTGTTGGCCTGGCTCTGGTCGAGCAGGCGCTCCTCGCGGTCGAGCTTGAGCTGCTGGACGTTCTCGCGCAGTTCGATCAGGATGGCGCCGTCGTCGAGCACGCTGACGATGCTGTGCACATGCAGCGCCTCGCGCCCTGCCCGCTCCAGCGTCAGGTCCTGGCGCACGTCGGCGTATTTGTGGGCCCTGGCCTGCTCGCACAGGGCGGCCAGTTCGTCGCCGTTGGCGAACAGGGTAGACAGGGTCTTGTGCGACAGCGCCTTGAGCGAACTGTCGAGCAGGTTCTCGGCGGCGGCATTGGCGTACTCGATGCGCCCGGCAGCGCCGGCGATCAGCACCGCCGACGCCAGCAGCTCCAGGCCGGCGAGCGCATCAGGTTTCATCGGATGTTCGCAATCTCTCGTTTCAGTGCTTCGATGTTCTTTTCGCCGCGCCCGATGCTGTCGCGCATCTCGGCCACCCGCGCCTGGTACTTCGCGTAGTTGCGCTCGTTGCCCTGGCGCTCAGGTTCGCCGCCGTTGAACTCGCGCTTCAGTTCGGCCATCCGGCGCTCCTCGCTGCGCAGCTCCTCGGTGAGGATGCCGCGCCGGTCGTCGTCGCGCGCTTTCTGCTGGGCGTTGTCGACGCGCGGGAAATCGGTCGGGGTCACCGCAGGCGCAGCGGCGGCGCGCACGGGAGCCGGCCCTTTGCGCGGCGCCGGCGCCGGAATCGAAACGGACACCTCGATCGTACGGCAGCCTGGCCGGTGGCTGTCGGTCAGCTCGCGCCGCCCCTCTTTATCGGTGCACAGGTAGATGTCGGCCTTTGCCGCCGGCACGGCGCCGGCCAGCGCCACGCCAAGCACCGCAGGGAAGAACCTCGTTGTCATAACCATCAGCTTAGCGAACACATGAATCCGTACGGAAATTAAAGTCACCCCGAATATACAACATCCGAAAAAAAACGCGGGGAAAGCCGTGGCTCTCCGCGCGTTTTTTACAGCTCATTTACACATTCGATGCCAGCCTGTCCACACAAGCTGAAAGACTGGCAACGAAAGGTGTTAGCAGGAATAGTACATGTCGAATTCGACCGGGTGCGTGGTCATGCGCATGCGTTGCACTTCGGTCATCTTCAGTTCGATGTACGCGTCGATCATGCTGTCGCTGAACACGCCGCCACGGGTCAGGAACTCGCGGTCCTTGTTCAGCGCGTCGAGTGCTTCTTCCAGCGAAGCGCAGACGGTCGGGATCAGCGCGTCTTCTTCCGGCGGCAGGTGGTACAGGTCTTTCGACGCTGCTTCACCCGGGTGGATCTTGTTCTGGATGCCGTCCAGGCCAGCCATCAGCAGCGCGGCGAAGCACAGGTAGACGTTGGCCAGCGGATCCGGGAAGCGGGTCTCGATGCGGCGGCCTTTCGGGTTCGCCACGTGCGGGATGCGGATCGATGCCGAACGGTTGCGGGCCGAGTAAGCCAGCTTGACCGGCGCTTCATAGCCTGGCACCAGGCGCTTGTACGAGTTGGTGCCCGGGTTGGTGATCGCGTTCAGTGCCTTGGCGTGCTTGATGATGCCGCCAATGTAGAACAGCGCGTCGTCCGACAGGCCTGCATAGCCGTCGCCTGCGAACAGGTTCTTGCCTTCTTTCCAGATCGACTGGTGCACGTGCATGCCCGAGCCGTTGTCGCCGACGATCGGCTTCGGCATGAAGGTCGCGGTCTTGCCGTAGCTGTGGGCCACGTTCCAGATCACGTACTTCATGTTCTGGGTCCAGTCGGCGCGCTCGACCAGGGTCGAGAATTTCGTGCCGATTTCGTTCTGGCCGGCGCCAGCCACTTCGTGGTGGTGCACTTCGACCGGGATGCCCAGCGCTTCGAGGATCAGGCACATTTCCGAACGCATGTCCTGGAAGCTGTCGACCGGAGGCACCGGGAAGTAGCCGCCCTTGACGGTCGGACGGTGGCCGCTGTTGCCGCCTTCGATTTCCTTGCCGGTGGCCCACGACGACTCGTCCGAATCGATCTTGACGAAGCAGCCCGACATGTCGATCTTCCAGCGCACGCTGTCGAAGATGAAGAATTCCGGCTCAGGGCCGAAGAAGGCGGTGTCGCCGATGCCGGTCGACTTCAGATAGGCTTCGGCGCGCTTGGCGATCGAGCGCGGGTCGCGGTCGTAGCCCTTGCCGTCCGATGGCTCGATGACGTCGCACTGCATGAACAGCGTGGTCTCTTCCATGAACGGGTCGATGTTGGCGGTGTTCGGGTCAGGCATCAGGATCATGTCCGATGCTTCGATACCCTTCCAGCCGGCGATCGAGGAGCCGTCAAACGCGTGGCCCGATTCAAACTTGTCGAGGTCGAAGTGCGAGACAGGAACGGTGACGTGCTGCTCCTTGCCGCGGGTGTCGGCGAAACGAAAATCAACGAACTTGACTTCGTTGTCCTTAACCATCTTCAAGACTTCTGCGGCTGTTCTTGCCATTCTGTATCTCCTAAATGAAATGGGGGGTGCCGGGGGCGCATGCGCGACGCGGCAAACTTACAGCGTTAATTAGCAGGAAGCATGCCAGCGCGCGAACCCAGCCGTCTCGCCGCCGTGCGCGAAAACGGTGCCGCGGCAAAGGCACCATTTTAGTGCAAGCGGCGCGGTTTGCACCATAAAGAAGCGAAACGCACCCAAATGGCGAGCGGCCCCGGGCGGCTGCGGCCCCTTCTATAATAGTCGCAAACAGACATCACCCTGAGGTAATCCATGACCGAGTTCGACGACATCCTTGCCAGGGCGCGCACCCTGGCCCCGGGCCAGCCCTACGCCGGTGCGGTGACGCCGCAGCTGGCGTACCGGCTGCTCCAGCTCGATCCGAGGGTCAAGCTGGTCGATGTGCGCACCAACGCCGAGCGGGCGTGGGTGGGCAAGGTGGCGATACCGGAAGCGCAGCATCTGGCGGTCGAATGGAATACCTGGCCGGGCGGCACGCAAAATCAGGAATTCGTCCCGCAACTGGAAAAACTCGCCGGCAAGGACGACGTGCTGCTGTTCCTGTGCCGCTCGGGCGTGCGTTCGCGCCACGGCGCCAAGGCCGCGACCGAACACGGTTACGCGCAGTCGTTCGACGTGCTGGAAGGCTTTGAAGGCGACAAGGACAGCGCCGGCCACCGCAAGAACGTCAATGGCTGGTGCCAGGCCGGACTACCCTGGACCGGGGCGTAAGCACCCACTCACCCAGCCACGGCCGGAGCTGGCGCGGCCGCCGCGCGCACCCGCTGGCGCACGAAGTTAATGTGGCTGCGCAGGCCGTACAAGGCGTCGGCGAATGCCAGCGGGATCGATATCCGGTTCACCATCGCCTCGATTTCATCGAGGCGCGTCAGTAGTGCGGTGCACACCTTTTCGCGGTCGTCGCCGGTAGCCGCGTCGAGCTCCTGTTCGACGGATCGCAGCTGCCCGTACCAGCGGTACACGCGCGACTTGATACGCCATACGTACAGCGGCGGCACCACCTTGGACAGCGGAATCCACAGCGCCGCCAGCGCCACGACCACCACCCACATCCGGTCCAGCAGGTTGGCCATCCAGAAGCTCATGTAGCGCTGCAGCAGCGGCGGGCCGTCCTTGTAATACTTCTGCGCTTCGCGGGCGACCGGGATTTCCGTAAAGCGCTCGGACGGGAACTGGCCCTGGGTCTGGAACCAGCCAGTGCCGCCGTGGATCTCGCTGGCCGCCTGCACGAACAGGTCGACCAGCGCCGGATGCAGGTCCTCGCGCGCAACCAGCGTGGCGGTGGGGGCGATCAGGTGATAGTCCTGCGCCGGGATGTCGCGCCCGACGTCGACAATCCCGCGCGGCAGCACCACGTGCGACAGGAACGGCAGGCGGCGCGTGTAGGCCTCGGCCTGGGTGAAGTCGAACAGCTTGATGCCGGGCGTTTGCAGCAGCATCTGCACCAGCAGCGCTTCCGGCCCCGAGCTGAACACCAGCGCGTCGATGCGGCCTTCCAGCAGTTCGACGGTGGCCGGGGTATTCTCGAGCGCGCCGATGGTCAGGTCGGACGGTTCGACGCCGTTCAGTTCCAGCACCTTGCGCAGCAGCTTCGGCACACCCGTGCCCTCGGGGCCGAGGTTGATCCTCTTGCCCTTCAGGTCGGCCAGCCTGGTGACGGCGACCGGCTCGCGCATGAAGATCCACACCGGTTCGGTAAACAGGCTGCCGAGCGAGACCAGGCCTGTCCGGTGCGCCTCGGCTTCTTCGGTGGAGCCGCTTTGCACGAAGGCGATGTCGACTTTGCCCTCGTTCAGGCGCTGCAGGTTTTCCTGCGAACCGAGCGAGCGCTGGAGGGTGACCTTGATATCGTGTTTGGCGAGGGCTGCGGCATACTTTTTGCCGAATTCCTCGTAGGCGCTGTTTTCCTGGCCGGTGGCAAGCGTAACCTGGCGCGGCGGGGCCGGATCGACAATCAGGTAGGCCGCCGCGCACAAGACGGCGATGACGATGACCGTGGGGCCGGCGGTGGCGATCAGGTCGCCGAAGGAGAACCGGGTGAATTTACGGATGTTGGACATTACTCTGCGCATGGGTTTCATGCCCGGTACGATGCCAACAATTTGACAGTAATGCAAGCCGCGGTGTTTCGGCGAATTCGGCGGATGACGTGCTTGCGCCCTCTTCCGCCCTACCAACACGGGGCACCGTAGGGCGGAAGAGGGCGAAGCCCGTCATCCGCCGAAACGTTTAGCCGCCGCAGACCTTCGGTGCAGGCGCCCCTGCAACTGCAACCGGCGGCTCGATCATCGGCATCAGGCTTGGCGCCAGCGTGGCAAGCAGCTGCACCGGCAGCGCGCTGGTGAAGTCGTAGTCGGCGGCGCTCGGCCCGGCCACATACGCCGTCATGCTGCCGTAGAAGCGCTCGCCGATGTTGAACACGAACGTCGCCGAGCGGTTCACATAGCGCGACTCGATCAGCCGGCCGCCCGCGCCGTACACTTCGAAGCGCTGGTCGCCGGTACCGGTCTTGCCGCCAACTGCGATCACCCGTCCGTCCGACATCGTGAACGCGGTCTTCACGCGCTTGGCGGTACCGTCCGAGACCACGCCGCGGATCGCTTCGGACACCGCGCTGGCCACTTCAGGAGACAGCACGCGTTCGCCCTGCACATCCTTGCCCGGCTTGACCAGCGTTTCGTACGGCGTGCCTTTGGCGAAGTGCAGCGAGTCGATGCGCTGCGTCGGCTTGCGCACGCCGCCGTTGACGATGATGCCCATCATTTCGGCCAGCGAGGCAGGACGGTCGGCCGATGCGCCCAGGGTCGTCGCGTACGACGGCGTCAGCGAATCGAACGGGTAGCCCATCTTCTTCCACTGCGCGTGGATCTTGAGGAAGGCTTCGACTTCGAGCAGGCCGGCGATGCGGCGGTCCTGCGCGTGCTTGCGGTGCGTGTTGAACAGCCACGCATACACCAGCTGGCGCTCGCGCACGCTGGCGTCGGCGATCTCGGCGAACTTGGCGCCCGGATGGGTGCGCAGGTAACCGACCAGCCACAGTTCGAGCGGGTGGATCGTCGCAAGGTAGCCGCGGTCGGCCAGCGACATGTTGGCGGGCGAGTACTGCACGTACATGCGCTCGATGCGCTCCTGGTCGACTTCATTGGCCGAGGCCAGGTTGTCGTTCAGGAAGCGGCCGAACTGCGCCACGCTGGCATTCGGCGCGATCGTGCGGTGCACGTTGGCCAGGCGGGTCGGCGTCGGACGCAGGCTGGCCAGCAGCACCTTCTCGGCTTCGGCCAGGCTCTTGCCGCGGTACTTGTTATAGAAGCGCGTCATGAACTCGCGGCCTTCGCGGTCGGCGAAGCGAGCCAGGTATTCGGCGCGGCGCGGGTCGGTCGAATCGGCCAGCAGCGCCGCCGACGATCCTGGCAGCTGGAACATGTAGTAGCGCACCACGTCGCGCATCATGCGCACGAACACCAGGTTGGTGGAGCTGCGCAGCGCGTCGCGCACCGTCATGATCTTCTTGTCGTCCAGCTTGCTGAAGTTGCCGAAGGTGTGCAGGCCGCCGCCGGTGAAGAAGCCTTCGTACGGGCTGGCCGAATACTTGCGCTCGAGCGCCGCTTCCAGCATCGCCGGCAAGGTGCGCGTTTCCGGCTTCTGGTTCAGCGTGAAGTATTCGACGGCCCACTGCGACATGCGGTCTTTCGGATCGATGACGGTGCTGCGCAAGGTCTTGGCGTCCATGCCGGCGAAACGCTTGTGCAGCTGGTCGACGATGTCCATGTACGTGACCAGCGTGCGCAGTTTCGCGGTGGAGCCGAGATCGAGCTTGGCGCCTTCGTTGATGTCGAGCGGCTGGTCGTAGTTATCGGTCTGCACGCGCAGGTAGTTGGCCTTGTCGCCGCGTTCGAGCAGCGTGAAGCTGTAGATCACCTTGGACGGATCGCCCGCGCCCAGCATGCCCTTGCCGGTCAGGCCGGCGGCGCCCGCTTTTTCGGCGTCGCGCAGTTCGCGCAGCACCGCGGTGACCGCGTTCTGTGCGTTGGCGTCGAGCGTGCTGGCGACATCCAGGTCGAGGCGGTCGAGGTTGTACAGGCGCGAGTCGCCGAGCAGGCCGCCGAGGTGGGTGCGCACCGCGTTCGATGCCTTGCGTGTAACGAAGGTGTTGGCGGCAGGCTGCGCCACGCCGGACGAGGCCGACGGGTTCAGCGGCATGCGCAGCGCGGCATCGCGCAGCGCCGGCGTGATGACGCCGGCTTGCGCCAGCACGCGCAGGTGGGTGTTGGTCAGCTGCTCGAGGTCGTCGTCGCCGGCGCCGAGGTAGTGGGCAGGACGGCGCTGCGCGATCATCAGGCTCAGTGCTTCCTTGTAGATCTGCGCGGCCTGCGGCGTGTTGAGCGGACCGGTCAGCGCGCGGTTGACGTCGTCGAACTTGCGGCCGTACCAGACCCACATGCCGTCGCCGATGCCATTGACCTCGCCGTAGCCCGGCTTGGCCGACAGCGGCACGGTGTTGAGGTAGTCGACCACGATCTGGCGCCGCGCCTGGGTGGTGTCTTCGCCGTACTGGTAGGCGCGCAGGGTGGCAGAGGCCATCTGGCGCAGTTTTTCGGTCAGCGAGCTGGTGCGCCCGTCGGGCGAGTGGCGGTATTTTTCGATCTGGGTGGCGAGCGTGCTGCCGCCGGCCGAACGCTTGTCGCCGCCGGTGAAGACGCTGAGGGACTTGTCGAGCACGGCCTTGCTGAAACGGTCCCACTCGACGGCAGGATTGCGCTTCGGGTTCTTGGTGTCGAGCAGTTCGCGGTTCTCGATGAACAGCAGGCTGTGCACCAGCAGCGCCGGCGCCTTGCCGAAGCCGTCGTAGAAACGTTCCGGGAAGCGCGACGAGAACAGCGGCGTGCCGCGGCAGTCGAGGATCGACAGCCCGACCTTGGTCTTTTCGCGGAAGGTGGCGAACAGGCCGCGATCGGCCATCTGGACCATCTGCGGCGACAGGCGCGCCTGCGCTTCGATCGCATAGTCACGGGTCTGCAGCTTGGCGAGGTAATCGGGCAGGTTGGCGTAGCCGAGGCGCTGGTCGTACGGGCTCTCGGACGGGAAGCGGATCGTGCTGCTCGGGCCCGGCCCGACCTTGTAGTTGAGCTTGGAGGCGAGGCGCGCGAAATACTCGGCCTGCATCGTCGAGGTGCGAATCTCATACGCGCCGAGGGCGGCAACAACTGCCAGCACCAACAGCAGGATGAGGATCAGGGCCGGTTTGAAGCGACGTTTTGGTGTTTCGGTTTGCGGCTCGTGCATGTTGCCTTGTCCCTCCGGCACTGGTCCAGGATCGGGAACGAGCGACAAATGCGGATGCGGGTAGTTCAGGTGCGGCACGCTGTCGGTGCCGCTGTTGTTAGAAACAATCGACGCTGCGCGCGCACGCATTTTGCGTACTGCGCGGTCAACGATGATGCGGGGCCGTCGAAAACGACGATGACTTTCCATGATGGCTCAACCGGTTTGAATCAATTTTACTTCGAATACCCGTTCAGCCTTCGCCATCTTTTTGCAACTGGTCTGTAACGAGTGATTGAAGTGCGTTTGTTGGCGAAAAAAACATTCGAAATCCCACTCTCGATTCCGACTCGCGATGCCTACATTCCACCACATCAACCCGTGTATACGAGTGCGTGTTCAAGAAAAGATTGATTTCCGCGTTTAATTTTCGCAAAAAAACAACGGCTGAGTTACGGCAACAAAAAGCCCGCCGCAAAAGGCGTGTTTTGTCTTATCGAAGCGCCAACGCGCGTCCGTGCGCCAGCTAACGCAAGGCATATATTTTGTTCAACTGCGCTTTTACAAGTGCACCTCGGCGACCTCGGCCATCGCGCGCGTGGCGCGCAGGTCGGACAGCGCCTGCAGGCAGTAATACTGGAACCACAAACCGGTGAAAATGAAGATCACCACGTACAGCCAGATCGACAGGGCGGCCAGGAAGGGGAACAGGAATACGGCCACGATGGTCCCGCCGATCCAGACGATGCCGGGCAAGGCGCCAGCCGCGCCGGAGAAGATCCCGATCAGCATCAACTGGCGCTTGTGGGCCTTGATGATCGTCGTGCGTTCCTCCTCGCTGGCGTGGTCGGCCAGCGCGTCGTAGCTCATCACGCGCGAGGTCAGCCAGCCCCACAGCAAGGCTTGCGCGATGATCGCAACCGGCGCGATCGCGTACAGCGGCAGCGAGAACAGCCACAGCGGCACGAAGATCAGGAAGCCGCTCAGGTTGACCATCAGGCTGCCGATGAAACTGCCGCCCTTCTTCTTGTCCAGCTGCGGGAACTGGCGCTGGCTCACATGCCTGACGATCGCCGGCATCGCCACCACGCCCATGAACAGCAGCGAGGTCACCACCATCAGCGGCAGCAGCATCAGGAGCGCGATCAGCGGCACGATGATGGTCTTCAGGAAGCCCAGGCCAAAGGTCGACAGCACGCTGCCGCTGGTGGAAAACAGGTTGTAGTCGGAGAACAGCGCATGCATGTAGTCGAGCAGCGGCTGCAGGCCGGTCCACAGCAGCGCTCCCCACAGCAGCAGCGACAGCAGGAAGGGGATCACCGACAGCAGCAGCATCTTGCCGGTCAACTGCGACCTCAGCGCGCGGCCATAGGAAGTGAGGACGGGACGCAGCATGTTCGGGTTCATAAGCTCAGTGTGGGTTGGTTGGAATGCAGGCAAAGGATAATCGAAACGCTGGGCCCGCGTTGCAAGGTGCGCAATTGGCGAATTGCTACGCCATGGACTACAATTCCCGATCACCCGCACTAATTAAGGAAAACACCATGTCCACCACCACTACTGATTCCGGCCTGCAGTACGAAGACACCACCGTTGGCGAAGGCGCCGAAGCGAAAGCCGGCCAGAAGGTCACCGTGCACTACACCGGCTGGCTGCGCAACGACGACGGCAGCGCAGGCGCGAAGTTCGATTCGAGCAAGGACCGCAACGATCCGTTCCAGTTCAATTTGGGCGGCGGACAGGTCATCCGCGGCTGGGATGAAGGCGTGCAGGGCATGAAGGTCGGCGGCAAGCGCCGACTGACGATCCCGGCGGCACTGGGCTATGGCGCGCGCGGCGCAGGCGGCGTGATCCCGCCGAACGCGACCTTGATCTTCGACGTCGAACTGCTCGCGGTTTAAGGAGTCGTGATGAGCTTACTGGAACAATTTAACCAGGCCCAGGCCGATTCGAAGAACCTGCCCGAGCGTCCGGACAACATGACGCTGCTGAAGATCTACGCGCTGTACAAGCAGGGTTCGAGCGGCGACGCGCAGGGCGAGCGCCCGGGCATGACCGACTTCGTCGCACGCGCCAAGTTCGACGCGTGGGAAGCACTCAAGGGCACGTCCCAGGATCAGGCGATGCAGCAGTACATCGACCTGGTCGAGGAATTGAAGGGCTGATGCAGGTGCCGGGCCGTTCCCGCTTTCGCGGGGCGGCCTATGCGGCGGCGAACACCCGCTGCATCTTCTCGGCCACCTTCGCGCGGATCGACGGTGCGAACGCCCCCATCAGGAATCCCAGGTTAATTTCCATCTCGGCCTGCTGCGGCAGCAGGGTCAGCGCACCGGTCACGCCGCTGCGTTCGAAGCGCAGCACATCGCCTTCCCAGTTGCAGGCCAGGCCGTACTCGCCGGCTATTTTATCGGCTACCTGTTGCGCCGCCGCGCGTGCCCGTTCGGGCGTCAGGCTGTGCGCCTGGACGATGCTGATGTCAGCCATGTCGCTATTCCCAAGTCGAAACAAAAGCGCGCATGATACCGCGCCGGCGCGGCGCCCGCAAAGGCGGCCTCAACCGAACAGGCGGTTTTGCCAGCCGGGTGGCGAAATAGGCAATAATACGCACCACCACATCCATTCCCGCAGGCCATGACAAACATCCAGCTGATCGCAGCCATCATCTTCGGACTGGCGCTCGTGCATACGTTCGCCGCCAAATCGTTCGAACGCCTCGCCGACAAATACCCCCGCCACGCCGGCTTGCTGCACTTCCTGGGCGAGATCGAAGTGGTGTTCGGCCTGTGGGCATTCATCCTGATCGCGGCCATGGCGATCGTCTCGGGCGGCGCCACCGCCCTCGAATACGCGGAGTCGCGCACCTTCACCGAACCCTTGTTTGTGTTTGTCATCATGGTCGTGGCCGCCTCGCGCCCGGTGCTCGAAACCGTACGCGGCGCGATCTCGATCATTGCCAGGCTGATGCCGTTGCGTACCGCGGTCGCGCGCGTTTGGCTGTGCCTTGCCGGGGTCCCGCTGATCGGTTCATTCATCACCGAGCCGGCCGCCATGACGCTCGCCGCCCTGATGCTGGCGCCGACCGTATTCAACAAGGGCAAGCCGGAGTGGCTCAAGTACGCGGCCCTTGGCGTGCTGTTCGTAAACATTTCCATTGGTGGCACGCTGACGTCGTTCGCCGCCCCGCCGGTACTGATGGTGGCGGGGACCTGGGGCTGGGATTCGGCCTTCATGGCCACCACGTTCGGCTGGCGCGCCGCCATCGCGGTGCTCGTCAACGCCACCGTCGTCACCTTCCTGCTCCAGCGCCATATCACCGATGAAGTCGCCGCGGGCCCGGACCGGCCGGCGCCGCTGGCGGTGCGCGCGATTCACCTGATGTTCCTCGCCGGCGTGGTTGCCTCCGCCCACCACCCGGTGGTCTTCCTCGGCCTGTTCCTGCTGTTCCTCGGCTTTACCCAGGCCTATGAGCAGTATCAGTCGCCGCTGATCCTGCGCGAAGGCCTGCTGGTCGGGTTCTTCCTGGCCGGGCTGGTGGTGCTGGGCGGGATGCAGCAATGGTGGCTGCAGCCGATCGTCGCCGACCTTGAGCCAACCGCGCTGTTCTTCAGCGCCGTGGCCCTGACCGCCGTCACCGACAATGCCGCCCTGACCTATCTCGGTTCGCTGATCGTCGGCCTGTCGGATCACGCCAAGTACATGCTGGTGGCCGGCGCCGTCGCCGGCGGCGGCCTGACGGTGATCGCCAACGCCCCCAATCCGGCCGGCGTGGCACTGCTGCGCGACGGCTTCAACGATGAATCGATCGGCCTGGGCGGCTTGCTGCTGGGCGCCCTGCTGCCGACCTTTGTTGCCATCGTGATGTTCCTGATCTGACAGCGCGGCATGTTTTAGCCCCGCTTTCGCCGGTCGCTTGCGCGGCGTCAAGCGAAGGCGGGGCGCCAAGCGCCACTATTTCCCTGTGAACGTTGCCGCCAACCATCACTGGCGTGCTCACAGCGGAGAAATGGCCATGGATGATCGATCAAGCTTACCAGTAGAGGCGTTGCCCGGCCGCGAGCAGGCGCCCGTCAGTTTTGTCCCCACCCCCAGCGCCTCGTACCGCCAGCACCGCAAGGCGGCGGCGCTGGTGTTCGAGCCTGGCAAGCCGCGCATCGGCCTGGCCGACCAGCCGGCGCCGCCGGTGCCGCTGCCATACGCCTTCGGCGCGCGCGTGCTGATGTGGAAGCAGGACCCGTCGGTGAGCGAAATCGGCACGCGCAAGGCGTTCTTGCCGGGGATCGTGCTGGCCGGCCCGCGCGACGCCCGCATCATGTACGGCGAGCCGGGCATCGCGCCGGTCAGCCCGAATGCGTTCGGCGACTTCGTCACCGCGCCCGATACGCCCCAGTTCGACGCGGTGCACACCTTTGCGGTGGTGCGCCAGACGCTGACGATGTACCAGCGCGCGCTGGCCGGCGGCGACGGCGAGACGCCGCTGCCGTGGCAGTGGAACAGCAGCGTCGACACCGCGCCGCTGCAGCTGTTCCCGCACGGCCTGCCGAACACGATGAATGCGTTCTACAGCCGCTCGCAATGCTGCCTGAAGTTCGGCGACTTCATCCCAGGCGGCGCGGTGGAACGCGTGTACACCTGCCGCTCGTTCGACATCGTGTCGCACGAAACCGGCCACGCGGTGCTCGACGGCCTGAAACCCGACTGGCTGCTGGCCGACAATCCGCCGCAAACCGGCGGCCTGCATGAAGCGTTCGGCGACCTGACCGCGATCTTCCTGGCGCTGTCGCAGCTGGACCAGTGCGAGGCGATCATCGCCCAGACCAAGGCGCGCCTGAACGACAAGACCTTCCTGGCCGATATCGCCGAACAATTCGGCCTGGCGCTGGGGCGCTCCAACGGCCTGCGCAACGCCGACAACGACATCACCCTGTCGCAGGCAGGCAACGAGGTGCACGCGATCTCGCAGGTGTTCACCGGCGCCGTGTACGACATCCTGGCCGACATGTTCAACCACGAACGCGACCCCGGCATGCTCGATGACGCCGCGGTGCTGCACCGGGTTGGCGACTACCTGCGCGGCCTGGTGCTGCGGGCGATGATCGCCGCGCCCGACATGGGCGCGACCTATGCCGACGTGGTCAACCAGATGATCCGCATCGTCACCGAAGACGGCCGGCCGGCCGAATACCGCAACTTCATCCGCAACCGTTTCGTGGCGCGCGAAGTGGTGGCATCCCCGCTGGCGCTGACCGAGGACCTCCCGCCCGGGGTGCTGCTTGAAGCCGGCATCCAGGACCCGCCCGGCGCCGTGCAGGACCGGCGCGCCTGCTGCGGCACGATGAACCTGGCCGAGTACTACGGCATCGACCATGTGTTCGACGCCGAAGTGCAGGCGCTGGCGCGCTGGTGCGCCGAAAACGGCCGCACTGGCGAGGCTCCCGTGCGCGACGACAGCGCCGGCGACGGCGACCGCCGCGCCCTGCCCGCGCCATGAAGGTCTCGATCAAGGGTGGCGGCGGCTTTGCCGGAACCGCCGAACACTACGAAATCGACACCGCCCGGGTCGCCCAGGGCGAGGCGATCGAGGCGCTGCTGCAGGACCTCGATTTCTTCGCGGCGCCGGTTCCGCCCGCTCCGGTCGGCGCCGACATCCCGCACTGGGAGATCACCGTGGACGACGGCCGCCAGTGCCGCACGGTGTCGTTCGCCGAGGACGGCGGCCCCGCCTGCGCGCAGTGGAAACCGGTCATCGAACGCGTGCGCGGCGGCGCATAAAATCTTGCCTGTTTGTCAAAATGACGTCGATTCCGCGGGGCCCGGTCGCATTTGCTTATTTGTATAGTGTCTAAGCCTGAATTGTGGGAAAAACCGAATTGCCTTAAAATACAGTGCTTTGCTGTGGTTGGCGGGCATCTTCAGCCCCGGCCCGCGCCCCATTTACTCCATAGGACTGTTATGACCCACGTTGTCACCGAATCGTGCATCGCATGTCGCTACACTGATTGCGTCGATGTATGCCCGGTAGATTGTTTCCGGGAAGGCCCGAATTTTCTGACGATCGATCCGGACGAGTGCATCGACTGCGCCGTCTGCGTGGCAGAATGTCCCGTCAACGCGATCTACGCAGAGGAAGACGTGCCGTCGGACCAGCAGCAGTTCATCAAGATCAACGTTGAACTGGCGCGCGCCTGGCCATCGATCACCAAGACCAAGCCGCCGCTCCCGGACGCCGAGGAGTGGAAGGACGTTAAGGACAAGCTGGGCAAGCTGATTCGCTAGGGCGAACCGGCGCAGGTTTGATGGCCCGGCTTTGCGCGAGCCGGCGCAAGCGCTTGCGCGGCCCGCGCACCAAAATCAAAATCAATAGGAAGTAACCGCATGACAATCTCCGCCACCCATGAAGCAGGCAGCATCGCTGCCAACAGTACCTTTTCCGGCGCAATCGAAACCGATGCCGTCATTATCGGCGCCGGCCCGGTTGGTCTGTTCCAGGTGTTCGAACTCGGCCTGCTGGAAATCAAGGCCCATGTCATCGACTCGCTGGGAGCAGTGGGCGGGCAGTGCGTCGAACTGTATCCGGACAAGCCGATCTACGACATCCCGGCCGTGCCGGTGTGCACCGGCCAGGAACTGACCGACAACCTGCTCAAGCAGATCGAGCCGTTCGACCCGACCTTCCACCTGGGACAGGAAGTCACCGGCGTGCAGCGCCGCGAAGACAGCCGTTTCAACGTTGAAACCTCGGCCGGCACCCGCTTCATCACCAAGACCATCTTCATCGCCGCCGGCGTCGGCTCGTTCCAGGCGCGCACCCTGAAGGTGGACGGCATCGAAGCGTTCGACGGCAGCCAGCTGCACTACCGCGTCAAGGATCCTTCGATCTTCGAAGGCAAGAATCTGGTGGTGTGCGGCGGCGGCGACTCGGCGCTGGACTGGGCCCTGAACTTCGTCGGCAAGGCCGAATCGGTGGTGCTGGTGCACCGCCGTGAAGACTTCCGCGCCGCGCCTGCCTCGGTGGCCAAGATGAAGGCCCTGTGCGACGAATACGAAATGCAGATGATCACCGGCCAGGTCACCGGCTTCGAGGCCAAGGACGGCCAGCTGTCCGAAGTGAAGGTTACCGGCGCCGACGGCGTTACCCGCCGCGTCCCGCTGGACATGCTGCTGGTATTCTTCGGCCTGTCGCCGAAGCTCGGCCCGATCGCCGAATGGGGCCTGGACATCGAGCGCCGCCAGCTGAAGGTGGTCGATACCGAAAAGTTCGAGACCAACGTGCCGGGCATTTTCGCGGTGGGCGACATCAACACCTATCCAGGCAAGAAGAAGCTGATCCTGTCGGGCTTCCACGAAGCCGCGCTGGCAGCGTTCGGCGCAGCGCCGTACATCTTCCCTGACAAAAAGATTCACATGCAGTACACGACGACCTCCCCGAAACTGCACAAGATCCTCGGTGTGGAAACGCCGACTTTCGACTAGGCCGCGTTCCGTTACAATGACGCCACTAAATGCCCCGCTTTGCCGGGGCATTTTTGTTTTGTGTTAAGTGGCACATAAAAGACTCGTGCCACTGTGTGCCAAACTGAACTTGAATTGAAGTAGCCCTACTCCTGCCTGAGAGATTGGCAGATTGCCAATGGGCATAACTAATTGCATTGCGGTCTCGCGAATGGCCTATAATTGACCGCGCTGGGCAAGAACGAACGCCCGTGCACTTTATTCAAGGAATCTGTATGCTTTATCACCTGCACGAGATGCAACGTTCTTTCCTGACGCCGATGATGCAGTGGGCCGATGCGTCCGCCAAGCTGTTCTCGAACCCGGTGTCGCCGCTGGCCCACACCCCGTTCGCGCAGCGCATCGCCGCCGGTTACGAACTGATGTACCGGCTCGGCAAGGATTACGAAAAACCAGCCTTCGGCATCGATACGGTCACGATCGGCAGCGACACGGTCCGCATCATCGAACAGGTTGAGATCGAAAAGCCGTTCTGCCGCCTGCTGCATTTCGCGAAGGACCTGGCGCCTGCCAGGCTGGCCAAGCTCGACCATCCGAAAGTGCTGCTGGTAGCGCCGCTGTCGGGCCACCATTCGACGCTGCTGCGCGACACCGTGCGCGCCCTGCTGCCGAACCACGACGTCTACATCACCGACTGGACCGACGCGCGCATGGTGCCGCTCTCGAACGGCCCGTTCCACCTCGACGACTACATCTTCTACGTCCAGGACTTCATCCGCCACCTGGCGCCAGACCTGCACGTGATTTCGGTGTGCCAGCCGACCGTGCCGGTGCTGGCCGCGATCTCGCTGATGGCGACTGCCAAGGACCCGCAGCTGCCGAAGACGATGACGATGATGGGCGGCCCGATCGACCCGCGCCGCTCGCCGACCGCGGTCAACGACCTGGCGACCGAAAAGCCGTTCTCGTGGTTCGAGAACACGGTGATCTACTCGGTGCCGGGCAACTACCCGGGCGTTGGACGCCGCGTGTATCCGGGCTTCCTGCAGCACGCCGGCTTCATCGCGATGAATCCGGGCCGCCATGCCCAGAGCCACCGCGAGTTCTACAACCACCTGGTTGCGGGCGACGACGAGCCGGCTGAAAGCCACCGCCAGTTCTACAACGAGTACAACGCCGTACTCGACATGCCGGCCGAGTACTACCTCGACACCATCAAGACCGTGTTCCAGGACTTCGCGCTGCCGATGGGCACGTGGAAAGTCGGCGGCCAGCTGGTGCGTCCGCAAGACATCAAGACGGTGGCGCTGCTGACGGTCGAAGGCGAGCTCGATGACATCTCCGGCGCCGGCCAGACCCAGGCCGCGCACGACCTGTGCAGCGGCATTCCGGCGAAGATGAAGCAGGACTACGTCGCCGAGAAGGCCGGCCACTACGGCATCTTCTCGGGCCGCCGCTGGCGCGAGACGATCTGCCCGAAGATTGGCGAGTTTATCCGCCAGCACGGGTAAGCTTCCCGCTTCACGAAATGCCGCCTAACCAGCGGCATTTTTTCTTTGTGGTGGATAATGTCGTTTTCCCCACGATTCCCCGCCGTGACAAAGTCCCTCGCCGACCAGGTTGAAGACCTGCTGCCGCAAACCCAGTGCACCAAGTGCGGCTATGCCGGCTGCCGCCCGTACGCCGAAGCGATAGCGAGCGGGGAGGCGGACATCAACCAGTGCCCGCCCGGCGGCATCGAAGGCGTGGCGCGGCTGGCGACCTTCCTCAACCGCGCCATCATTCCAATCAATCCCGCCAACGGCGTCGAGCGCCCGCGCCCGGTCGCCTTCATCGACGAAGCCCTGTGCATCGGCTGCACGCTGTGCATCCAGGCTTGCCCGGTCGACGCGATCCTCGGCGCCACCAAGCAGATGCACACCATCCTGCCCAGCCTGTGCACCGGCTGCGACTTGTGCGTGGCGCCCTGCCCGGTCGACTGCATCTCGATGATGCCGGTGACCGGCGAGCGCACCGGATGGTCGGCCTGGTCGCAGCAGCAGGCCGACGCTGCGCGCTCGCGCCACGACTTCCGCGCCATGCGCCTGCAACGCGAACGCGCCGAGAACGACGCGCGGCTGGCCGCAAAAGCCGCCGAAAAGCTCAAGGCCGTCACGCTCGAGGCCACCAACACGCCCGGCGAACTGGCCGAGAAGGAGCGCAAGCGCGCGATTATCGCCGCAGCCATGGAACGCGCGCGCCTGAAGGCCGAAGAACAGAAAAAACCTGAATAATGAATCCAGCCAAACGCTACGAAATCTTCGCGCGCCTGCGCGCCGCCAATCCGAACCCTGTCACTGAACTGGAATACACCACGCCGTTTGAACTGCTGATTGCCGTGCTGCTGTCGGCACAGTCCACCGACGTCGGCGTCAACAAGGCCACGCGCAAGCTATACCCGGTCGCGAATACGCCGCAGGCGATCCTCGACATGGGCGAGGACGAGCTGAAGACCTATATCGCCACCATCGGGCTGTATCACACCAAGGCGAAGAACGTGATCGCGACCTGCCGCATGCTGGTCGAGAAGCATGGCGGCGAAGTGCCGCGCACGCGCGAGGAACTGGTGGAACTGCCCGGCGTCGGACGCAAGACCGCGAACGTGGTGCTCAATACAGCGTTCGGCGAAATCGCGATGGCGGTCGATACGCACATCTTCCGCGTCTCGAACCGCACCAGGATCGCACCGGGCAAGAACGTGGACGAGGTGGAGCACAAGCTGCTCAAGTTCGTGCCGAAGGAGTTCCTGCACGACGCCCACCACTGGCTGATCCTGCACGGGCGCTACACCTGCATCGCGAGGAAGCCCTTGTGCTGGAACTGCATCATCGCCGACCTGTGCGAATATAAGGCGAAAACGCCGCCACCTGCCAACCTGCTGCCAAAGGAACCACAATGATCATCGCAACACACAGCGGGAAGTTCCATGCCGACGACGCGTGGGCAGTCGCCGTACTGAATATCCTGTACCCCAATAGTGAAATCATCAGGACGCGCGACACCGCACTGATAGACGCCGCCGACTTTGCCATCGATGTGGGCGGCATCTGGGACCCGGCCACCGGCCGCTTCGACCATCATCAAAAGGGATTCGATGCGGCGAGGCAGACCGGTGTTCCGTACGCCAGCGCGGGCTTGGTATGGAAGGAGTATGGCGCGCAGTGCGTGGCTGCCCTCGCCGCCGCGCACGCGGGACAGCAGCTCGCCGAAGACACGGCGCGCCAGATCGCATACGCGATCGATGCAGACATCGTCCAGTACCTCGACCTGTCCGACGTCGGCGCGGCGAAGAACGCACCGGGTGGCTACGGACTTTCGGCCGTTGTTTCGGGCTTCAATCCGAACTGGCTGGATGAACAAAGGATGGGTTACGGCGAGGCTGCGGAGGCTTACCGGCTGAGCCAGTTCCGGCGTGCGATGGAAGTCCTTACCGACATCATGACCAATGCCGTGAACTACCGTGTCGGCGCACTGCTCGCGCTCGAACAGGTCCGCCAGGCCGAGTCACTGGAAGATGGCCGCGTGCTGCTCTTGAAGAACGCGGCCCTGCCCTGGTCCGCCGTCGTGCGCAAGGAAATGCCGAAAGTGCTGTTCGTGATCAGCCACAGCATCACCGAACAACGCTACATGCTGCACACCGTCGGTGTCAGTCCGGACAGTTTCGAAGCGCGCGCAGACCTGCCTGAATCCTGGGCCGGACTGCGCGACGCAGAACTGGCGGCTGTCACCGGGGTTCCCGATGCGAGGTTCTGCCATAACGGCAGGTTTATCGCGGCGGCGACCTCGCTCCAGGGCGCCACGGAGATGGCGCGCCTGTCGCTGCAGGAAGTCGATGATTCGTCCGCCGCAGGCGTGCAGGCACTCCCGGCGGACGACGCGCTCGAACAGCCAAAGCTGTAGCAGCAGCCCGACTTACGTCGGTGTGTCGACGTGGTCCCAGCCGGCGTGCTGGAAACGCACCAGCCAGTTCAGCGCGTGGTGGCGTTCCATGACCACGTCGGCGTCGACGCCGGGCGTGTCGCCGCGCTTCTTGAGGCGCTGCTGGCGGATGTGCCAGTGCAGGCGGTAGGTCAGGTCGAGGGCGTCGAGGATTGCGGACTCCGCGCGCACGGCCGGACCGCGCATTTCGATCAGCTTCGCGACCGTGCTTGCGGTGTCGCAGGACTCGGCCGGGAACGGCAGTTCGTCCACCATGCCAAGCGCCCACTCCAGCAGGTACAGGCTCTCGTAGCGCCACATGAACTGCGCGCACTCCTGCTGCGACGGCGTGTCCAGCGCCAGGAACGCGCGCTCTTCCGCCGACAGGTAATCGTCCGCCAGCGGCATCTTCGACAGCAAGGCGTCGGTGCTCATCGGCTCACCCGATGCCACCGATTCGGCGCGCAGCGCGGTCACCAGCAGGGCACGGGCGCGGCCGATAATGTCGTCACGTTCCTGCAGCACCAGTTCCTCCTCGCTGACCAGCGGCGGCAAATCGTCCGGGATCACAATCCCGCGCGCCGCCAGCGCAGCCTCGCTGGCCGCCTTGCGCGTCCACGCCTGCGGCGGATACGGCACGCGCGCCTGCGCGTCGGCCTCGCCGGTGTCTTCGTCGACCAGCACGTGGCCATCGGCGTCGAGCACATCGCCTTGCTTGGTGAACAGCACCGCGTTGGCTTCCTTCGCCCACGCGTACAGGGCCGCGGTATCGTCAGCGCCGATACTGACCGCAAGGTGATGCTGCACGCGCTGCAGGTGCAGGATCACGTGGTATTTATCGCGCGACATCTCGCCGTCGCCGCGGTCCAGCACATAACCGCAGAAGTCGTTCAGGTGGGCCAGCAGCTCGGGATCGGCGACGTCGCGGCGCAGGTGCAGCACATGCGCGAACGGCGGCTTCGGGATCTGCACGCGGGTGCAGTAGGCATTGAACAGCAGCGTTTCGCCAACTGGCTCGGCGGGCGCGGCCGGTTGGCGCGATGGAAGCAGGCTACGGAGTTTGTCGAGCATCGTCAGATCAATACCAGGTTGTCGCGGTGGATAAGCTCGGGACCTTCGAGGAAGCCGAGGATGGTTTCGATTTCAGCGGACGGCTTGCGCATGATGCGGCGCGCCTCGGCACTAGTGTAGTTGGTAATCCCGCGCGCGACCGGTTCGCCGTCTTCCGACAGGCAGGTGATGACAGCGCCGCGGCCAAATTCACCGCGCACCTCGAGCACGCCGATCGGCAGCAGCGACTTGCCCTCCCTGGTGAGCTTGGCGACGGCGCCGGCGTCGAGCACCACCTTCCCTGCCGTATGCAGGTGGTCCGACATCCACTGCTTGCGCGCGGTGGTACGGCCGGTCTGCGCCAGCAGCTGGGTGCCGATCGCTTCGCCGCCGGCCAGCCGGGTCAGTACGTCGTCCTCGCGGCCCCACGCGATCACGGTATCGGCGCCGGAGCGCGCCGCGCGTTTGGCGGCGAGAATCTTGGTCAGCATGCCGCCGCGTCCGAGGCTGCTGCCGGCGCCGCCCGCCATGGCTTCGAGCGCCGGGTCGCCGGCTTGTCCTTCCGCGATCAGCGTCGCGGCCGGGTCCTTGCGCGGGTCGGCGCTGAACAGGCCCTTCTGGTCGGTCAGGATGACCAGGGCGTCCGCTTCGATCAGGTTGGCGACCAGTGCGCCCAGCGTGTCGTTGTCGCCGAACTTGATCTCGTCGGTGACGACGGTGTCGTTCTCGTTGATGACCGGGACCACGCCGAAGCGCAGCAAGGTGGTCAGCGTCGAGCGGGCGTTGAGGTAGCGTTCGCGGTCGGCCAGGTCGGCGTGGGTGAGCAGCACCTGCGCCGTGCCCAGGCCGTGCGCGCGGAAGCTGGTTTCGTAGATTTGCGCGAGGCCCATCTGGCCGACGGCGGCGCAGGCCTGCAGTTCGTGGACATCGGTGGGGCGGCGGTCGAAGCGCAGGCGCAGCATGCCTTCGGCGATGGCGCCGGAGCTGACCAGCACGACTTCCTTGCCGAGATTGCGCAATGCGGAGATTTGCGCGGCCCAGCGCGCAATGGCGGCATGATCGAGGCCGCGCCCGTCGTTGGTGACCAGCGAGGAGCCGACCTTGATGATGATGCGGTTAGCTTTTTGTATGACTGAGTTCATCGGCGCGCGTTCCAACAGGTCGCGGGCGCAGCGCCAGCAGCCCGAGGCCGCCGGCCAGCTCCAGCCCGCATATGACTAACAACAATCCCTGGGGCAGCCCGATCGCCAGCGCCGCGATGAAGCGGCCGGCCGGCTGCGCCAGGAGGAAGAATGCTGTGATATCGCCGAGGAGTGGCTGGTCGCCCTGCCTTGCAGCCAACAGCGCCAGCCACGCGGTAGCGAGCCTGGTGCCGACATAGATGGCGAAAAACTGGCTGTAGCCGTTGACGCCAACGAGAAGCATCCCCATGCTGGTCGCCACGCGGTCAGGATCGAGCAAGGCCGCGAGCGCGGCCAGCGAGCTGGCGGTGGCGATGAGCCTGAGCAGCGAAGACCGCAGCCTGGCCCGTTGCATGGGACCTGCCAATTTTAATCCAGGATCTTGAAACGTGGATCGTCCGGATCGATCGATGCGATGCCGCGCGCTTCCTCGGTCATCTGCGTTTCTTCCGCGCGGTGCTCGCTGTTGCGCTTGACTTCAAGGTGCATGTAGATCGCGTTGATCAGCTCCTGGCAGCCGTCGCGGTTCAGCGCCGAGATCTCGAACACAGGGCCCTTCCAGGCCATGCGCTTGACGAAGTCCTTGACGACCTTCTTGCGGTCCGCTTCCGGCACCATGTCGAGCTTGTTGAGCACCAGCCAGCGCGGCTTGGCGACCAGCGATTCGTCGTACTTCTCCAGCTCCTTGACCAGCGCCTTGGCTTCCTTGACCGGGTCGACGTTGGTTTCGAACGGCGCCAGGTCGACGATGTGCAGCAACAGGCCGGTACGCTGCAGGTGGCGCAGGAACTGGTGGCCCAGGCCCGCGCCTTCGGAGGCGCCCTCGATCAGGCCGGGAATGTCGGCGATGACGAAGCTCTTCTCGTGCGACACGCGCACCACGCCCAGGTTCGGGTGCAGTGTGGTGAACGGGTAGTCGGCGATCTTCGGCTTGGCGTTCGACACGGCCGTGATGAAGGTCGACTTGCCGGCGTTGGGCATGCCGAGCAGGCCGACGTCGGCCAGTACCTTCAGCTCCAGGCGCAGTTCGCGGCGTTCGCCTTCCTTGCCCTCGGTTTTCTGGCGCGGAGCGCGGTTGGTCGAGGACTTGAAGTGGATGTTGCCCCAGCCGCCCTCGCCGCCCTTGGCCAGCAGTTCGGTCTGGCCGTGTTCGGTCAGGTCGGCGATGATTTCGCCGGTGATGTTATCGACGATCAGGGTACCAACCGGCATGCGCATGAAGATGTCGTCCGCGCCCTTGCCGTAGCAATCGGAGCCGCGGCCGGCTTCACCGTCGCGCGCCTTGTGCAGTTTGGAGTAACGGAAATCCACCAGCGTGTTGATGTTGCGGTCCGCAACCGCCCAGATGGAGCCGCCCTTGCCACCGTCGCCACCGTCAGGTCCGCCGAACGGGCGGAACTTCTCGCGGCAGAACGAGGCGCAGCCATTGCCGCCGTCGCCACCGATGACTTCGATTTTTGCTTCGTCGATAAACTTCATAATTTTGTACCGCCATAAAACTAAAAAGGCTCTACCTTGGGCAGAGCCTTTCGATGGAAGGCTTGCGCCTTACAGATTTGCGCCGCGAACGGCGCGAGCGCGTATTACGCTGCTACAGTCTGAGCTGCAACTACGGTCACGAACTGCTTCGAGCCGATGCCCTTCTTGACGAACTTGACAGTACCGTCGACCAGTGCGAACAGGGTGTGATCCTTGCCCGTACCGACGTTGGTGCCTGCACGTACCGGGGTACCGCGCTGGCGAATGATGATGCCGCCTGCGTTGATGACCTGGCCGCCGTAAACCTTAACGCCAAGGCGCTTTGATTCTGAGTCGCGGCCGTTGCGGGTAGTACCGCCGCCTTTTTTGTGTGCCATTTAGGTGCTCCTTGATAGCTGGATTAATTCGGGCAAACAGCAATTAGCCGTTGATCGAGACGATTTGGATTTCGGTGTAGTTCTGACGATGGCCTTGGTGCTTCTGGTAGTGCTTACGACGACGCATCTTGAAAATCTTCACCTTATCGTGACGACCGTGTGCCACAACAGTAACCAGAACCGTTGCACCTTCGACCAATGGCGCACCAAACTTGATGGTGTCGCCCGCGCCTACTGCGAGTACTTGATCGATGGTGAGTTCGGAACCAATGTCTGCCGGTATCTGTTCTACTTTAAGTTTTTCGCCAGCGACAACTTTGTATTGTTTGCCACCGGTTTTTATGACCGCGTACATGATTTGAAACCTCATCAAATGTTAGAAAATTTCCCTGGCCGGAAGCCGGGGAACCGCAAATTATACACGGCTAGGGATTGCTCGTCAAAAGGTGTGCACAACTGCCGCTGTTCGTGGTATGTCAACAACTTTGCTTCCCTGCCCGAAAGACGGCACGGGCGTGGGCAACGGCACGGCACCGCATGCTTGTCGTATAATCCACACACCTATCGTCCAATGCAGGTTCGCCTTGTCCGCCGCTACCACCACCGCACCACAGAATAATATCGCCCACTCGATCGCTCCAGACATGGAAGCGGTGAACAAGGTCATCCGTGAACGCCTCCATTCGGAGGTGACCCTGGTCAATCAGATTGCCGAGTACATCATCAGCGCCGGCGGCAAGCGTATCCGTCCGGTGCTCGTATTGCTGGTGGCAAATGCCTACGGCTACCGCGGCACCGCCCACCACGAACTGGCGGCGGTGGTCGAGTTCATCCACACCGCCACCTTGCTGCACGACGACGTCGTCGACGAATCGTCGATGCGGCGCGGGCGCCAGACCGCCAACGCGCTGTTTGGCAATGCCGCCTCGGTGCTGGTGGGCGACTTCCTGTACTCGCGCTCGTTCCAGATGATGGTCGGCCTGAATAATATGCGCGTCATGCAGATCCTCTCGGACGCGACCAACGTGATCGCCGAAGGCGAGGTCCTGCAGCTGCTGAACATGCACGACCCGGACGTCACCCAGGAAAGCTACCTGAAGGTGATCCGCTCGAAGACGGCCAAGCTGTTCGAAGCGGCGGCCCAGCTGGGCGCGCTGATCGCGGGCGCCACCGACGAGCAGGTCGAGGCCGCCGGCGAATACGGCCGCTCGCTCGGCACCGCCTTCCAGCTGATCGACGACGTGCTCGACTATGCTGGCGACGCCAACGAAATCGGCAAGAACGTCGGCGACGACCTGCGCGAAGGCAAGCCTACCCTGCCGCTGATCTACCTGATGGAAACCGGCACCGCCGAACAACGCGAACTGGTGCGCAACTGCATCGAGCAGGGCGACGAACAGCATTTCGACGCGATCCTGGCCGCGGTCACGACCAGCGGCGCGCTCGATTTCACCCGCCGCGAGGCGGAAGTGGCCGGCAAGCGCGCCGCGGGCGCGATTGCCAGCCTGCCGGACAGCCCATATAAACAAAGCTTGCTCCAGCTCTGTGCCTTCGCTGTTGACAGGAACCACTAGCGTTTTTAGAATTTAAGCGTTCCATATCAGTACATCAGCTACCCGTCGGGGTGTGGCTCAGCCTGGTAGAGCGCTGCGTTCGGGACGCAGAGGCCGGAGGTTCGAATCCTCTCACCCCGACCAAAATTCTTATCCCCAAATCAAAGAATTCCGAAAAACGGCAGGCTCCTGGAGTTATTGTCGCCAGAAGCCCGGACGCCGGCTCGCTGAGAGTAACCGGAAGAAAATTCAAGGGCGCGGCAGCATTTCCCAGACCTTTATTTCATGTAGCGACTATTGTTTGCCTCCAGGAGCTTGAAGAAGTGCGCCATTCGACGGGCGACGTCAGCGCAAGTCGAGGCAGG
>DASWSX010000005.1:0-31724 GCA_036402435.1 Telluria sp. | reverse complement strand
TACACCGGCTGGTTCTACAAGCCGATGGCGAAGAACCAGCGCGGGCGCAAGTTCGACTCGTCGATCGGGCGCGAGCCGCTCGAGTTCCAGCTCGGCGCGGGACGCGTCATCAAGGGCTGGGAGCAGGGCGTGGCGGGCATGAAAGTGGGCGGCAAGCGCACCCTGATCATCCCGAGCCACCTGGCCTACGGCAAGCGCGGCGCCGGCAGCGGCGTGATTCCGCCGGACGCCGACCTGATTTTCGATGTGGAACTGCTGCAGGTGAAGTAAGTCAAAACGATCATGAACCACGGGAGGATGTGATGAGAATTGCAAACGATGTGACTGAGTTAATCGGCAACACCCCCTTGGTTCGTATCCGCAACCTTGGCCGCGACGCGGGAGCGCAGATCGTGGCCAAGCTCGAATTCCATAATCCCGCGCACAGCGTCAAGGACCGTATCGGCCTGGCGATGATCGAGGCGGCCGAGGCGGCCGGGCAGATCGGCCCTGAAACTATCATCGTCGAGCCGACCAGCGGCAACACCGGCATCGCGCTGGCGATGGTGTGCGCGGCGCGCGGCTACCGCTGCAAGCTGGTGATGCCCGAAACCATGAGCACCGAGCGGCGCACCTTGCTGCGCGCCTATGGCGCCGAGCTGGTGCTCACGCCCGGTTCGGAAGGCATGCTGGGCGCGATCCGCCGCGCCGAGGAACTGGTGGCTGAAAATCCAAGCCACTTCATGCCGCAGCAATTCAACAATCCCGCCAACCCGGAAGTCCACCGCCGCACCACGGCCGAGGAAATCTGGCGCGACACCGACGGCCAGGTCGATATCCTGGTGGCCGGCGTCGGCACTGGCGGCACGATTACCGGCGTGAGCGAAGTCATCAAGTCGCGCAAGCCATCGTTCCAGGCCATCGCGGTCGAACCGGAAGCGTCGCCAATGCTGTCGAAAGGCACCAAGGGGCCGCACCCGATCCAGGGCATCGGCGCGGGTTTCATCCCGGCCGTGCTGAATGTCCATTCGTATGATGAAGTGATCCGTGTCAGCAACGACAACGCGTTCGAGACGGCGCGCGCGGCTGCTCGTGGTGAAGGTCTGCTGGTCGGCATTTCGGCAGGCGCCGCCTTGTGGGCCGCACTGCAGGTGGCGCACCGGCCGGAGAACGAGGGCAAGCTGATCGTGACGATCATCCCGTCATTCGGCGAGCGCTACCTGAGCACGCCGCTGTACGCCAACCTGGCTTGAAGCACTTAAGCTGCCGGCTTAACCTGCGCCCGGGTCTTTCGGTTTGAAACGAGCCTGAGACGCGCGGCGCGAATCGTCTGCACGACAGAGGCGACGCAAGGGATGCAGCACGACCAGCCGTGCACCTGGAATGCCCATAACAGGTCGGCGATTTTCGTACCTGCAAGCATTGCAGCCGGCGACGAAAATGGCGTCAGCCATCCAGCGGAATAAACCATCACTGCTCTCGTGTATCCGTGGACTCGGCTCATATCGTTACTTTCTTTGAGCATTTCACGATTTCCGCGCATGGAATAATGCGAGGGGAAATGCCGGGATGATCCGTTTCTCAACGCCTGCCCCGTGACACACTATTGACTTTATTGACGCGTGGCTCCGTTCGGTACCACGCACACAAGTGTCTTAAATTTCCGGAAAGAAAATTTGTGGTATTTATCACTCATCCTTGCTACCCTGAGCGCTCCTCATCAACGACCAGAAAGACCAATAATGAATAGCACCAAGATCATCGGCATCGTGCTCATCGTCGCAGGTGTGCTCGGCGTAACACTGGGCGGCTTCAGCTTTACCCAGGAAACGCATAAGGCCAGCCTCGGGCCGATCAATATGTCAGTAGAGGAAGAGAAAAAGGTCAACATCCCGCTGTGGGCGAGCATCGCCGCCATCGTGGCTGGCGCGGCAGTACTGGTCGCCGGCTCGAAGCGCTGAGGATGCCGCAGGCCGGCACTGCGCATCCCTGAATAAAAAAAACCGCCTGCGAACAGGCGGTTTTTTTTGCGGGAAACGCGGCGTTGGCGATTACCAGCCGATGTCCTTGAACAGTTCGAACGTCAGGTCGATCGGTGCCGTCACCGAGTGCGACAGGTCGGCACTGATCGATGGCTCCATCAACTGGTTGCGCGTGGCCGTCGTGTTGTAGTGCGATACCGACGAACCTGGCTGATACGGGTTCGGCGTGAACATCGTCATGCGGCGCTCAGCATCGGCGCCCGAGATCGAGGTCTTGGAGCGCTCGAACTTGCCCACGGTACCGGCCACGTTGCCGTTTGGCATAGTCAGGCTGGCGGCAATCAGGGCGCCGTCAGCTTGCGTGACGCGCACTGCCGGAATCGTGATTGTCGGGTCCGCACCGCCCATGCCCGTCACGGCGCCGGGTGCATTGTCGGCCACGATGACGCCGATGGCGCCCGCGTCCTGCGCGTTCTTGACCTTGACCGCGAAGCCGCAGGTGCCGCGGCTGACCAGGGCAATGTTACGGCGAACCGCTGCGGCATTGGCAGCATTGAATGGCGTGCACGCCGACCCTGGGCTGTCCGCCTGCAGGGCGACCTGGGCGATCTGGCCGGTGACCGGCGACTTGTCCAGCTTTGGACCGAAGTCGGCTTCGCCAATCTTGTACAAGCCACCGCCGGCTTGGGCGCCGGCGCCGATGATGCGCAGCTGAGGAGTGGCGGTAAGCACCGAAGGCACGGCCGCGGTCACGCGGGCGCCGGTCCAGGACAGGCCCGACGGCTTGAGCGCCGACGCAGCGCGCTCGGCATTGGTCATGTTGATCCACAGCTTGTTGGTCGTGTTGTCCAGCAGGTTGTGGTCCCACACCGACGGGTAGCCGGCGAACTGGGCGCCGGTCGCGCCGTTGGTAAAGGTCTGGAAGCCCAGGCCGTGTCCCATTTCGTGCAGCAGGGTGGCAACGAAGTCGATGTTGTTGCCTTCGTTGGCGTCAAGGCCGAGGTAGAACGCGCTGCCGGCCAGGCAGTTCGGCTTGCCCAGTTCGGAATTGAAGTTGGCATTGATCTGGCCGCCCGGCGTGTCGGAAATCTCGCTGCCGTACAGCTTGTTGGCCAGTGCGTACGAGTAAATGGTGCCTGCCTTTGGCGCGCCAGCGAAGTCGGCGAACACCTGGGTCGCGCCGGCGCTGCCGAGCACGGCGCCGGTGGCGGTGCAGGCCAGCGGACGGAACTGTGCATTGATGACGATCGGTACCGAGGTCGTCAGGGTCGCGCCCCAGATATTGGCCGCGTGCGTGAACGCGATCAGGCGCTGCTGGCCGAGGGTGGTGCCGGTGTTGCCGCCGACAGGCACGGTCGGCGTCGGGTCGTTGAAGCCGACGCCAGGCGCGTTCAGGTTGTTGATCACGATCGTCGCAGCTGCGTGGGCCGAGCCCGCGGCGCCACAGGCAAGGGCCAGGGCCGCTGCCACCAGTGTCAGGCTTGGGCGCTTATTGAACTTCATGCTGGTGCTCCTTGGATTGGGTGGTCACTGGGTGGGACAGGGCGGATTCGGCGGCAGTCTTGCCATGGACGCAATGGTGCTCCAGTTTGCCGTCCGCATTGCGGCGCATTACCGAGTGCATCACCAGCTCTTCATCAACGTGCGCGGCAACGATGCCGTTTTGCTGCAGGCGCACAACCCCCGTCGCCGGAGCGCCGGCGGCCTGGCGCGCGGCTTTCTGGGCGGCGCGCTCGGCGGCGCGCAGGTCGTTCAATTGTTTTGCTTCAGCCGCGGTGGCATTGCGGATCTTGCCGGTCACTGGATCTTTGTGAACGGTCTGGCCGGCCTGAACGTCCTGTCCGGCGGCGAAGGCCGAACCGGCGAGCGCCAGCGCCGCAATGGCGGCGACGCTGCGCAGTGTGAATACGGGGGTGTGCATGTTGTCTTGTCTCTCAGAAAAATGTACGTCGATCGGTGCATCGATTCTTTT
This sequence comes from Telluria sp., assembly GCA_036402435.1. GTDB lineage: Bacteria > Pseudomonadota > Gammaproteobacteria > Burkholderiales > Burkholderiaceae_D > Telluria_A. The sequence goes on along the minus strand of DASWSX010000005.1, from coordinate 27,791 downwards.
CCCGCAGTTAATAGCGGTTGCCAAGAACTATAGCTTTGGAAACAAGGTAATTGCACATTTTTATTAAAAATTTTGTATCGTTATGCCCGTAAAGGTGCGTATATTGTTTGGATTGCACTCTGAAACGGCATGCGGTGCGATGTGGCCGGGTGTTGTTTTTGGCGGCAATTTCCAGGGGCCGAACGACGCACGGCATTCCAGCTCTTCAGTGAGCATGCCCGTTGAGCGCGCAGGCATGGTCGGTGGTGCCCTGTTCCATCTGCAGGGTGCAGTGGTGGATCGCGAAGTTCTGCTTCAAGCCGGCGGTGATCGCGTCGAAGGCCTGGTCGCCCGGATAGCTGCCAGGCATGACGAGGTGCACGGTGAGCGCGTTCTCGGTGGTGCTCATGGCCCAGATGTGCAGGTCGTGGATGTCGGTCACGCCAGGCTGGGCGCGCAGGTGGGCCGACACTTTTTCGGCGTCGACATTCGGCGGCACCGCACCCAGTACCAGCTGCATCGATTCGCGCAGCAGCGACCAGGTGCTCACCAGGATCAGCAGCACGATTGCCAGGCTGGCCGCAGGGTCGAGCCAGGTCCAGCCGGTCGCCATGATCACCAGTCCCGATACCACCACACCCAGCGAAATCGCCGCGTCCGCCATCATGTGCTGGTAGGCGCCGCGGATGTTCAGGTCGCCCTTGCTGCCGGCCATGAACAGCCATGCGGATATGCCATTGACCGCCACGCCGATCGCCGCGACCACCGATACCGTCATACCCGCCACCGGGGCCGGATTGGACAGCCGCTGCACCGCTTCCCAGCCGATCGCGCCGCACGCCATCATCAGGAGCAGGGCATTGAGCACGGCGGCCAGGATCGAGCTGCTGCGCAGCCCATAGGTGTAGCGTTGCGTGGTCGCCGTGCGCGCCAGCAGCGCCGCGCCCCACGCCAGTACCAGTCCCAGCACGTCCGACAGGTTGTGGCCCGCATCGGCCATCAGCGCGGTCGAGTTCGCAATGAAGCCGTAACTGAATTCGATCGCGACGAAGATAGTGTTCAGGCCGATCGCCAGCGCGAAGGCGCGGTTGTTGCCGTCCGGGCTGATGTGATGGTGATGGTGGCCATGGCCATGATCATGCGCGTGGTCGTGGCCGTGGTGGTCGTGTGGCATGGTCAGGGCTTCTGCATTTCGGACTGGATCAGTTTGCGGCTCTTCGCGTCGAGCTTCTCCACGGCGCGCGCCAGCTTCTCGCCCTCGGCGATCGCCTTGGCCTGGTCCGCCGTGAGTTCCCTGGCTTGCACGATTGGCGCAGGCGCTGGCGCCGGACGGAAGAACGCAGCCTGCCCGAGCAGCACCAGCAGCGCGCCCAGCGCCGCCGCGCCGCCGGCGATCATCATCGCGCGCCGCCCGGCATCGGCTGCGGGCGGTTTCGGCATGGCTTTGGCCGGACGCTCGATGTGGCCGCCACCCTGCAGCGCCGCCACCTGGTCCGCCAGCACGCCGGTGGCCTCGTCGAGCAGCGCCACGTGGCGCTCGACCGCTTCGGCCAGCACCGCTTCGTTCAGCGCCACCAGCGCGAACACCGGATCGTCGACGTCGATCTTGACGCCGGTCTTTTCAAATACGAGGGTGCGCAGTTTCTGCTGGTCCATGGCTTACCACTGCACTTTATCGAGTTGCTCGAACAGGTCGCGGAACACGACCTTGATGCGCTGCTTTTCCATCACGTTGAACTTCTCGCTGGCGCGCACTTCCTCGGCGGTCAGGCGGGCGATGTTCATCTTCTTGATGTCGGCGCCGAAGGTGTCGGCGTTGCGCTGCGACAGCGACACGCGGCCCACCACGCGGGCCGCATTGTCGGCGTAGGTGGCCGATTCGGTGAACTGCTTGCCGCTGGCCGACTGCAGCAGGCCGAAGTGTTCGTTTTCCCACAGCACCAGCGGCACATTGGTCGACTTGGCGGTCGAGACAAAACCCATCGCGGTGTCGTGCAGGGTGTCGCCGCCGCCGACGATGACGTGGATGTAGACCTTGCGGCCCGAATCCTGCAGCAGCGAGAAGCAGTCGTTCTCGAGCAGGTAGGCCATCAGCGGCGAGAAGGTATTGGCGCCGTTGTCGACCACGCAGTTGCCTTCTTCCTCGAGGATGTCGATCATCAGCGCGTCGAAGCGCTTCGGGTCGATCATGCGGCTGTCGGTCATCACCGGCACGTGCTTCACGTTCATCGCCTTGTAGCGCGAAAAGGTGGCGTTTTCCTGGTCGGTATCGAAGCAGCGCAGCGGCTTCTCGTCCTTGCCGGCGAGCCATTGCGCGAGGATGGTCGATACCAGGGTTTTGCCGATGCCGCCCTTGCCCTGGAGGATGAAGTGAACCGTGTTATGCATCGAATTGCTCCAAAATTAATTTAAACGCCTGCCCGCGGTGCATGGCACTTGCCCTCGCCGCGGTCAGGCGCATTTCCATTCGGGAAGCCATCGTACGTCGCTTCCAGGAATTCCCATTCGTACGCGCCGTCCTTCAACACCAGCTTCAGCACGCCAGAACGGCTATTGTCGCGCATTTCGCTGTTGCGAAGGGGCAATAAGAACGGCGTCAGGTAGGCCCCGCCGGTACCGATCACGAACTGGCGCATGCCCACTGCATCGAAGCTGCCGGCCGCATCCTGCGGCGCGAAGCGTTCATAGTCGTGGTCGTGGCCGGACAGGACGATCTCGGCGCCGGCCCGGTGCAAAAGCTTCCAGGCTTCCAGCATGCGCGCGCTGCTGCCATGCCCGCCAGAACTATACAGCGGGTGATGCCAGTAAGCGAGGGTGCAATGGGATGGGTTGGCGGCCAGCTCCCGCTCCAGCCAGGCCAGCTGGGCGGCGGCCGGGCCGGCGGCCAGGTTGCTGTCGAGCGAGTAAGCCTGCCAGCTGCCAAGCGTGACCCGGTAGTAGCCGGGCCCGGCGGCGCTGCCAAAGTAGTCGAAATAGCCGCGCGCGCCGCGCGTTAGGTACTCGTGGTTGCCGGGGGAGGGGAAGGTGCGCTGCTTGAACCGGCCCCAGGTCGGGTGGTAGCACTCGGTGAATTCGCGCAGGGTGCCGCGCGGATAGGTGATGTCGCCCAGCAGGAGCACGGCGGCATCGCGGTGACGGGCCAGCGCTGCCTCGACGAGGCGCGCGGTGGCAGCCGCGCCAGACCAGGCCGGGTCAGGATGTTCGCAATACGCAATGTCGCCCGCCGCATACACAGTGTAATCCTGTGCCGCCGCAAGGCTGGGCTGGCTGGCGGCGAGCGCCAGCCACAGCAGTAACTGCGCCTTGCCTGCCACCTATTCGATGAAGCGCAGCAGGCCTTGCAGCGCGTGCACCACGGTCTGTTCGCGCACCGCCTGGCGGTCGCCCTGGAACACCAGCCGTTCTGTATAGGTATGGTCGCCGCGGGCCCAGCCGAAACACACGGTGCCGACCGGCTTGCCGGGCACGGCGCCGGTCGGCCCGGCGATGCCCGTGGTCGACAGCGCGACGTGGGCATTGCTGTTGGCCAAAGCGCCGACCGCCATCGCGGCCGCGACTTCTTCGCTGACGGCGCCCATCTGGGCGATCAGCGCGGCCGGGACATCCAGCAGTTCGGTCTTGGAAGGATTTGAATAAGCAACAAAGCCGCAGTCGAACCAGCCGGTCGAGCCGGCGATGTCGGTGATGGCCTGCGAAATGCCGCCGCCGGTGCACGACTCGGCGGTCACCAGCAGCAGGCCTTTAGCCTGTAGTGCCTGGCCCACGCGGCCAGCTAGGTCGGAAATATCATTCGTCACGTGTCGCTCCTTGGATCGAGGGTGCTGCAGCCAGCGCTCATTTCTACTTTACCATGCTGTTCCCCGCAGTGAGCGCCTGCGAGCGCGAAAATTGCCGGGCGTTCCCCGGGCTGATCCGGTGGCAAAATCCTATCCAATTGTCACAAAACCGCGTAGAGTGCTTTGCGAAAAAGCAAATCGGATGACGATGGCGTGCGACGGTTTCCCGTCTCGCCTGCTATCCTGCCATCCGCTTGTGCTTGCCATTTTCCCTAGCGCAACTGTCATCTTTGGATCCACGATTTTCATGCCGCTTCCCGCCTTCCGCCCCCGCCCCAATTTCCCAGGTAGCCCATGGATGGCCTGAGCCGCCGCCTCGTGGCGTCGTGCCTGGCAATCGGCCTGCTCGCCTGCGCAGGCATGGCGCGCGCGCAGCCGCCGCTGGAAAGCGAAGTCAAGGCAGCCTACCTGTATAAGTTCGCCAATTTCGTGCAGTGGCCGGACGGCAGCTTCGCGCGCGCCGACAGCGTGCTGCAGATTGGTGTTGCCGGCAACGATGCGCTGGCAGGGCAGCTCGCGCGCGTGGTCGAAGGGCGCAGCGTCAATGGCCATGCGGTGGCGGTCCGCAAAGTGCGGCGCGGCGAATCGATGGCCGGGCTGCATATCGTGTTCGTGGGCGCCCAGGACCATGCCGCCATTAGCGAATACCTGGACGCCGCGCGCGGCCAGTCGGTGCTGACCGTGACCGATTCCGGCGAGGCGCTGGCGCTGGGCAGCATGGTCAATTTCGTCGTGGCCGGGCAGCGCCTGCGCTTCGAGGTCGCGCTCGATCACGTCACCCCGAGCCGGTTGCGGATCAGCGCGCGCATGCTCGCCGCCGCCCTGCGCGTCGGGGGCGCCACATGATCGGCATGCATTCGCTGCGCCAGAAGCTGGCGGCGGTGGTCATGCTGACCACCCTGGCCGCGCTGGTGGTCTCGATCGGCACCCTGATCGCCTACGACCTGCGCCAGTACCACCGCGCGCTGCTCGGCGACATGAGCACCCAGGCCGAACTGCTCGGCCACATGACGTCGGCCGCGCTCAGCTTCGACGACAAGCGGCTGGCGGCGGAAAACCTGGCGCTGCTGCGCATCCGCCCGCAGGTGCGCGCGGGCGCCATCTATAACGCCCGTGGCGAGCTGTTTGCGTCGTATGCGGCGCCGGGCGAGCCGCGCCGTTTTCCGGCCCGCGCCGGGGGCGACGAGGTCCGCACCGAAGGCACCAACCTGTTCCTGTACCGGCGCATCATCGAAAACGGCGAACTGCTCGGCACCGTCTACCTGCGCGCGGAATATGCGCTGGTGTCGCGCACGCTCGACTACGCCGGCATCGCGCTGTTGATCACCACATTGGCGATGCTGCTGGCGCTGCTGCTCACGCGCCGGCTCGGCCGGATCGTTACCGCGCCGATCTTCGCGATCGCCGGCGTGGCGCGCGAGGTCGTCAGCACGCGCGACTACTCGCGCCGCGCGCCGCGCACCAGCACCGACGAAGCGGGCGAACTGGTCGATTCGTTCAACGCGATGCTGACCGAGATCGAGCAGCGCACCGGCGAACTGGAAACCTCGAACCGCGCAATCGCACGCGAGGCCGAGGAGCGCGCCCGCGCCCAGCAGGAAGTCATGCGCCTGAACGAGCAGCTCGAAGTGCGCGTGCACGAGCGCACGCTCCAGCTGGAAACGGCCAACGCCGAACTTGAACTGGCGATGGACGAGGCCAGGCAAGCCAACCAGGCCAAGTCCGCCTTCCTGTCGGCCATGAGCCATGAGCTGCGCACGCCGCTCAATGCGATCCTCGGCTTCGCGCAGATCCTGACGTCCGACGCGCTGCCTTCGACGCTGCCGCAGAAGAAGGAATTCGCCGGCCATATTTTGAAGTCCGGGCGCCACCTGCTCACCCTGATCAACGAGATCCTCGACCTGGCCAAGATCGAGGCGGGCGCCGTCAACCTGTCGATCGAGCCGGTCGCGCTGGGCGAAGTGCTGGACGAGTGCCGCACGATGATCGAGCCGGCCGCCGCCCAGCGCGGGATCGGCGTGCTGTTCCCGGATGCCGGCGCCGCTGTCGTCGAAGCCGACCGCACCCGCCTCAAGCAGGTGCTGCTTAACCTCTTGTCGAACGCGGTCAAGTACAACCGCGACGGCGGCGCCGTGATGGTGGCCCTTGGCTTCGACCGGGCGGGCACGGTGCGCATCTCGGTGCAGGACACCGGCGCCGGCATGCGCCCCGACCAGCTCGACCTGCTGTTCCAGCCATTTAACCGCCTCGGCCAGGAAAACAGCGGCCACGAAGGCACCGGCATCGGGCTGGTGGTAACGCGCCGCCTGGTCGACCTGATGAAGGGCACCATCGGCGTATCGAGCCAGGCCGGCGTCGGCAGCGTCTTCTGGATCGAATTGCCGCTGACCGAGCCGCACGCGCTGGGCGCCATCGTTGGCGCGGCGCCGCCGCAGGCGGCGGCGCACGGCGTTGCCGACACCGGCGCGCGCCGCACCGTGCTGTACGTCGAGGACAACCCGGCCAACCTGAAACTGGTCGAGGAGATCGTGCGCTTCCGGTCCGACCTGCGGCTGATCTCGGCGCAGGACGGCCACCTGGGCATCGAGATGGCCAGGCGCCATGCGCCCGACCTGATCCTGATGGACATCAACCTGCCGATGGTGAATGGCGTCGAAGCCATGCGGATGCTGCGCAACGATCCGCGCACCTCGCATATCCCGGTGATCGCGCTGACCGCCAACGCGATGCCGCGCGACATAGAACGCGGCATCGCGGCCGGCTTCTTCCGCTACCTCACCAAGCCGATCAACATCGATGAATTCACCGATGCAGTCGACAGTACGCTGGCCTGGATCGCCGCGCGCGACGCCAGCCACAAGGAGCAGCAGCCATGATCGCGCCAGGCGAGATCCTGCGCGCGCGCGTGCTGGTGGTGGACGACCAGCCGGTCAACGCCGAGCTGCTCGAATACCTGCTCACGGCCAGCGGCTACGTCAACGTCAGCAGTACCGACGACCCGCACCAGGTCGCGCCGCTGCATGCGCAGCATCGCTACGACCTGATCATCCTCGACCTGCACATGCCCGGCATGAGCGGGTTCGACGTGATGGAGGCGCTCAAGGTGGTCGAGACCGGGCCTTGGCTGCCGGTGCTGGTGGTGACCGCGGAACCGGACAAGAAAGTGGCGGCGCTGGAAGCGGGCGCGCGCGACTTCATCAGCAAGCCGTTCGATGCGGTCGAGGTGCTCACGCGCATCCGCAACCTGCTCGAAGTGCGCCTGCTGCACCGCGAGTCGACCAGCTACGGCGAGCGGCTCGAGCAGACCGTGCGCGAGCGCACCGCCGCGCTGCAGCGCTTCCGCAGCGCGATGGACGCGACGTCGGACGCGATCTTCCTGATCGACGCCGACAACATGCTGCTGGTGGACGTCAGCGACGGCGCCTGCCGCATGCTTGGCTACACCCGCGACGAGCTGCTCGGCACCGATCCGGTCGGCTTCGGGCTGGCCACCTACGCCCAGCTCGAAGCCCACGCGGCCCCTGGCCAGGCGGGGCGCCAGCCGAACCTCGTGGAAACGGAGCTGACCGACAGCGACATGGTGGCGCTGCCCACCGAAGTGCGCTGGCAGCTGGAAGTGAAGGGCGGCAGCCGCATGCTGATCGCGGTAGCGCGCGACATCACCGAGCGCCGCATCGCGCAGCAGCGCCTGCGCCACCTGGCCAGCTACGACAGCCTGACCGGACTGCCGAACCGGATGCTGTTCTACCAGACCTTGCACGACACGATCGAGATGGCGCGCGACAAGGACGGCCGCGTGGCGGTGCTGTCGATCGGGCTGGACCGCTTCAAGATCGTCAACGAATCGCTCGGCGCCAGCCACGGCGACGAACTGCTGCGCCAGTTCAGCAACCGGTTGGTGCAGTGCCTGCATGCGCGCGACACGCTGGGCCGGCTTGGCGGCGACGAGTTCGCGCTGATCCTGCCCACCCGCGACCAGGACGAAGCGGTGCATGTCGCCAACGAAGTGCGCGAGGCGATGCGCGCGCCGTTCGAGCTGGATGGCCAGCAGCCGCAGCTCACGGCCAGCATAGGCATCGCAATGTATCCGGATGACGCGACCGACCCGCAAACCCTGATCAAGTACGCCGACACCGCGATGGGCCGCGCCAAGGCGGCCGGGCGCGACGGCTACCGCTTCTTCACGGCCGGCATGAACGTGCAGGTGCTGGCGCGCCTCGACCTCGAATCGGCGCTGCGGCGCGCGCTGGACAACCGCGAGTTCGAGCTGTACTACCAGCCCAAGATGAACGTCAACACCGGCCGCATCACCGGCGTCGAAGCGCTGCTGCGCTGGCACCGCCCCGGCTACGGCATGGTGTTCCCGGCCGAATTCGTGCCGATCCTCGAAGAGACGGGCCTGATCGTCAAGGTCGGCGCATGGATCATCGACGAGGCATGCTGCCAGGTGGCCGCGTGGCTGGCGGGCGGTTTTGGCGAGATCAGGGTAGCGGTCAATGTATCGAGCCGCCAGTTCGTCGAAGGCGACCTCGAAGAAGAAGTGCGCGGCGCGCTGCTGCGCCACAAGATCGACGCCGCGCTGCTCGAGCTGGAACTGACCGAAAGCGCGCTGATGACCAACGCCGAGCACACCAGCGGCGTGCTCACGCGCCTGCGCGACCTCGGCATCCGCATCTCGCTCGACGACTTCGGCACCGGCTACTCCAGCCTGGCCTACCTGAAGCGCTTCCCGATCGACAAGCTGAAGATCGACATCGCCTTCGTGCGCGACATCACGACCAACCCGGACGACGCCGCGATCGCGCTGGCCATTATCAGCATGGCGCACAGCATGCACATGCAGGTGATCGCCGAAGGCGTTGAAAGCCGCGCCCAGCTGATGTACCTGCGGCGCCACCGCTGCGACCAGGTGCAGGGTTTCCACGTCAGCCGGGCGCTGACGGCGCGCCAGCTGGGCGACATGGTTGCGGCCAACCGCACCGCGCCCGACGACGACCACGCGGCCAACGACACCGAACACCCGACCTTGCTGATCGTCGACGACGACATCAACGCGCTGGCGGCGCTGCACCGGCTGTTCAGGCGCGACAACTACAAGATCCTGACGGCGGTGTCGCCTGCCGAAGGCTTCGACCTGCTGGCGCAGCACCAGGTGCAGGTGATCGTATGCGACCAGCGCATGCCGTTCATGAGCGGCACCGAATTCCTCAGCCGCGTCAAGGAGATGTACCCGGACACGGTGCGCATCATCCTGGCCGGCGAAACCGGGCTGCAGGTGGTGCTCGATTCGATCAACAGCGGCGCGATCTACCGCTTCTACACCAAGCCGTGGGACGACACCCAGCTGCGCGACAACATCCGCCTGGCGTTCCATCACTACTGGCTGGTGAACGGCGCCCGCGACGACCCGCGTCGCACGGTGGTGGTGACGCAGGACGAGGAAGCCGAAGGCTTGCGGGTCAGTCGCCGCTGAAGTGGTCGAACCCGGCCAGCGCCAGCCCGAGTGGCGCGCCCGCTGCGTCGACCAGGCGCAGCCCCGGCGCGGCGTCGATGGTGCCCACGCGCGCGACCGGCGTGCCGGCATGCGCGGCGGCGGCCATCACGGCGGCGCGCGCCAATGCTGGCGCGGTGAAGCACAACTCATAATCGTCGCCGCCGGCGGCGCAGAAACGGCGCCGCAGGTCCGCCGGCTGGCGCGCGAGCACCGGCCCGGCAGGCAGCGCGTCCGCATCCAGCGTGGCTCCCACCTTGGATGCGGCCAGGATGTGGCCGAGGTCTCCCACCAGTCCATCCGAAATATCGATCGCCGCATGGGCAGCACCTTGCGCGGCCAGTGCCATTCCGAGCGCGACGCGCGGGGAGGGCATGTGCATGCGGACTGCTGCTTCACCGAGGCTGGCAGCGTCCAGCTCCAGCTCCTTCCAGTAGCCGGCCAGCGCCAGGCGCGCGTCGCCCAGCGTGCCCGAGATCCAGATGTCGTCGCCGGACTGTGCGGCATCGCGTCGCAGCGCGCGGCCGGGCGCGACTTCGCCGAAGATGGTGATGCAGATGTTCAGCGGTCCCTTGGTGGTGTCGCCGCCGACCAGTTCGCAATCGTGTGCATCGGCCAGCGCGAACAGGCCGGCGGAGAAGCCTTCAAGCCAGTCGCGGTCGGCCGCCGGCAGCGACAGCGCCAGCGTGAACGCGCGCGGCGTCGCGCCCATGGCGGCCAGGTCGGACAGGTTCACGGCGAGGGATTTGTGGCCCAGCATGCGCGGGTCGGCGCCGGCGAAAAAGTGGCGGCCTTCGACCAGCATGTCGCACGAAATGGCGAGCTGCGTGCCGGGGGAGGGCGCGAGCAGCGCGCAGTCGTCGCCGATGCCGAGGACGGCGCGGCCGGCCTGCGGCCGCTTGAAGTAGTGTTTGATCAGGTCGAATTCGGAGAGCATCCCGCGATTGTACCGATGATTTACACGCCGAGCGCCCCCAGCAGCTTCTGGCGCAGCGCCGGCGCCGGCGAGGACATCCCGAACCCGCGCAGCACGCCGTCTTCGCCGACGAACCGCGCCACCGTGCGCTCGGCATCCGTTTCATGCACCCAGCTGCCCGCCAGGCCCGCAGGCGGCGGCGCCAGCGCCAGCCTGTAGCTCGGCGTTTTAACGATCACCGCCTCGGTCTTGTGCTCGATCGGCGTCGGAATGCCGGCCAGCGTGGCCGCAATCGCGCGCGCCGCGGCCAGCATCGGCGCCACATACGGCATCACAGCGCTGCCGCTTGCAGTCGCATATTCGGCGCAGTCACCCAATGCGAATACGCCTTCGCAACTGGTCTGCCCGTAAGCGTCGACCACGATGCCGCGCCGGATGTCGATCTTCGCATCGGCAGCCAGCGCCACCGAGGGACGCAGCCCCACCGCCGACAGCACGATATCGGCTTCGACCACTCTTCCGTCGGCCAGTGCCACATGCAGTGCGCCGCTTGCGCGCGATATGCTCGCCGCAGTCGTGCCAAGGGCCAGCGTAATCGAATGGTTTGCCCAGGCCTGGGCCAGCCCGTCCGACAGCGCGGGGGCGGCCAGCGCGGCCAGCGGGCGCGGGTTCGGGTCGACCAGCGTGACATGGTGGCCAGCGGCCGCCAGGTCGTCGGCAAATTCGCAGCCGATCAGCCCCGCGCCGAGGATGGTGACGCGGGCGCTGCCGCCAATCGCGTCGATCTTCTCGCGCATCGCCGTATAGTCCGCGATGTTATTTACTGACAGGACCTCGTCGGCAGCATCGCCGCCGACCGGCAGCCGGATCGGGTGCGCCCCCAGCGCCAGCACCAGTTTGCTGTACGCGAAGCGGCCCCTGGTGGTGAAAATCGCAGCGCCGGCGGTATCGATCGACAGCACCTGGGTATGCGTCAGTACGTCGGCGCCCAGTTGCGTGGCCATTTGCGCGGCGCTCGACGAAACCAGCTGCGCCGGCGCCTTGCCGAGGGCGAAGGCGTTCGACAGCATCGGCTTGGCATACGCGTTGCCCGCGTCCCCCGCAACCAGCATCAGCGGCGTGGTTTTGTCGAGCTTACGGAATTCGCGCGCCAGGCTGTACGCCCCCATGCCGGCGCCGATGATGACGACCGGCTCCATTACAGTTCAACCATCTCGAAATCGGATTTGGCGACGCCGCAGTCCGGGCATTCCCAGTTGTCCGGGATGTCGGCCCAGCGGGTTCCGGCCGCGATCCCTTCATCGGGCATGCCGACGCTTTCGTCGTAGATAAAGCCGCAAACGATGCACTGGTAGGTCTTCATGTGTTTCCTTTTTATATAGTGGTGGTCGATGGTTCAGGCGCTTGCGTTCAGTTTGTCGAGCGCTTCCTTGTAGTGGTTGGCGTGGCGCTCTTCGACCCTGGCCAGCGCGGCGAAGCGCTTGGCGGCCATTTCAAGCGTGCGCCTGAACTGCGCCGCGTGGACCTTCGATTCCTCGATCTGCTCGTCGTACTCGGCCACCGCGGCGGCGTTGCCTTCCTCTATGGCCAGGTGGCGGAACTTCGGATACATCTCGGTGTATTCGTAGGTTTCGCCCTCGATCGCGATCTGCAGCGCCAGCGCCGGCGTGATCTTGTCCTTCGGGTACAGCAGGTCGAGGTGGCCGAACGCGTGCGCCACTTCCTGGTCGGCGGTCGCTTCGAAGGCCTCGGCCACCTCGGTCGCGCCGGCGGCGCGGGCCAGTTTCGCGAAGTAGCGGTATTTGATGTGGGCCATCGATTCGCCGGCAAACGCCGCTTCGAGGTTCTCAATCGTCACGGATTTGATCTGGTCTGCCATGGTGCTGCTCCTTGCGCTATTGGGTATGGATGAATCATAGCTAAGATCAATCAATCCGTGAAATTGATAGTTTTCATTGATGCGATAGCTTTTGCCTTATGCGGCGTTGGTAGAAATACGTAGTTGTCAAAAGTGGCGGTCTGCTAAAATCGACAATCACCCGAGTGTTTAAGGAAGGCCGCAACGATGGATTCGTCATCAGACAAAAAAGAAGAACTGCGTCAACAGCTCCGCCTCGCAGCGCTCGAATACCACGAAATCCCGCGCCCGGGAAAGATCAGCGTCACCCCCACCAAGCAGTTGCTGAACCAGCGCGACCTGGCCCTGGCGTACTCGCCGGGCGTGGCCGCGCCGTGCGAGGAAATCGTCAAGGATCCGGCGGCGGCCTTTAAGTACACCGCGCGCGGCAACCTGGTTGCCGTGATCACCAACGGCACCGCCGTGCTCGGACTGGGCAACATCGGTGCGCTCGCCTCCAAGCCGGTCATGGAAGGCAAGGGCGTGCTGTTCAAGAAATTCGCCGGCGTCGACGTGTTCGACATCGAGATCAACGAGTGCGACCCGGACAAGCTGGTCGACATCATCGCCTCGCTCGAGCCTACTTTCGGCGGCATCAACCTCGAGGACATCAAGGCGCCCGAGTGCTTCTACATCGAGCGCAAGCTGCGCGAGCGGATGAAGATCCCGGTCTTCCACGATGACCAGCACGGCACCGCGATCATCGTCGGCGCGGCGATCCTGAACGGCATCAAGGTGGTCGGCAAGAGCCTGAAGGACTGCAAGATGGTCGTCTCGGGCGCGGGCGCGGCGGCGCTGGCCTGCCTCGACCTGATCGTCGACCTCGGCTTCCCGATCGAGAATATCTTCGTCACCGACCTGGCCGGCGTGGTCTACAAGGGCCGCGCCGAACTGATGGACCCGGACAAGGAGCGCTTCGCGCAGGACACGCCGCTGCGCACGCTGGCCGAGGCGATTCCCGGCGCCGACATCTTCCTCGGCCTGTCGGCCGGCGGCGTGCTCAAGCAGGACATGGTGCGCGCGATGGCGCCCAACCCGCTGATCCTGGCGCTGGCCAACCCGACCCCCGAGATCCTGCCCGAGGAAGTGCGCGCGGTGCGCAGCGACGCCATCATCGCCACCGGCCGTTCGGACTATCCGAACCAGGTCAATAACGTGCTGTGCTTCCCGTACATCTTCCGCGGTGCCCTCGACTGCGGCGCCACCACCATCACGCGCGAAATGGAAATCGCAGTGGTGCATGCGATCGCCGACCTGGCCCACGCCGAGCAGTCGGACGTCGTGGCCACCACTTACGGCATCAAGAACCTGTCGTTCGGCCCGGAGTACCTGATCCCGATGCCGTTCGACCCGCGCCTCCTGATTCATATCGCGCCGGCCGTGGCGCGCGCGGCGCACGAGTCCGGGGTCGCCACGCGCCCGATCGCCGACTACGAAGCCTACGCCGACAGCCTGCAGCAGTTCGTGTACCGCAGCGGCACCTTCATGAAGCCGCTGTTTGCGACCGCCAAGGGCACCCCGCCGGAACTCAAGCGCATCGTCTACGCCGAGGGCGAAGACGAGCGCGTGCTGCGCGCGGTGCAGGTGGTGGTCGACGAGAAACTGGCGCGCCCGATCATGGTGGGCCGCCCGGCGGTGCTGGAAAAGCGCATCGAAAAGTTCGGCCTGCGCCTGAAGCTGGGCGAGCATTTCGACGTGATCAATCCGGACCACGACGAGCGCTACCGCGACTACTGGCAGACCTACCACCAGATGGGCATGCGCAAGGGCGTGACCGAAGAGTGGGCCAAGCTGGAAATGCGCCGCCGCCACAGCCTGATCGGCGCGATGATGATCCACAAGGGCCATGCCGACGGCATGATCTGCGGCACTTTCGGCACCACCATGCTGCACCTGCACTACATCGACCAGGTGCTGGGCAAGCGCGCCGGCGCCAATGTGTATGCGGCGATGAACTTCCTGATCCTGCCGGAACGCCAGCTGGCGATGGTGGACACCCACGTCAACGAGAACCCGACCGCCCAGCAGCTGGCCGAGATCACCATCATGGCGGCCGAGGAAATGAGCCGCTTCGGCCTGATCCCGCGCGCGGCCTTGCTGTCGCATTCGAACTTCGGCTCGGCCAACAGCGAGTCGGCGAAGAAGATGCGCGAAGTGCTGGCGCTGGTCCAGCAGCAGGCGCCGGGCCTCGAAATCGACGGCGAGATGCATGGCGACGCCGCGCTCGACTCCAAGCTGCGCGAGAAGGTGATGCCGCAATCGACCCTGAAAGGCGACGCCAACCTCCTGGTGATGCCGAACATCGACGCCGCCAACATCGCCTACAACCTGCTCAAGACCGCAGCCGGCAACGGCATCGCGATCGGCCCGGTGCTGCTGGGATGTGCGCGCCCGGTGCATGTACTGACCCCGTCGGCGACGGTGCGCCGGATCGTCAACATGACCGCGCTGTGCGTGGTCGACGCCGTGGCGCAACGCTGATCGGCCGCCGCCGGACCGGAACCGGTTCGGCGGGCAACTCCTCATTTGAGCCAGGTCATGCGCGCCGCATGTTACATCTGTCAGACACTAAAAGACAACAGTAACAAACCGTAAAGGCGCGCCGTCCGTGGCGCCTTTCAAGGCATAATGACATGTGTTCTATGTTGTTGATTCTGCACGATTTCCTAGCGTAACAGGGTGCCGCTGTGGTGACTGTTACAATCCCGGGCCGATTTTCTGCCTGAGGCAGCTTTAGCAACAGGCAACTACACGCGACATTCCGAATAACATGCAAACAACAAAAAAAGCCCTCATTACCGGCATCACCGGCCAGGACGGAGCCTACCTGGCCCAGCTTCTGCTTGAGAAGGGCTACCGGGTCACCGGTACGTTCCGCCGCACCAGTTCGGTCAACTTCTGGCGGATTGAAGAACTCGGTATCGACGCGCATCCGAACCTGAACCTGGTCGAATACGACCTGACCGACCTGTCGTCGGCGATCCGCCTGATGCAGTCGAGCGAACCCGACGAGGTCTACAACCTGGCCGCGCAAAGTTTCGTCGGCGTGTCGTTCGAGCAGCCGCTCGCCACTGCCGGCATCACCGGCATGGGCGCGGTCAACCTGCTTGAAGCGATCCGCATCGTCAACCCGAAAATCCGCTTCTACCAGGCCTCGACCTCGGAAATGTTCGGCAAGGTTCAGGCCATCCCGCAGGTCGAGGACACCCCGTTCTACCCGCGCAGCCCGTACGGCGTGGCCAAGCTGTACGCGCACTGGATGACCGTGAACTACCGCGAGTCGTATGGCATCTTCGGCGCCTCGGGCATCCTGTTCAACCACGAGTCGCCGCTGCGCGGGCGTGAATTCGTCACCCGCAAGATCACCGACTCGGTCGCCAAGATCGTGCTCAACAAGCTTAGCGTGCTCGAACTGGGCAACCTCGACGCCAAGCGCGACTGGGGCTACGCCCGCGAATACGTCGATGGCATGTGGCGCATGCTGCAGGCCGACACCCCGGACACCTTCGTGCTGGCCACCAACCGTACCGAAAGCGTGCGCGATTTCGTCACGATGGCGTTCAAGGCGGCCGGCGTCGGCATCGAGTTCAACGGCCAGGGCGAAAGCGAGACCGGCCACTGCGCGCAGACCGGCAAGCTGCTGGTGCGGATCAGCCCGAAGTTCTACCGTCCGGCCGAAGTCGAGCTGCTGATCGGCGACGCTTCCAAGGCGAAGCGCGAGCTGGGCTGGGCGCCGGCGACGACGCTGGAGCAGCTTTGCCAGATGATGGTCGCGGCCGACATGCGCCGTAACGAAACCGGTTACTCCTTCTGATATGAACCGCCTGGCCACGGAAAATTACTCGTCGCTCGTGCTGGAAGGCGAGGGCGCAGGCAAGCGCGCCCTGATCACGGGCCTGCACGGTTTTACCGGGCACTACATGGCCCAGGAGCTTACCGCCGCCGGCTACCGGGTGTTCGGCATCGTGCTGCCGGGCGAACCGGTCGGGCCGGACGTCTACACCGTCGACCTGTGCGACCGCGACGCGCTCATGCGCGCGGTCGGGGAGATCCAGCCGGACGTGGTGGTGCACCTGGCTGGCATCGCCTTCGTGGCCCATGCCAATGCCGAACTGATTTACCGCGTCAACATAGTCGGTACCCGCAACCTGCTCGAGGCGCTGGCCGCAGGGCGCCACCAGCCGTCCAGCGTGCTGCTGGCATCGTCAGCCAATATCTACGGCCACGCAGGCATGCCGGTCATCGACGAGAGCGCGCCGCCGGCGCCGTTTAACGATTATGGCGTCAGCAAGCTGGCCATGGAGCACATGGCGCAGCTGTGGACGGACAGGCTGCCGATCATTATCGTGCGCCCATTTAACTACACGGGGGTGGGACAGGAACGACGTTTCCTGCTGCCGAAAATCGTGTCGCACTTCCGCAAGCGCAAGCCCGGCATTGAGCTGGGCAACATCGACATCGAACGCGATTTTTCCGACGTGCGCGTGGTAGCCAGGTCGTACCGGCGCCTGCTCGCCCTGTCGCCGCCCGGGCAGACCTACAACGTGTGTTCGGGCCGCGCTTATTCGCTCGGCGCCATCATCGAGACCATGTCGGGCATCGCCGGCTACGACATCAAGGTCAGCGTCAACCCGGCATTCGTCCGCGCTGGCGACGTCCCGTCGCTGGTGGGCAGCAACCACAAGCTGGCCAGCGTCATCGGCGACATCGAACCGACCCCGCTGGAAGAGACCTTGCGTTGGATGTACCAGGCGTGAGCGTCATGACCGTCGGCCTGGGGACGACCATGATCGAACCGGGGCTGACTGGCGGAAGGCTGGACGGCATCGGCGTCTACACCGGCGCGCTGCTGCGCCACCTGCCCGGCGCCGGCTGCGAGGTCAAGCCGTACTCGTGGCCGCGCCTGCGCGGGAAAACCGGCGACCTCAGCGCGGGCAGCCCGATGGCGCAGTCGTTCCCCGCCGCCACCCTGATGGACCTGGTGCCCGGCGCGCAGCCCCTGCGCATGCAGGCCGACATCTTCCACGTGACCGATTACCGCATCGTGCGCATGGATTGCCCGGTAGTGGCCACCTTGCACGACGCGCTGCCGATCAAATATCCGGAGTGGTGCAACCCGAAGTTCAGGCGCGCCAAGAACTGGGTGCACGTGAAAGCGGCGCGCAAGGCCGACCATGTGATCGCGGTATCGCATTTCGCGGTCGACGAACTGGTGCAGTGCTTCGGCGTCGATGCGGGCCGCATCAGCGTGGTGCCGAACGGGGTCGACGAAACCTGGCTGGCGCCGCCCGACCCGGCGGCGGTCGCGGCGACCCTGGCTGAGAACGGCTTGCGCCCCGGCTATTTCCTGTTCGTCGGAACGCTGCAGCCGCGCAAGAACGTCGAACGGGTGCTGGATGCCTGGCTGGCCTTGCCGGCGCCGGTGCGCAGGGAACGCCAGCTGGTGATCGTCGGCAGCGCAGGGTGGCGCTGCGAACAGCTGGTGGCGCGCCTCGGCGCGGCCGTTGCCAACGGCGAAAACGTCATCTGGCTCAGCCGCATGACGCGCGCCGCGGCCCTGCGTGACGTGTATGCTGGCGCTGGTGTATTTGTATTCCCCTCGCTGTACGAGGGTTTCGGCATTCCGATGGTCGAGGCGTTCGCCTCCGGGGTGCCGGTCGTCGCGTCGAACACCAGTTCCTTGCCTGAAGTAAGCCAGGGCGCCGCGCTCGAAGTCGATCCGGAAAGCACCGGCGACATCAGTGCCGCGATGCTGGCGCTGGTGCGCGACGATGCGCTGCGCGCGCGCTGCATCGCAGCGGGCCGCCGCCGTGCCGAACAACTTACCTGGCGCCACACCGCGCGGCAGACTGCCGCCGTGTACCGCGCCGTACTAGCAGGTTGCTGATATGCGCGTCCTCCATTTCTACAAGACTTATTACCCGGATACCGTCGGCGGCATCGAGCAGGTGATCCGCCAGATGTGCGTGAGCACCGGCCGCCTCGGCGTCACCAACGAAGTGCTGACCCTGACGCGCGAGAAGGATAACTTCGACCTCGAGTTCGAGGGCCACCGGGTGCGCCGCGTGCCCCTCAATTTCGAGCTGGCCTCCAACGCCGTGTCGATGGCCGCATTTGGCGAACTGGCGCGCATGGCCGAACAGGCTGACGTGGTGCATTACCACTTCCCATGGCCGTTCATGGACCTGGCCCACTTCGTCGCGCGCATCAGGAAGCCGTCGCTGGTGACCTACCATTCCGACATCGTGCGCCAGAAACACCTGCTGCGCCTGTACCAGCCGCTGCAGCAGCGCTTCCTACAAAGCGTCGACGCCATTGTCGCGACCTCGCCAAACTACCTTGCCTCGTCCAAGGTGCTGGCAAGCTACCCGGACAAGACCCGCACCATCACGTACGGGCTCGACAAAACCATCTACCCGGCCGTGAAACAGGCGCTGATGGACAAGTGGCGCGCGCGCGTGGGCGACAAGTTCTTCCTGTTCGTCGGCGTGCTGCGTTATTACAAAGGCCTGCACATCCTGCTCGACGCGGTAGCCAATGCCGACTATCCGGTGGTGATCGTCGGCGCCGGCCCGGTCGAGGCTGAACTGAAGGAGCATGCCGTGCGGCTCGGCCTGAAGCACGTGCTGTTCGTCGGCGCAGTCAGCGAAGACGACAAGGTCGCGCTGCTGACGCTGTGCTACGCGGTGGCGTTCCCGTCGCACCTGCGCTCGGAAGCGTTCGGTATCTCGCTGCTGGAAGGCGCGATGTATGGCAAGCCAATGATCTCGAGCGAGATCGGCACCGGCACCACCTACATCAACATCGATGGCGATACCGGACTGGTGGTGCCGCCAAGCGACCCGCAGGCGCTGGGCGCGGCAATGCGCACGCTGTGGGACAACCCGGGCATGGCGGCGGCGATGGGCAAGCGCGCCGAGGCGCGCTACTGGGAGATGTTCTCGTCCGAGACAATGGCCGCCAATTACCTCTCCCTGTACGAGGAACTGGCCGCGCGGCGCGCGGTCGCGCCGCTGGCGCAGCTGCGTGCCTGAGACTACGCCGTCGTCCAAGCTGCTAAACTCGTCGGGAATTTTGCAAAAAAGGAATTCCCGGACGATGAAAACCTACCAGGGCAGCTGCCACTGTGGCGCGGTGCGCTTCGAAACCGATCTCGACCTGGGGCAGGGCACCTTGAAGTGCAACTGCTCGATCTGCCGCAAGCGGCGTTTCTGGGCGGCGATCGTCAAGCCCGAAGCCTTCCGCCTGTTGCGCGGCGAACCGGCCCTGTACCAGTTCGGCGCACGGGCCGACCAGCACTTTTTCTGCGCCTCATGCGGCACGCATACCTTCGGCACCGGAACCTCGCCGCGCTGGGGCCCGTTCTACGCGGTCAGCGTCACTTGCCTGGACGGCGCCTCGGATGCCGAACTGGCCGCCGCGCCAGTGACGTTTATCGATGGCCGCAACGATTGCTGGGATGCGATACCGGAAGAAACCCGGTATTTGTAGCTTGGGTGGCAAGGCAACTTGTTGCATTTGGTGTATTTTGCCTACGAATAAGCAATACTGTATCGGCTTTTGTTGCCGTCCAGTGTAACCTGTAGGCAATATCATCGATTGCCGCCAATGATCTCTTCGGACCCATCCAAGACCCGGGCGCCCCGCCTGGGCAGTATTATTACCATCGGCGTATGCGCCACGGTTGCCCTGACCATGCTGGCGATGCTGGCCCTGGTCAACCATTTTGCCGTGACCTACGCCACCAACGAAGCCCAGCTGCGCCTGCAGCAGCTGTCGTGGCAGATGCGCGACGCCATGAACCGCGTGGTGCAGAAGGCCGGCGGCGACGTCAAGCTCATTTCAGGGCTGGCGCAGGTACGCGCCGCGCGCGAACCGGGCGAGGTGCGTACCGTGCTCGAAAGCCTGCAGGGAACCTATCCCGATTACGCGTGGATCGGCATGACCGACATGCATGGCAAGGTGGTTGCCTCCACGGCGGGGATGCTGGAAGGCGCCGACGTCAGCGCCCGTCCCTGGTTCCAGCGCGGCAGGGAAGGCCTGCGCGCGGTCGACTACCATCCGGCCCTGTTGCTGGGCAAGCTGCTGCCAGCCGCCGCCGACCCGTGGCGATTTGTCGACCTGTCCTCGCCCGTGGCCGGTCCCGACGGCGCCGTGCGCGGCGTGATCGGCTTGCACCTGAGCTGGGACTGGGCGCGCCGCCGCGCCGCCAACTTGCTGACTCCGGCCCTGAAGGACTATGGCGCCGAGATCCTGGTCGTGCGCCGCGACGGTACCGTGTTGCTGGGTCCGCGCGGCATGGAAGAAACCAAAGTATCGACCCAGAGCCTGGCGCTGGCCTTCAGCGGCGCCACCGGCGCTCTCCAGGAAAGCTGGCCAGACGGCCGCTCCTACCT
This sequence comes from Telluria sp., assembly GCA_036402435.1. GTDB lineage: Bacteria > Pseudomonadota > Gammaproteobacteria > Burkholderiales > Burkholderiaceae_D > Telluria_A. Next base: position 7,276 of record DASWSX010000005.1, on the reverse strand, counting down.
GACCGGCTATGCCGTGACCGGCAACCCGAAAGACCCGGCCTCGCTCGAATGGGCGGTGCTGGTGCGCCAGCCCGAGGCGACGGCGATGGCCGGCTGGAACGCCCTGAAATGGCGGATCCTCTGGACCAGCCTGCTGCTCGGCACCGCGCTCGCGTGGATCGCCGCGCTGCTGGCGCGCCGCCTGGCCCGTCCGATGATGCGCCTGAGCGAAATGATGGAAGAGCGCGCCGGCGGCAGCGTGCTCGGACCAGTGCCGGACATCCCGCAGGATTACAGCTTCCGCGAAGTGCAGGTCCTGTCGCAGGCGATGCGCCACATGTTCGAATCGGAAGTCCAGCACGTGCGCGCGCTGGAACGAATGAACGGGCAACTCGAAGTCAAGGTGGCCGAGCGCACCGCCGAGCTGCACGCGATGGCGATGCACGACACCCTGACCGGCCTGCCGAACCGGCGCGCCCTGCTGCACGCACTGCCGCAAGCGCTCAAGCGGGCCGCGCGCCTGCGCCGCTCGTGCGCGGTGCTGTTCCTCGACCTCGACGGTTTCAAGGGCGTCAACGATGCCTTCGGCCATGAGGAAGGCGACGAATTGCTGCGCCAGGTCGGCGCGCGCATCGTCGCCTCGGTGCGCAAGACCGACATGGTGGCGCGCCTTGCCGGCGACGAATTCGTGGTCATCCTTGAAATGCTGCCGTCGGCTAGCGATGCCGAAGCCGCCGCGCACAAGATCCTGCCGCACCTGCAGCTGCCGTTCGCGCTGTCCCGCAACATCGTTACGGTGGGTGCGAGCCTTGGCGTGGCGGTGTTCCTGCCCGACGATACCCATGACATTGTTGCCCTGCTCGCGCGCGCCGACCAGGCCATGTACAACGCGAAAGCCCAGGGAAAGAACTGTATCGCCGTCGCTCCGCTGGCGCGCCAGGCCACCCTTGCCGAGATGGCGACCTGACCGCCTGCGCATTTTTGCGAACATTCCTCGCATCGTGCCGTGAAGTTCTAGCTGGGCACGCACAATTCGAAAATGGTCACGCTGACCTTCGACATGCTGTTCCGACGCGGTAGCACCTGAACGACAAAGGCCACCTCGCGGTGGCCTTTGTCGTTCCTGGCGCTTGCTGCGCTTAACGCAGCACGTACGCGGCGAGAACGCTTTGTACTTCGTAGATGCTCAGTTTCTTGTTGAACTGTTTCTTGAACGGCGCAGCGCTGCCGGAAATCCAGATGTTAAGCTCCGCATCGAGGTCGAAGGTGCCGCCGGTTTCGATGCTGAAATGCGTGATGCTCTTGTAAGGGATCGAGTGATAGTCGACCTTGCTGCCCGTCATGCCCTGTTTGTCCACAAGGACCAGGCGCTTGTCGGTGAACACGAAATAGTCGCGGATCAGCTGGTAGGCGTGCTCCACTTTCTCGTTGGGAGCAAGGATCTGCCCGAACTCCTGCTGCACCTTGGACGCGTCGATTTTCGATGCATTTCCTAACATTCCGTCGAGCAAACCCATGTCGCTTCCTTTGCGTTGTGAAGATCCTGCTCATGATACTGCGGAAAGCGGGCGATGATCGAACAGTCCTTCGCCCTGCCAGCGGGTACGCGGTGATGCCGAGGTGGACGCGATGGCTTTGCCGGCATACTGCGTGCCGAAGTTGGCAATGACTCGCGGGAACGCGCGGCAGTAGGTCGACTGGACGCCGGCCAGGCGCGCCAGGTGCTTGTATTCGATGACGGCGCCGGCGGGAACCGCGTCGAGCACTTGTACCAGCCGTTCGCGCCAGTCGTCGGACCAGATCGGCAGCAGTGTGCCGAGGTCGCGCACCGGGTCGCCCTGATGCATGACGCCCCCGGAAATGACGCGGGCGAGCATGCCGCGGCGCTTGCCGATCTCTTGCGACAGCCCCGGCCGTGCGAGATCGAGCCGGCCGCACGCCTCGCACTGGAACATCAGCCGGAGCAGGACTTCGGCGCCGACTTGCAGGACAGTGCCGGAGGTCAGCTGCGCCGTCTCAAAATTCACCAGCAGGTTCTCGCGCAGCGCGTGCGGCGCAAGTGCGTAGTCGTCATAGGCCGCCGAACTTGCCAGCAGCAGTTGACGGGGCGAGAGGGCCGAAGCATGCATGTCCCCAGGCAGGCCGGTTCCATCGACTGCCGCGTGCGATGCCTGCGTCGAACGGCTGCTGATGGCAAGGAGATGCCCAAGGTCCATTCGTGCGGCTAGGCAGCAGCTGCGACATGAAGCGTCGGGTGCGTCGGCGGCCCGTCAAACTCGTAACCACCCGCCTCGCGCAGCTCCCATGCGCCTTCACCCATCAGTTGCAGCACGTGGGTATGGTGGCGCAGCACGGCGGCGCGGTGCGCGATGCTGATCAGGGTGGTGCCGCTGCCGCGCAGGCGTGCATACAGGGAGGCTTCATTGCCGCTGTCGAGCGCGCTGGTGGCTTCGTCCAGGATCACGATGCTGGGCTCATGCACCAGCACGCGGCCGAAGGCCAGGCGCTGCTGCTCGCCCACCGACAACAGCTTTTCCCAGTCCTGCACGGCGTCCAGGCCGCCCACACGCTCGGCCAGGCGCGGCAGGTGAACTTCTTCCAAAATCTGCAACAGCTGCTCGTCGCTCAGGGCTGACTGCGCGCTGGGGTAGATCAGCTGGCTGCGCAGGGTGCCGGCCTGCAAATAGGGCTGCTGGGGCAGGAAGAAGAAATCTTCCGGTGGCGGATGATGGATCGCGCCGCTGCCGGTGTGCCACAGGCCTGCAATCGCACGCAGCAGGGAGCTTTTTCCGCAGCCGCTGTCGCCGGTAATGAGCAGCGCATCGCCGGGCTTCAGGGCCAGGCTCAGCTCCTTGATAAGTACGCGTTCGGATCGCGGCGGATGCAGTGTCAGGGAGTCGAGCGCGAGGTGGCTTGCCGGGCGCCGCTCGATGCGCGGGTGCTTGCGGCTGTCGCCGGTCCTTGGCTCCGCGTCAGGCAGCACAAGGTTGGACAATGCTTGCAGGCGGTCGATCCCGGCCACGAAGCGGCTCAGGCTCTCGAAGTTATCGACGATGACGCCCACGGCGCCGAGCACGGCAGTAAACGCCCCGGCCGCCTGGATCGCCCGGCCCACCTCGAGTTGACCCGACAGCACGCCATCGGCCAGGATCACGCCTGGCAGCACCAGGGTCAGCTGGCTGAAGGTGCGCTGGAACAGGTTGAGGGAACGCTGCTTCTTGATCAGCCTGGCAAAATTCTCAATTACCTTGTCGAACTTGCTGTCGATGTGGGCGCGCTCCTGCGCCTCGCCGCGGTAGAAGGCGATCGATTCGGCATTTTCGCGCAAGCGCATCAGGCTGAAGCGGAAATCGGCCTCGCGCCGCAGCTGCCCGAAATTGAGCTTGATCAGCGGGTTGCCGAAAACGTAGAGCGCGACCGCGGTGCCCATCAGCGCGTACACCACCAGTACGCCGACCAGCAAATGCGAAATCGACCACAGCACCGTGCTGAACGCTACCAGCGCCATGACCGAGCCCAGGAAAATCAGCAGGAAGTGGATCGACCTGCCGGTAAAGCTGTTGATGTCTTCGCTGATGCGCTGGTCAGGGTTGTCGATCTCGCTGGCGGCGCCCAGCTGGTAGTATCGGCGCCCCGCCAGGTAGCTGTCGAGGAAGCGGCTGGTGAGCCAGCGCCGCCACCGGTTGGCGAACATGTCGCGCATGTAGTAATAGCAGGCGTAGATCGGCACCGCGAAGGCCAGGATGAACAGGCAGGCCCGTACCGACGCCCAGAAGCGGCCGCCGTCCCTGGCTGCCAGCGCCGACGTCATCTCGCCCGACTGGTCGTTCAGCATGACGGCGAACTTGGTCTCGACCAGCATCAGAACGATCAGGAGCAACAGCATGCTCCAGGCCGACTTCTTTTCATCGCCCAGCCAGTACGGTTTGGCGACCCGGATGAATTGCTTCCATGCGGCGAGTGACAGGGGCGGGGCCCGGCGTTGCTTCGCAGGTGCTGGCGGGACCTCATCGGTCGCGGTGCCGGTGGGGGCGGACGTGGGGGTGTTCATCTTCGGTCAGTCGCTTAATCGGCTAGGGTTTGAAGTCAGGGCACCCTCAGCATACGGTCCGGGACGAAACCATTCAGTGCGGAAACGGACATAGCCCAAGCAATACGGGCGAAAAAAAACCCGGCGTCGCCTGTCAGGACGGCTACACCGGGTATTTCCTTTTACTACCGAATTTTGTTGCTGGTGCCTCGGGCCGGAATCGAACCGGCACGCCTTTCGGCGGCAGATTTTGAGTCTGCTGTGTCTACCAGTTCCACCACCAAGGCTCACATGCAAGGCACGCATTATAGACCAAGCATGCTGGGAAAACGAGTTTTTTCGCTCCAGCCCGCTTCAGTCCAGGCGCTGGTATAGCCTGAAGCGCTCGTCACGGTCGGACGGCCGGCGGTCTTCCCACAGCAACTTCCAGTGGCTGCTCTTCGGCGGACTGAGCGCTTCGCGGTCGTCCTTGACCTTGACGCTGTCCTGCAGCAGCAGGAAGTCGCACTGGCCGCCGTCCTGGTTCACGCTCGCGAACGGCAGCTTGCCGTAATACGCGAACGACGCGCGCTGCGGGTGGCCGACGTTGGAGTCGATGCAGTTGCCGTTTTCCGGCATCTTCGCGGCAAGCCTCCTGGCAACACCGGCATAACTCTTGCCGTAGTTGAGGTCGGGCAGGAACAGCGTCATCAACAGCACCCAGAGAAGGATCAGCCCGCCGGACGACAGCACCACCGCGCGCCACAGCACCGAAGGGCGGCGCGAAACGCGCCAGTGCACCAGGAAAATCCAGCCGATGGTGGCGGCCGCAGCCACAATGAATGGGATCGCCTGGAACTCGGGCATAAAGCCGGGCACCTGCTTGAGCACGTTTTTGGCGAACTGGGCCGGCCAGCCGGTCAGCTTGGCGAACCAGAACAGCCAGACGATGGCGGCAATCATGGTCAGCACCATTACCGAGAACCAGTCGATGGCGTTGATCGCGCTGCGCTTCATCGTCGGCAGCCCGAACGCGGCCATGATGGCCAGCGGCGGCAGCAGCTTGAGCAAGTCGCCGTTCTCGGGCGCCGGGTCGCACAGCACCAGCAGGGTCAGTGCGCTCACAAAGCTGAGCGGCAGCACGATGTGCAGCAAGTGATTCTGGCGGCGCCAGGCGTAGATCGCCCAGCCGGCAAACGGCAGCGCCGGCCAGAAGAACCAGATGCCGATGCGGAAGAAGCTCTTGATCGAGGCCCAGCTTGGCAGGCCCAGCTGGTTGGCGTTCCAGGCGAACCAGTCGGCGACCGGATTGAGTCCGTAGGGCTGCGCCAGCGCCACCGGCACCATCCATACCAGCGCGATGGCGAACGCGGCGGCGCAGGCGATTGCCATGTGGGTCAGGGTGCGCCCGGGCGGTACCGACAGGAAGCGCGTGCCGAGGAACAAGGTCAGCACCAGCACGACCGGCGTCAGCCAGCCGCGCGTGAGTATCAGGCCGCCCAGCGACAGGCCGATCAGGAAGGCGTTGCGTACCGAAGGCGCTTCGACGTAGCGCACGGAACGGTACAGGAAATAGGCCACCAGCGCGCCCTGCAGCGTGACGGCCAGGGTCTCGTGGCTGAACAGCACAAGGCCGAGGCAGCCGAGGTAGATCAGGACGGCGGTGTCGGCCAGGGTGCGGCCGTAGTCGTCTGGTTCGGGCTGGCCGCCGAAGGCCAGGCGCAGCGGCTGCGCTTCGGGACGGCGTCCGAGGTGGAACGCGGTGTACCAGACCGACACCGCGCCGGTGACGAAGATGGCAATGGTCGAAACGCGGGCGGCGTTGACGTCGCCCAGCAGCCAGCCGAACAGCTTGATGCAGATGGCGCCCAGCCAGAACGCCAGCGGGCCGTCCTCGGCCACCGGCAGGCCGGCGATGTTGGGCGCGAGCCAGTCGTTGACGCTGCCGTGCGCCATGGTCCACATGATGCCGAAGCTGCCGGCGTCGTCCTTCCACGGGTCGCGCCCGATCAGGCCTGGCAGGATGTACAACAGGCCCAGAGCGAACAGGGCCCATCGTGGCAGGGCGAGGGTGGCGGCGGCGGGAAGTCGGACTGGCTTCATCGATAACTGTAGGGAAAAATTTGGTAAGGCGTAGTATCAACGAAAAAAAAGCAGCCGGGGGCTGCTTTTTTCATCGCTGCAACTTCCAGCGTGCATCGCGCGGCAATTAGCCTGCTGCGACTTCGGTCTTCGAACCGACTTTGCCGAACTTCTGGCGGAACTTTTCAACGCGGCCAGCGGTGTCGACGATCTTGTGCTTGCCGGTGAAGAATGGGTGCGACTCAGCCGACACCTCGATCTTCACGAGTGGGTATTCTTTACCGTCGTGGGTGATCTTGTCGCGGGTCTGGATGGTCGAACGGGTGACGAATTTGAAATCGCACGACAGGTCGTGGAACACAACTTCGCGGTAATCTGGATGGATATCGGTCTTCATGTAGAGCTCTCGGTTAGGTTGGTAGCCAAACATCACTTCGTCGGTCGGACTTGCTTCGTGACCCGATTGTTGTTCACTTGCCAGGGGTTAAATACTGCAACCGGCGATTATACAGGGGATTGGTGGGGGAGGGCAAACCCTGAGGGCTATTTCTGACCCGCAGGCACGGGGATTGTGATGATGACGGGCGGCTGGGCTTGTTGCACAGGGACCACCGGCGGCGCATCCTTCAACGCAACAAACAGACCTCCGAAGCCGAACAAAAGGCCGATGATCGTGGCACCCATCCATTTTTGAAGCTCGCCGCGCAGCCGTCCGATATCGGCTTTAGTTGCCAATGTGGGCAAAACGGTATCGAAGCGGGTCTCGAGGGTAGTCAGTCGATTTTCCATCCCTACAGAATAGCAGCGGTGGCCAAAACCACAATTATGTGCGTCAATCGCGCATAAAAAAACGGACGGCAATGCCGTCCGTTCCGTTGATGCTTACGTCAGGTATTAACCGCCGCGGCGCATCATGTCGAAGAATTCCAGGTTGGTCTTCGTCGCACGCATCTTGTCGAGGATGAACTCCATCGCTTCGATCTCGTCCATCGAGTACAGCAGCTTGCGCAGGATCCAGATCTTCTGCAGCTGGTCCGGCTTGATCAACAACTCTTCGCGGCGGGTGCCGGACTTGTTCAGGTTGATCGCAGGGTAGACGCGCTTCTCGGCCAGGCGGCGCTCGAGGTGCACTTCCATGTTGCCGGTACCCTTGAATTCTTCGTAGATCACGTCGTCCATGCGCGAACCGGTTTCGATCAGCGCGGT
>DASWSX010000004.1:0-15801 GCA_036402435.1 Telluria sp. | reverse complement strand
CCATGTTACCGGAAACACTTATGTTCGCCCCCGCCGGCTCGGTTGGCGCAACGCTTGCCGCCGCCCTGTTCGGCCTGCTCATCGGCAGCTTCCTGAACGTGGTCATCTACCGCATCCCGAAGATGATGCAGCGCGAGTCGGACAACTACGTCGCCAGCGAAAGCGGCAAGGAACTGCCCCATACCGACCGTTTCAACCTGATGGTGCCGCGCTCGGCCTGCCCGCATTGCGGCCACCAGATCACGGCGATGGAAAATATCCCGGTCGTCAGCTGGCTCGCGCTGCGCGGCAAATGCCGGGAATGCAAGGCGCCGATCTCGCCGCGCTATCCCGCGATTGAACTGCTGACCGGCGTCCTGTCGGCCCTGATGATATGGAAGTTTGGCAGCGGCTGGACCGGGCTGGCAACCTTGGTGTTCGCGTGGGCGCTGATTGCCATGACCTTCATCGACTTCGACACCCAGCTGCTGCCGGACGACCTGACGCTCCCGCTGCTGTGGCTTGGCCTGCTGGTCAACCTGAACGGCATGTTCGTGCCGCTGCACGAAGCCGTGATCGGCGCCGCCGCCGGCTACATGGTCCTGTGGGGCATCTACTGGCTGTTCAAGCTCCTGACCGGCAAGGAAGGCATGGGCTACGGCGACTTCAAGCTGCTGGCCGCGCTGGGCGCCTGGCTGGGCTGGACCATGCTGCCGACGATTATCCTGCTGTCGTCGGTGGTTGGCGCGGTGGTCGGCATCAGCCTCATCGTCTTCACCAAGCATGGCCGCGAAAAGCCGATTCCGTTCGGACCATACCTGGCGGCGGCCGGGTTCATCGCCCTGCTGTTCGGATCCCAGGTCTCGGGGTTCACCCAGGGCTTGCTGGCCTGACCATGCAAACCGGCGCCGCTACCACTCCCCGCCGGTTCAGCGTTGGCCTGACGGGCGGCATCGGCTGCGGCAAGACCACCGTGGCCAACATGTTCGCCGCCCTCGGCGCCTCGCTGGTCGACACCGATGAAATCGCCCACGCCCTGACCGCGCCGCACGGCGCCGCAATGCCTGCCATCGTCGCCGAATTCGGCCCGGCCTTCGCCACCCCGGAGGGGGCGCTGGACCGCGCCGCGATGCGCGCCCTGGTCTTCTCCGACAGCACCGCGCGCCACCGGCTTGAAGCCATCCTGCACCCGCGCATCCGCGACGCCGCTTACGCCGCGGCCGCCATCGCCACCGGACCCTACGTGATTTTTGTCGTACCGCTCTTGATTGAATCGGGCACGTGGCGCGACCGTGTCGGGCGCATACTGGCGGTCGACTGCCCCGAAGAAGTCCAGGTAGCGCGCGTCATGGCGCGCAACGGCATGACCGAACAGCAGGTCCGGGCCATCATGGCGACTCAGGTCACGCGGGCCGAAAGGCTCGCTGCCGCCGACGACGTGGTCGTCAATGACGGCGGACTGGACACGCTGGGGCCGCAAATCGCGTCATTACACGAAAAATATCTGGGTTTTTCCGAAAGAATGGCCTGATTCCCGTTGGAGCATTTGTAATTTTGCGTCGCTTGGTTCAGAATCACGTGATTGTCGTTCAGCCTACATTTACAGGGATGTCATTTTGATCGTCTACGAATATCCTTTCAACGAGCGGATTCGCACGTTGTTGCGGCTGGAAGACCTTTACGAGAAGTTCAAGTTCTTTGTCCACCAAGAACACGCGATGCAGCATCACGTTGCACTGGCCACCATCTTCGACATGCTCGAAGTGGCCGGCCGCGCCGACCTCAAGTCCGACCTGCTGCAGGAGCTCGAACGCCAGAAGCAAAGCCTGCTCGCATTCCGCTCCAACCCGAAGGTCGAGCCCGAGGCGCTGGACGCAATCCTGAACGAAGTGGAAGCAGTCAGCAGCGCGCTGGTGGCCTCGCAAGGCAAGACCGGCCAGAACGTGCGCGACAACGAGTGGCTGATGAGCATCCGGGGACGCACCATCATCCCCGGCGGCGCCTGCGAGTTCGACCTGCCGTCGTATCACGCCTGGCAGCAGCGGTCGTCGGAGCAGCGTTTCAACGATATCGTGACCTGGTTCGCGCCGCTGGCGCCGCTGTTCGACGCGCTCTCGCTGGTGCTGCGCCTGTTGCGCGACTCGGGCGGCCCGGTCAAAATGATCGCGATGGCCGGAAGCTACCAGCAGATGCTGCAGGGGAAGGTCTACCAGATGCTGCGCCTGACGATCGACGAAACGATCGGCGCGATCCCCGAGATCTCGGCCAACAAATACATGTTGTGGGTTCGCTTCACAACGCAAGGCGGCGACCTGAAACCGAAGCCGCTGGAAGACGATGTGCCGTTCGAGCTCACGCTTTGCAACTTTTAACGCTGTGAGTTGATGATGCCAGTAGTAGCCTGCCCCACCTGCGGCAAGAAGGTCGAATGGACCGAAGCCAACAAGTACCGCCCGTTTTGTTCGGAGCGCTGCAAACAGATCGATCTCGGCGCCTGGGCCGAAGAGAAGTTCGTGATTCCGGGTCCGTCGATTGATGACGAACCGCCGCCGGACAAGGACAACTTGTAAGCGCAGAATTCGCCCGCATCAAGCTGGCGCGTACCTCAGCTTGTCGAGCCACTCCAGCAACGGTATCGTGGCCGGCAGCAGTGGCTCCACCCCCACCGTTCCCTGCCACGCAAAGGCCTGCCCTTCAAGGCTCTGCGGCTCGCCGCGCCACTCGCGGCTGATGAAGAAATGCAGCCGCACGTGTGCGTGTTCGTACACATGCTCGACGCCGCACCACTCCTCGGCGCTGACCACCTCGATCCCCAGCTCCTCGACAAACTCGCGCTTGAGCGCCTCGAGTATCGACTCGCCCGCGTCCACTTTACCGCCCGGGAATTCCCAGTAGCCGGAATAAGGCTTGCCTTCGGGCCGCTGGCCGAGCAGCACATCGCCGTTCGGCTTCATCAAAATACCAACCGCCACATCGATGGGGCGTGCCTGCACTTCAGTCATTGGGGGTGTTTTCCTGCATAGTCTTTGGCGAACTGCCACGCCACGCGGCCCGAGCGCGAGCCGCGCTGCAAGGCCCACTGCAGCGCCTCCAGGCGCGCCGCCTCGACCTGCTGCGCATCGCAGCCGAAGCTGCCCAGCCAGTGCGCGACGATGTCGAGATAGTCGTCCTGCTTGAACGGATAGAACGACAGCCACAGTCCGAAGCGTTCGGACAGCGAGATCTTCTCCTCCACCGTCTCGCCCGGGTGCAGGTCGCCGTCGCCGCCATGCTTGTAGGTGGCGTTATCCGACATCCGCTCCGGCATCAGGTGGCGCCGGTTCGAGGTCGCGTAAATGAGCACGTTCTCCGACTGCGCCGAGACGCCGCCATCAAGGGCCACCTTGAGCGCCTTGTAGCCGCTCTCGCCTTCTTCGAACGACAGGTCGTCGCAGAAAATGACGAAGCGCTCAGGGCGTCCTGCCACCAGGTCGACGATGTCGGCCAGTCCGGCCAGGTCTTCCTTGTCGACTTCGATCAGGCGCAGGCCATCAATCGCGAACTGGTTCAGGCAGGCCTTGATCAGTGATGATTTTCCAGTGCCGCGCGCGCCGGTGAGCAGGACGTTGTTGGCCGGGCGCCCTTGCACGAACTGGCGCGTGTTCTGCTCGATCTGATGCTTCTGGCTGGTGATGTTGTGCAGGTCATCGAGGCTGATCGACGACACGTGGGTCACCGGCTGCAGGTAGCTGGCGCCGCCGCTGGTGCGCTTGCGCCAGCGGAAGGCGAAGCTGCGCTTCCAGTCAGGCTCGCGCGGCGTCGACGGCGGCAGCACCGCCTCCACCCGCTGCAGCAGCGCCTCGGCGCGCAGCAGGAACTGTTCGAGCGGAGTCATTTCAGCTTACGAGCGGTAGTCGGCGTTGATGGTGACGTAGTCGTGCGACAGGTCGCAGGTCCAGACGGTGGCGGCAGCGTCGCCGCGCGCCAGCTTGACGCGCACCGTGATCTCGCTCTGCTTCATCACGCGCTGACCGTCCGCTTCCTGGTAGTCCGGATTGCGCCCGCCGTTCTTGGCCACCCAGACATCGTCGAGGTACATGTCGAGCTTCGTGACGTCGAGGTCGTCCACGCCCGCATAGCCGATCGCGGCCAGGATGCGGCCCAGGTTGGGGTCGGACGCGAAGAACGCGGTCTTCACCAGCGGCGAGTGGGCGATCGAGTAGGCGATCTTGCGGCACTCCTCGATGCTGGAGCCCTGCTCCACCGTGATGGTGATGAACTTGGTCGCGCCTTCGCCGTCGCGGATGATCTGCTGGGCGAGGTTGCGCGAGATGTCGGTGACCGCTTCCTTCAGCGCTTCGTATTCCGGCGTGCCGGTCGAATCGATCACGAGGCTGCCGGCGCCGGTGGCGATCAGCATGAACGAGTCGTTGGTCGAGGTATCGCCGTCGATGGTGATGCAGTTGAACGAGTGGTCCGCCGCGTGGCGCACCAGCTGGTCGAGCACCGGCTGCGCGACCCTGGCGTCGAACGCGAGGTAGCCCAGCATGGTTGCCATGTTCGGCTTGATCATGCCTGCGCCCTTGCTGATGCCGGTCATGGTGACGGTGTGGCCGCCGATGGTGACGGTGCGCGACGCGGCCTTCGGCTGCGTGTCGGTCGTCATGATCGCTTCGGCCGCGTTGTACCAGTTGTCGAGCTGGAGGTTGGCGACGGCGTCGGGCAGGCCGGCGACGACCTTCGCGACCGGCAGCGGTTCGAGAATCACGCCGGTCGAAAACGGCAGGATCTGCTGCGGATGGCAATCGAGCAGCTTGGCCAGCGCCGCGCAGGTAGCCTGCGCGTTCGCCAGGCCGCTCTCGCCGGTGCCCGCGTTGGCGTTGCCGGTGTTGACCAGCAGCGCGACGATCTTCTCGCCGCCGGCGCTGGCGGCCGCCAGGTTCGCCTTGCTGACCTGGACTGGCGCGGCGCAGAAGCGGTTCTTGGTGAACACGCCGGCCACTGTGGCCGTCGGCGCCAGCTTCATCACCAGCACGTCCTTGCGGTCCGGCTTCTTGATGCCGGCTTCGGCAAAGCCGATTTCGATGCCGTGGACGGGCTTCAGGTCTTCGGCGACGGGGAGTGGGGAATTGACGGCCATGGCGGGATCTCTAGCGTAGATTTGAAGGCGCTATTGTACCGCCTCGATGCAAAGAGTGAGATTTTGACCACATTGCCGTCGCACCGCCTGGTGCGCATTCGTTTAAGTTATCGGCGCTGTTTAAATGTTCAGTTTCAGTTTTACAACAAGTATTGTCCCAAAGAATTGTAACGGATATCATAACGCCCTTCCCAACGTACCGCTTCGGAGTCGCCATGCGCATGTTCCATAACTTAAAAATCGGTACGAAGTTAAGCCTCGGATTCGGCACTCTTGTGCTTCTGATGCTGGTCCTGGCGGCCATGTCCCTGCTCCGCCTCAGCGCCATCTCAGACGCGGTCCGCAACCAGGAGATGGTCCAGCAGCAGAAACTCGACCCGCTGTTCGTGGCGCGCGAAGCGCTGGCCCAGACCGGCCTGGCTGCGCGCAACGCGTTTATTTTCACCGATCCCCAGCAGGCCGCGAAGGAACTGGCCATTCTCGACGAGCAGAAGGCCATTTACCTGGCGAAGCTGGAAGAGCTCACGCCGCGCTTCACGAACAATCCGGAATTCGACAAGGTCAGGAAGGGCCTGCTGGCGATGGCAAGTGCGCTCGAGCGCCCGCGCGCCTTCCGCGAGGCGGGCCAGATGACCGAATACGGCGAGTTCCTGGTCAACGACTGCAGCCCGCTGCGGCGCCAGATCGTCAGCGACATCGATGCGCTGCTCAAATCGGTCGGCGCCGAAGTTACCGTCGCCAACGAGCGCGCTCACAGCGTGTTCGACCAGTCCATCTCCATGGTGGCGGGCGTGACCCTGTTCACGCTGCTGGCATGCGTGATTATCGCGTTCGTCATCACCCGTGGGCTGCTGCGCCAGCTCGGTGGAGAACCGGCCTATGCGGCCGAACTGGCTGGCCGGATCGCCGACGGCGAACTGTCGATGAATGTCGCCACCAGGAACGGCGACGACTCGAGCCTGGTCTACGCGATCAGCACCATGCGCGACAACCTGGCGTCGATCGTCGGCCGCGTGCGCAACGGCACCGACGCGATTGCCACCGCGTCGGCCGAAATCGCCACCGGCAACCGCGACCTGTCGGCCCGTACCGAGCACCAGGCATCGGCGCTGGCCGAAGTGGCCACGCTGATGGACCAGCTTACCTCAACGGTTCGCCAGAATGCCGACAGCGCGCGCGCAGCGAACGCGCTGGCGCAGTCGGCCTCCGAAGTGTCGGCCGAAGGCGGCAAAGTGGTGGAGCGCGTGGTCGAGACGATGGGTTCGATCAACGACTCGTCGCGCAAGATCGTCGACATCATCGCTGTCATCGACGGCATCGCGTTCCAGACCAATATCCTGGCCCTGAATGCCGCGGTCGAAGCCGCACGGGCTGGCGAGCAGGGTCGCGGCTTTGCGGTGGTGGCGTCGGAAGTGCGCAACCTCGCGCAGCGCTCCGCGGCAGCAGCCAAGGAAATCAAGACGCTGATCGACGATTCGGTCGACAAGGTGGAACTGGGCTCGAAGCTGGTCGAGCAGGCCGGCAGCACGATGACCAAGGTGGTCGAGAGCGTGGGCAAGGTGACCGGCATCATGGCCGAGATCAGCAACGCCAGCCGTGAACAAAGCGACGGCATCGAGCAGGTCAGCGGCGCCATCGGCGAGATGGACGCCATGACCCAGCAAAACAGCGCGCTGGTCGAACAGGCCGCCGCTGCGGCCCAGGAGATGCGCGACCAGGCTGCGGCCCTGGCCGACACCGTGGGCTTGTTCAAACTCGCCAACGGCGCGCCATCCGGCACGCCGGCGCTCAGCGCAACCCGCCGCCTGGCAATCGGACTGGACTAACCGCGCCGGCGCGACGCATCGGCGCTCGACCAGACTTGCATGCATTGCGACCCTGTCCAGTTCGTACCTTCCGGACAGGTGCACAGTTTGTTGTCGAGTGTGGTGTTGGCAGGACACTGCGCCTGCTCCGCCGCCTCGATGCTGCCGCTCACCTGCGGCTGCGAGCGCGGAGGCTGAACGCCCCACCACAGGGCGACCAGCAGTGCTGATACAACGACAACCGATGTACGAATCGTGTTCATGGCATCCTCCAGGTCAGGGAACGATGCTCTACGATTGCAGTAAGCGGACTCGGCCGAATTGCGCATGGTCAACTCGGCCTCTTTGCGCGCCCAGGCGAACCCGGATCGCAACACTATTACTTTGGCGCGGGACCGGTATTCGCGTACAACCGCCCAGGCTATGCATCCGCCCACCAGCCCGGCTGAGGCGACTGGATAGCGGATACAGCTCGGTTAAATAGAAAAAGGGAGGAAGAACTTTTGTTCCTCCTCCCTTTTCTATTCCGCCGGCTGCTTTAAGCGAGCTTGCCGTGGCACTGCTTGAACTTCTTGCCGCTGCCGCAAGGGCAAGGATCGTTGCGGCCGACCTTGACGCCCATGTAGCCTTCTTCGGCCGACAGCGCCGGCGCCGCGGTCGGGGCCAGCAGTTCCTCAGGGGCCGCATCCGGGTTGAAGTCGGCGTGCTGGAAGTTGAGGTTCTCAACGTGCGACTGCGCCATCGCCGCTTCCGCCGCGTCGATCTCTTCGCGCGACTGGATGCGTACCGTCATGATGGTGCGAACGACTTCGTTCTTGATCATGTCGAGCATCGCGCCGAACAGTTCGAACGCTTCGCGCTTGTATTCCTGCTTCGGGTTCTTCTGCGCATAGCCGCGCAGGTGGATACCCTGGCGCAGGTGATCCAGCGCCGCGAGGTGTTCGCGCCAGTGGGTGTCCACGCTTTGCAGCATGACGTTGCGCTCGAAGCCGCCGAACGATTCCTTGCCGACGATGGCGACCTTCGCCGCGTACGACTCTTCCGCCACAGCCAGCACGCGCTCGAGAATGTCTTCGTCGTTCAGGTTATGGTCCGCTGCCAGCATGTCGGCCAGCGGCACGTCCAGGTTCCATTCGTTGGCCAGGGTCGACTGGAGGGTCGCAACGTCCCACTGCTCTTCCACCGATTCGGCCGGCACGTAGGTGCGCACCAGGTCGGTGAACACGCCTGCGCGCAGCGATGCGATCAGCTCCGAAATGTCGGTCGCTTCCAGCAGTTCGTTACGCTGGGTGTAGATCACCTTGCGCTGGTCGTTGGCGACGTCGTCGTACTCGAGCAGCTGCTTGCGGATATCGAAGTTGCGCGCCTCGACCTTGCGCTGCGCCGATTCGATCGAACGCGAGACGATGCCCGCTTCGATCGGTTCGCCTTCCGGCATCTTCAAACGGTCCATGATCGCGCGCACGCGGTCGCCGGCGAAAATGCGCAGCAGCGCGTCGTCGAGCGACAGGTAGAAGCGCGACGAGCCCGGGTCGCCCTGGCGGCCGGAACGGCCACGCAGCTGGTTGTCGACGCGGCGCGATTCGTGGCGCTCGGTGCCGATGATGTGCAGGCCGCCTTCTTTCACGACCAGGTCGTGCAGCGACTGCCATTCATCGCGCAGCTTGGCCGCTTGCGCCGCCTTGTCGGCGTCGGACAGTCCGGCGTTCGCTTCGATGATCTGGATCTGCTTTTCGACGTTACCGCCCAAAACGATGTCGGTACCGCGGCCGGCCATGTTGGTGGCGATGGTGACCATCTTCGGACGGCCCGCCTGCGCGATGATTTCCGCTTCACGCGCGTGCTGCTTCGCGTTCAGGACGTTGTGTTCGATGCCGGCCTTGGTCAGGATACCCGACAGCAGTTCCGAGTTTTCGATCGAGGTGGTACCAACCAGCACCGGCTGGCCGCGCTGGCAGCAGTCGCGGATATCGACCAGCATCGCCTGGTACTTCTCGTCGGACGATTTGTAGACCTGGTCCTGGCGGTCCTTGCGCTGCGAAGGACGGTTCGGCGGGATCACCACGGTCTCGAGGCCGTAGATTTCCTGGAACTCGTACGCTTCGGTGTCGGCGGTACCGGTCATGCCGGCCAGCTTGCCGTACATGCGGAAGTAGTTCTGGAAGGTGATCGAGGCCAGCGTCTGGTTCTCGTTCTGGATCCGTACGCCCTCTTTCGCTTCGACAGCCTGGTGCAGGCCGTCCGACCAGCGGCGGCCCGTCATCAGGCGGCCGGTGAATTCGTCGACAATCACCACTTCATTGTTCTGCACCACGTACTGCTGGTCCTTGTGGTACAGCGCGTGCGCGCGCAGCGCCGCGTACAGGTGGTGAATCAGGGTGATGTTGGCCGCGTCGTACAGCGAGGCGCCTTCCGGCAGCAGGCCCATCTTGGTCAGGATCTCTTCGGCGTGCTCGTGGCCGCGTTCGGTCAGCAGCACGGTGTGCGCCTTCTCGTCCTTGGTGTAGTCGCCCGGGACCTTGACTTCGCCCTTGCCGTCCGGCGTCTCTTCGCCGATCTGCAGGGTCAGCATGCCCGGCACTTCGTTCAGCTTGTAGTACAGCTCGGTGTGGTTCTCGGCCTGGCCGGAGATGATCAGCGGGGTGCGCGCTTCGTCGATCAGGATCGAGTCGACTTCGTCGACGATCGAGAAGTTCAGGCCGCGCTGCACGCGCTCGCTCGATTCGTACACCATGTTGTCGCGCAGGTAGTCGAAACCGAACTCGTTGTTGGTGCCGTAGGTGATGTCGGAGGCGTACGCCTTCTGCTTGGTGTCGTGGTCCATCTGCGACAGGTTGATGCCGGTCGTCAGGCCCAGCCAGCTGTACAGGCGTCCCATCCACTCGGCGTCACGCTGGGCCAGGTAGTCGTTGACGGTGATGACGTGCACGCCCTTGCCAGACAGCGCATTCAGGTAGGCCGGCAGGGTCGCCATCAGCGTCTTGCCCTCGCCCGTGCCCATTTCGGCGATCTTGCCATAGTGCAGGACCATGCCGCCGATCATCTGGACGTCGAAGTGGCGCATCTTGAGCACGCGCCGCGCTGCTTCGCGGCAGACGGCGAACGCTTCAGGCAGCAAAACGTCCAGCGACTCGCCGGCGGCGACGCGCGCCTTGAATTCGGGAGTTTTCGCCTGGAGTTCAGCGTCGGACAGCTTTTCGATCTGCGGCTCGAGGGCATTGATCTCGCGAACCGTTTTTTGGTATTGCTTAAGCAGCCGCTGGTTGCGGCTACCGAAAATCTGAGTCAGTAATGACATGCTTGAATTCTTGAAAAAAACGCCGAAAAAGAAGTCAGGATGATAGCAAAATTACATCGCTCCGTGACCGACTATGGCAAAAAGACAGTGATTTTATCACGCGAACCCGTCGCAAATGGGGTTTATGGTCTGGATAACAAGGTACTGCGTGCCACTATTTGCCAATGGGGGCGCGGCCGGCAGCGCCCCGTCCCCAGCTGTGATATGTTTCGCGCTATGCATATTTATGGAACCAAGACCTTCAAGACGTTCGGCGCGACCGATTTCCTGCGCAAGAACGACCGCCTGGCAAGCCTGATGCCGGCGGCGATGCGCATGGCCAGCCTGCAGAAGGATTGTGCAAATGCCCTGCCGCCAATGTTTGCCACCTGCGACGTGATGGCCTTCGAGCAGGGACAGTTGCTGCTGGCCACGCCAACCTCGGCAGTGGCGGCGCGCCTCAAGCAGCAGCTGCCGAAACTGCAGGCCGACCTGCAAAAGCGCGGCTGGCAGGTCGACAACATCAAGCTGAAAGTCCAGGTCACCCGCGCCGCCGGCCCGGTGGTAGAGATCCGCAAGCTGTCGATGCCGGATACGGCGGTGAGCGCCTTCGAGGAACTCGGCGACGCCCTGGAGGCCACGCCCCAGAACGAAAAACTGATCGCCGCCATCAAGTCTATGGCGGCAAAGCGGCGCTGATCAGGTAAGCGACCACTCACTTGTCATCTGGCGCTGGTACGACGGCGGCGCCTTCTCCAGCGCATCGTAGGACACGACTTCGTACGCGCCCGGATCCTTCAGCAGTTCCAGCAGCAACAGGTTATTGAGCGCGTGCCCTGACTTGTGCGCGTGGTAGCTGGCCACCAGCGGATGCCCCACCATGTACAGGTCGCCGATCGCGTCGAGGATCTTGTGGCGCACGAATTCGTCTTCGTAGCGCAGGCCGTCCGAATTCAGGATCCGGTACTCGTCCATCACAATCGCGTTTTCCAGCGAACCGCCGCGGGCCAGGCCCATGCCGCGCAGGCTTTCCACGTCCTGCATGAAGCCGAAGGTGCGCGCGCGCGCCACGTCGTGCACATACGAGACGTCGCCGAAGTCCACCGAAGCGCGCTGCATGGTGCCGTCGACCGCCGGATGGTTAAATTCGATGAAGAAGTCGAGCTTGAAGCCGTCGTGCGGCGACAGGCGCGCCCACTTTTCGTTGTTGCCGGTGCCTTGGCGGACTTCAACGTCCTTGAGCACGCGGATGAATTTCTTCGGCGCTTCCTGCTCCTGCACGCCCGCCTGCTGCAGCAGGAACACGAACGAGGATGCCGAACCGTCCATGATCGGGATCTCTTCGGCCGACACGTCGACGTACAGGTTGTCGATGCCGAGGCCGGCGCAGGCCGACATCAGGTGTTCGACGGTGGATACGCGCGCGCCGTCCCTGATCAGCACGGAGGCCATGCGGGTGTCGCCGACGATCGACGCGGTCGATGGAAACTCGACAACAGGGTCGAGGTCGACGCGGCGGAACACGATGCCGGTATCGACAGCCGCGGGGCGCAAAGTCAGTACGACCTTGGTCCCTGAATGCAGGCCCACACCGGTTGTGCGGACCTCTTGTTTGACGGTTCTTTGTTTAAGCATTTCCCGATTATATCCGGGTTGAAATCCCCCTGCACCGGGCGGCTCAGGGATGTTCGCTTTCGACGTGAACGCGTTCGTGGCGGATCAGGTAGATGCCGCTGCCGATGATGATGGCCGCGCCCAGCAGGGTGTACTCGTCGGGCAGGGCCTGCCACAGCAGCCAGTCGATCGCCACCCCCCAGGCCAGTGCGGAATACTCGAACGGCGCCACGCTGGATGCTTCGCCCGAACTGAACGCCTCGGTGATGGCGATCTGGCCGAGGAAGCCGCTGACCGCGAGGCCGACCAGCAGCCATGCGTCGGCCATGCGCACGTCCACCCAGTTCGGCGCGGCGATGAGGGTGGCGCCGACGCTGATCATCAGGATCAGCCAGAACATCACGTGTTCGGCGCGGTCGGTGCGGGCCAGGATGCGGGCCGCGATGGCCGATACCGCGTAGGCCACGGCGGAACCGAGGATGGCCAGGCCGCCCAGGGTCAGCATGCCCTCGCCCGTCGGACGCAGCACGACCAGCACGCCGGCCAGGCCGACCGCGATGGCGATCCAGCGCGGCGCGTCCACGGTCTCTTTCAGGAAAACGACCGACAGCGCGGTGATGATGGCCGGCGCGATGAAGAAGATGGTGTAGGCCTCGGCCAGCGACAGGTTCTTCAGGCCGAAGGCGAACAGGCCGAGCATCGCGATGCCAAGCACGCCGCGCAGCACCTGCAGCGACCAGCGCACCTTGAAGATATTGCGAAAGGCGCCGCGCCAGGTGAGGTAGGCGACCATCAGCGGCAGCGACGACAGCGCGCGCAGCGCGGCCACCTGCACGGCGGGATAGGTCTGGGACAGCAGCTTCATTGCCGTGTCCATCAGCGAGAACATGGCGACCGCGATCAGCATCGCGTAAATGCTGCGCAGGTTGCCGTTGACGGCGGTTGTTCTTGTTTGGTTCATAAAGCGGGCATTCAAAGAAACGTAGGGCGGATAAGCGAAGCGCATCCGCCATGAGCCGCGTGGACGCAAGCAATGGCGGATGCGCTTCGCTTATCCGCCCTACAACAGCGGATAACGAAGTGACTGAAGCTTAAGCCAGCTGCTTCAGCATCGTCTCGGCATTCGACACTTCGAAGCCGCCGCCCTGCTCGACGTTCAGTTGCTTGACGACGCCGTCTTCGACCAGCATCGAATAGCGCTGCGAGCGCGTGCCCATGCCATGCTTGGAGAAGTCAGCGTCGAGGCCAAGTGCCTTCGAGAATGCAGCGTTACCGTCAGCCATCATGCGCACGGTGCCGGTGGCCTTCTGGTCACGGCCCCACGCGCCCATCACGAACGCGTCGTTGACCGAGATGCACCAGATTTCATCGACGCCAGCGGCCTTGAATTCCGCGAAGTTCTTGACGTAGCCTGGCACGTGCTGGGCCGAGCAGGTTGGGGTGTAGGCGCCTGGCAGGCCGAAGATCGCGATCTTCTTGCCCTTGACGAGGTCCGATACCTTGAAGGTGTTCGGGCCAAGTGCGCAACCTTCGGTCTCGGTCTCTACGAATTCAGCCAGGGTGCCTTCCGGGAGGCGTTCGCCGATTTTGATGGTCATGTATGACTCCTGATAATGTATTGGGGAAACGACAAGGTCGCAGATCGATCAGTATGCCTGATCCCCGTGTTTTCTGCAGACGACGCCCCAAAAACGTAGGGCGGATAAGCGAAAGCGCATCCGCCGAATACAAGTCGGCGGATGCGCTTCGCTTATCCGCCCTACGGGCGAACAATACTGCCTGTTACTTAGTCAGCTTGCTTGCGCAGGAACGCTGGAATGTCGTAGGTCTCAACGCCATTGCGCTGCATCGCCTGGACCTGCTCCGATGCCTGCTCGCGGCGCCATACGGCCGGCTGCTTCATGCCGTCCATCGCGCTGCCCGCGCCCGATGCGGAACCCATCGACACGCCCGACGATGCATGGCCCATGCCGCCAGAGGCCATCATCGGCTGGTTGTGGGTACCGGTGCGCAGCATCGGGGTCTGCACCAGCTGCATCGCCTTCTTGGCTTTGCCCAGGCCAGTCGCCACCACGGTGACGCGGATGTCGTCGCCCATGTTGTCGTCGTACGCGATACCTTGCGCGATCGATGCGTCAGGCGCTGCAAACGCGCGAACCGCCGCCATGACTTCCTTGATTTCCTTACCCTTCAGGCCACGGCTTGCGGTGACGTTGACCAGCACGCCGCGCGCGCCGGACAGGTCGATACCGTCCAGCAGCGGCGACGCCACTGCCTGCTCGGCCGCGATGCGCGCACGGTCCACGCCCGACGCGGTTGCGGTGCCCATCATCGCCTTGCCCTGCTCGCCCATGATGGTCTTGACGTCGTTGAAGTCGACGTTGATGTGGCCCGGGACGTTGATGATCTCGGCGATACCTGCAACCGCGTTGTTCAGTACATCGTCGGCGTGCTTCATCCAGTCCAGCATCGATTCATCTTCGTAGATGTCTTCCAGCTTTTCGTTCAGGATGATGATCAGGGAGTCGACGTGCTGCGACAGCGCTTCCAGGCCTTCTTCGGCGATGTCCATGCACTTCTGGCCTTCGTACGAGAACGGCTTCGATACGACAGCTACCGTCAGGGCGCCCATCGACTTGGCGATTTCCGCGACGATCGGTGCTGCGCCGGTACCGGTACCGCCGCCCATGCCTGCAGCGATGAACACCATGTGCGCGCCGCGCAGCGAGTCTTCGATGCGCGCACGCGATTCTTCGGCCAGCTGGCGGCCTACCTGCGGCTTCATGCCTGCACCCAGGCCGGTCTCGCCGATCTGGATGATGTTGTGCGCGGAAGACGCGGCCAGGGCCTGGGCATCGGTGTTTGCGGCGATGAACTCAACGCCCGAAACGCCTTTGTTGATCATGTGTTGAACCGCATTGCCACCGGCGCCGCCGACGCCGACGACCTTGATGACGGTTCCCAGTGCTGCGTTATCGACCATATCGAACTCCATGATGTACTCCTGATGAATTGCCGTTTCCAAGCGCCAGGGCTCTTATTAATATGAAACCTGGAGATTGAAAACTGCGGTTATTTATAAAAACTCTGCTAAAAAATCCCGTTTTGCTGCTGTCCTGCCGTGCAACTTAAAAATTACCCAAGAACCATTCCTTCATACGCTGCCACACCGCCTTCACAGAGCCATCCTGACGCGTCACGATATGGCCACGTAAATACTGTTTCTTCGCTTCCAGCAGCAGGCCGAGTACCGTCGCGTAGCGCGGGCTGCGCACGACGTCAGCCAGCTGGCCGCGGTAGTCCGGCACGCCAAGGCGCGCCGGCTTGAGGAAGATGTCTTCGGCCATTTCGGCCATGCCCGGCATGATCGAGGTGCCGCCGGTGAGGACGATGCCCGACGAGAGCACGCCTTCGTAGCCCGACTCGCGCACCGCCTGGTGCACCATCGCGAACAGTTCTTCGACGCGCGGCTCGATCACGGCGGCCAGCGCCTGGCGCGACAGGTTGCGCGGTCCGCGGTCGCCCAGGCCTGGCACTTCGAGCGTCTCGCCCGGATCGGCCAGCACCTGCTTGGCCACGCCGTAGCGGATCTTGATTTCTTCAGCTTCCGACGTCGGCGTGCGCAGGGCCATCGCGATGTCGTTGGTAATCTGGTCGCCGGCGATCGGGATCACCGCGGTGTGGCGGATCGCGCCGTCCGAGAACACGGCGATGTCGGTTGTGCCGCCGCCGATGTCGATCAGGACCACGCCCAGCTCTTTTTCGTCGGCGGTCAGGACAGCGTCGGCCGAGGCCATCGGCTGCAAAATAAGGTCCGACACTTCAAGGCCGCAGCGGCGCACGCACTTGACGATGTTCTGCACCGCCGATACCGCGCCGGTGACGATGTGCACGCGCACTTCCAGGCGCACGCCGCTCATGCCGATCGGCTCGCGCACGTCTTCCTGCTTGTCGACGATGAACTCCTGCGGCACCGTGTGCAGCAGCTGCTGGTCGGTGGCGATGGT
>DASWSX010000003.1:0-13710 GCA_036402435.1 Telluria sp. | reverse complement strand
GAAGGCAATGCATAGTCACGGGCCCCACGCCCATCTGGTTCAATTCTACGAAAACGACGTTTTCCTTATCACAGGACTGGCCGATTTCATTGGCGCGGCCCTGACTGGTGGCGATAAAGGCATCGTCATCGCCACCCGCAGCCACCTCGACATGCTGGAACAGGCGCTGGTTCAGCGCGGCCTGCTCGATGGCGGCCACGAAGGCAATTACATCCCGATCGACGCCAACCACATGCTGCCGCTGTTCATGGCGAACGGCCTGCCCGACCAGGCCCGCTTCCACCACGAGATCGGCAACATCGTCATCAAGGCCAGCGATGCACATGAGGGCGACGTCTATATCTTCGGTGAAATGGTGGCCCTGCTGTGCGCGGGCGAGCACTGCCATGTGCACACCGTCGGCAAGCACCAGGCCGCGATCCACGTCGAAAACTATTTCAACGAACTGCAGCAGCACCATCCATTCACCCTGCTGTGCGCCTATCCGCTGAGCGCCTTCCCGCATGAGGACGACCGCGCCATGTTTGGCGAGGTGTGCCGCCTGCATACCGAGGTGCTGCCGGCCGAAAACCTCGACCTCGATGCGGATCCGGACACGGTGCGCCGCACCATCGCGCTGCTCCAGCAGCAGGCCTACGCGCTGTCGACCGAAGTGTACGACCGCAAGCAGGTCGAACGGGCGCTGCGCGAAGTCAATTTCGACCGGCTGACCGGCCTGCCCAACCGCGGCGTCTTCCACGACCGGATGGAAATGGATATCAAGCGCTCGCGCCGTACGGGGCGCCCGGTCGCCCTGCTGTTCATCGACCTCGACCATTTCAAGGAAATTAACGACACGCTCGGCCACGCCACCGGCGACGAACTGCTCAAGCAGGTTGGCCAGCGCCTGGCCTCCTACGTGCGCGCGATCGACACCGTCACGCGGCTCGGGGGCGACGAATTCACCATCACGCTGGCCGAACTGAAGGACATTCCCACCGTCACCGACGTCGCCCAGAAAATCCTCGAAGACCTGGCGCGCCCGTTCCAGCTGGGCGACGAAGTAGCGTATGTCTCGGCCAGCATCGGCATCACCTTGTACCCGGCCGACGCGTCGAGCGTCGGCGAACTGCTGCGCAATGCCGACCAGGCCATGTACGAATCGAAGGCGCTCGGGCGCAACCGCTTCTGCTACTTCACCCGCAGCATGCAGGAAGCGGCACAGATCCGCATGGCGATGAGCAACGACCTGCGGCAGGCCATGAGCGCGCAGCAACTGACGGTGTTCTACCAGCCGATCGTCGACATGAAAGCGGGCAGGATCGTCAAGGCCGAGGCGCTGCTGCGCTGGCGCCACCCCGAAAACGGCGAGATCAGCCCGGTGGACTTCATCCCCATTGCCGAGCACACGGGAATGATCGTCGGCATCGGCAACTGGGTGTTCCAGCAGGCACTGACCCAGTCCGGCCAGTGGCGCGCGCTGCAGCCCGACTTTACCGTCAGCGTCAACGTGTCGCCGGTCCAGTTCTACCGCAGCAACGAAACCTATTACCGCCAGTGGCTCAGCGATTGCAAGACCGTCGGCGGCGTCCCGGGCGTCGGCCCGGCGGTCAGCATCGAAATCACCGAAGGGCTGATGATGGCCGCCGATGAAACCGTGATGGACAAGCTGAACGCCTTCCAGAACGCCGGCATCAAGATCCTGCTCGACGACTTCGGCACCGGCTATTCGTCGCTGTCCTACCTGCGCAAGTTCAACCTCGACTACCTGAAGATCGACCAGTCCTTCGTGCACAACCTGGAGCAGGACAGCGCCAACTGCGCGCTGTGCGAAGCGATCATCGTGATGGCCCACAAGCTGGGGCTGAAAGTGATTGCCGAAGGCATCGAGACGCCGGGCCAGCGCGACATGCTGGCCAGCGCCGGCTGCGATTTCGGCCAGGGCTACCTGTTCGGCCCGCCGGTCGGGGCCGAAGACTTCGAGCGGCTGCTCAGAAGCGCGCCGCCGCAGCGGTCCGGCCAGTCCCTGCCCGCCTGACGCCGCCCACGGTGCAGCGGTGCGCCGCCGACCGGCGCCGACGCTTTACACTCGGAACATGTCCAGACAATTGTTCGCGAGCTTGTTATGTGCGGCCGCCATCGTGTTCCCGGCTGCGCCCGCGTTCGCCCAGCAGCCGATCGCGACGGTGCACGTGCCGTACGTGCGCGACCCGGTCGACAAGTCCTACCGCAAGATGGTCAAGGGCATGGAGCGCTTCGAGCGCGACCGCGCCTACGCGCCTGGCGCCAGCCTGCGCTTCCGCCTGCTGCCGCGCCTGCCCAACGCCAACATGGACGGCATCACCCTGCGCGTGGCGGGCGACACGATGACCTTGCCGGTCCGCCTTGCGCCTGACAACAGTTTCGTCCTCGAGCGCAACGACCAGGCCCTGCGCGAGGACGCCGCGGTGGTGGCCAACCGCAAATCGACCAGCATGACCTGGCGCGCGCGGGTGCAGACGCCCGGCCTGCCGGAAGGCACGCGCCGCCTGGGCGACCTGCGCCTCGAATGCCGGGTCGGCATGGACTCGGGCCTGATCTCCAACACCTCGCCCATGTTCGCCTGGCTGACCAATGCGCTGACCGACACCGAACAGACTTGCTCGACCGAGGATGGCAACTACCTGTTCTTCGCCGAACGGCCGATCTTTGGCGTCACCTTGCGCCACGGCGCGCGCAGCCAGGCGCTGCCGTTCAAGCTGCTCTACGCCGGCGGCAACGAAACGCCGCAGTCGCTGCCGTACTGCGACTGCCAGGTGCTGCTCGACCGCAGCTACTATGCGCCGCTGTGGGACAAGTCGTGGCCCGACGACACGCTGGTCGACTTCGAGTACATGGAAGACCAGCCGGGAGCGCCGCGATGAACGCGTTCGCGTGGCGCCTGTGTGCGCCGCTGCTGGCCCTGGCCCTGGCCGGCTGCGCGACCGCTCCGCCGCAGCCAGGCGCGGTCGTGTCCCCCGACCGGTTTGCGCAGGCCGTTGTGCCAGGCGTCACCACCAAAGCCCAGCTTGTTGCCACGCTCGGCAGCACCAAGGCTGTGGTATTCGACAGCGGCTACGAAGCCTGGCTGTATCAGTCGCCCGCCGGCGCCGGCCGCTACACTGAACTGGTCGTGCTGGTCGGCCCCGACGGCATCGTCCGGAAGACCCGCAGGCGCGATCCCTGAACCGCCTTCCCTTTCTCTTGCGCATGTTATTCTTTCACGAAAGGTGCGAATGAAAGCACCGGCCGTGACCCATGGATAACGCCCCCGCCCGCAACACGATTCCGATCCTCGCCGTTACGCAGGTTGTCGCCTGGGGCACGCTGTACTACGCGTTCGCGATCCTGGCCGGCGACATCCAGCGCGAGCTCGGCTGGCGCGCCGAGGTCGTGTTCGGCGCGTTTTCGTGGTGCCTGCTGGTGGGCGGGCTGGTCTCGGCCCCGGTCGGCATGCTGCTCGACCGCTTCGGCGGACGCTTCGTGATGGGCGCCGGATCGCTGGCCTGCGGCCTCGGCTTTTTCTTCCTCAGCAACGCGCGCGACGTGCCCACCTATTACCTGGCCTGGACCCTGCTCGGGATGTCGATGGCCGCCACCCTGTACGAAGCGGCCTTCGCCACCATCAACCACCAGTACGGCATGTCCGCGCGCCGGGCGATCTCGACGCTGACCTTGTTCGGCGGTTTCGCCAGCACCGTGTTCTGGCCGCTGACGCTCAAGCTCAATGCACTGCTCGGCTGGCGCGACACCTACCTGCTGTACGCGGCGCTCCAGCTCGGCGTGTGCCTGCCGCTGCACCTGATGCTGCGCGGCAGCGCACCGCGCCATGCCGCCCCTGCGCGCCATCGCGGCCAGCGGCCCGATTTCACGCTGGCCGAAGCGCTGCG
This sequence comes from Telluria sp., assembly GCA_036402435.1. Classification (GTDB taxonomy): domain Bacteria; phylum Pseudomonadota; class Gammaproteobacteria; order Burkholderiales; family Burkholderiaceae_D; genus Telluria_A. The sequence goes on along the minus strand of DASWSX010000003.1, from coordinate 9,823 downwards.
CCACCCGGCGTTCTGGTCGCTGGCGTTTGCGTTCTCGGCCAACAGCTTCATCTTCTCGGCGCTGTCGGTGCACCTGATCCCGATCCTGCAACGCTTCGGCCACCCGATCGGCACCGTGGTCTTCATGGCCGCGCTGATCGGCCCCATGCAGGTCGCAGGCCGCATCGGCGAGATGACGATTGGCCGCAAGCTGCTGCCACAGACGGTCGGCAAGGTGACGTTCGCGCTGCTTCCCGCCGCCCTGCTGGCGCTGTTGTTCTACGGCACCGAGCAGTGGGCGATGGCGCTGTTCTGCACGCTGTACGGCTTGTCCAACGGCATCCTGACCATCGTGCGCGGGACCGTCCCGCAAGCCCTGTTCGGCACCAGGAACTACGGCGCTATCTCCGGCGCCATGGCAGGCCCGTCGATGCTGTCGAAAGCGGCCGGCCCGCTCGCCGTGGCCGCCATCATCCAGTACAACCCGTCGCCGGTGCTGCTGTTCAGCGTCCTGTTCACCTTTGCCGTCGCTTCCCTGCTGTGCTACCTGTTGGCCGTGCGCGGCACGCCCAACCTGGCCCCCGATGTCCCACGCCCAACCTGAATGGAATACGAGACCATGAAACCTTTCGCCCTGGCTGCCCTGACCGTTGCCACGCTATCCTCCGGCAGCGCGCTGGCGCAGCAACCGTTGTCGCCGACCGAGCAACGCATCGTGGCGGAAGTGAAGGCGCGCTCGCCGGCCGCCCTTGCCCTGCTGGAGCGCAGCGTCAACATCAACAGTGGCACCATGAACCACGCGGGCGTGCGCGACGTCGGCAAGGTATACCGCGACGAGCTGGACCAGCTCGGATTCACCACCCGCTGGATCGACATGCCGAAAGACATGCAACGCGCCGGCCACCTGGTTGGCACGCGCGAAGGCAGGCAGGGCAAGCGGGTGCTGATGCTGGGCCACCTCGACACGGTGTTCGAGCCCGACAGCCCGGTGCAGAAATGGCAGATGAAGGGCGACCGGGTCAGCGGCCAGGGCGTCTCCGACATGAAGGGCGGCAACGTCGTGATGATCGAGGCGCTGCGGGCGCTGCAGCGCGTCGGCGCGCTCGACAATACCAATATCGCCGTGATGTTTACTGGCGACGAGGAAAACGCCGGCGACCCGATCGCCGTGTCGCGCGGCGACATGATCGCGCTGGCGAAAAAAAGCGACGTCGCGCTGGCCTTCGAAGGCACGGTATTGGACAAGGAAGGTAAGGCCACCGCCACGGTCGGGCGCCGCTCGTCGTCCGGCTTCGCGCTGGAAGTGCGCGGCAAGCAGGGGCACTCGTCGGGCATCTTCAGCGAACGCGCCGGCTACGGCGCAGTGTATGAGGCGGCGCGCATTCTGGACGGCTTCCGCCAGCAGGTAATCGAGCCCGACCTCACGTTCAACCCGGGACTGATCCTCGGCGGCACCCAGCTCAGCTACGACGATGCCGGCTCGCGCGGGACCGCGGCCGGCAAGACCAACGTGATCGCCAACGCCGTCACCGTCAAGGGCGACCTGCGCTACCTCGATGTGGGCCAGCGCGAGCGCGCCCGCGCAAAGATGCGCGCGATCGTCGCGCAGAACCTGCCGGGCACCAGCGCCAGCATCGAGTTCGAGGAATCCTACCCGCCGATGGCGGTTACGCCGGGAAACCTGAAGGTGCTGGAACTGTACTCGCGCGCCAGCAATGACGCCGGGCTCGGCGCCATTGCCGCCCTGCCGGCCGGCCAGCGCGGCGCCGGCGACATCCAGTTTGTGGCCCCGTATGTCGACAGCCTCGATGGCCTTGGCGCAGTCGGCGCCGGTTCCCATTCGCCGGCCGAAGACCTGGAGCTGGCGTCGATCGAGCGCGCCACGATCCGTACTGCAATCTTCCTCTACCGGCTGACGCGCTGACGGTTGACGCGCGCCGCGGACGCGGCGAAAAAGCGGTAGACTGGAAGCTCGCTACGGCTGCTATCCACCTCGCGGAGAACAAGATGCTGATCGATCGTGCGCGCTTCATCCTGATGTCGTTTGCGTTGTTCCTTCTTGTGTCGTGCGGCGGAGGCGGCGATAACGACGACGATGGCCCGCCGCCAACCGGCACGGCCACCCTGGCCGTCACGATCGCCAACCTGCCCGCCGGCGTCAGCGGCGCGGTGAAGATCACCGGGCCGTCCGGCTTCTCGCGCGAAATCACCCAGACCACGACGCTGCCGAACCTCGCCGCCGGCGCCTACATCATCGCGGCCTCGAACGTGCTGAGCGGCTCGACTACGTACATCCCCGGCACCGCAGAACAACGCGCCACACTGGCCGCCGGCGACAGCACCACCATCACCGTCAGTTACGGCGCATCGCCACTGACGCTTGGCCTGCGTGAGGTTGCGCGCGTGAACGACGCGGTGTTCGCAACCTCTCCGCCCGGCGACGCGCGGCTGTTCATCGTCGAGCGTAGCGGCCGCATCCGCATCCTGCGCGACGGCAGCATGCTGACCCTGCCCTTCCTCGACCTTTCAGGGCGCGTGCTGATGGAGGGCGAAGGCGGCTTGCTGTCGATGGCGTTCCACCCGCAGTACGCCACCAACGGCCAGTTCTTCGTCTACTACACCGACTTCCAGCGCAACATCGTGGTTGATCGCTATACGGTATCTGCCAACAGCAACATCGCCGATCCGACCTCGGCCCTGCAGATCATCAGCATCCCGCACCCGGACTTCACCAACCACTACGGCGGCATGGCCGCGTTCGGCAGCGACGGCTTCCTTTACCTGGGCACCGGTGACGGCGGGGGCGGCGGCGACCCGCTGCGCAACGGGCAAAACTTCGCGACCCTGCTGGGCAAGATGCTGCGTCTGGACGTCAACAACGCCACCGCCGCGCGCCGCTACAGCATCCCGCCAGGCAACCCGTACGTCAACACGGCGGGCCGCCGCGCGGAAATCTGGGCCGTGGGCCTGCGCAACCCGTTCCGCTTCGCCTTCGACACCAGTGGCCTGTACATCGCCGACGCCGGCCAGAACCGGCGCGAGGAAATCAACCTCGCCGGGCTCGCGCAGGGCGGCCTGAACTACGGCTGGAACGTCATGGAAGGCACACTGTGTTTCGGCGCCGTCACCTGCAGCCAGGCCGGGCTGACCTTGCCCGCGCATGAATACGACTCCACCAACAACACCGCCGGCTGCGCGGTCATCGGCGGCTACGTCTATCGCGGCAAGGCGGTGCCGGAACTGGCCGGGCGCTACTTCTACTCGGATTACTGCCAGGGATTCCTGAAAAGTTTCCATGCCGGCATGGGCACGATCCGCGAGCACGTCGACTGGAATATTCCCGACATCGGACAGGTGGTGTCGTTCGGCAGCGATGCCGACGGCGAGCTGTACCTGGTGGCGTGGGACGGGCGGATTTACAAAATTATCCGGGGTTAGCCCCCGACGGGATAGAATTTGACTCCGCACAATTGCGAGAGACCCACATGGCCCGCCTGCACCTGGATTTTCCCGAAGACCAGTTTTACTACACCACCCCGCTGACGGTCCGCGTCACCGACATCAACGCCGCCAACCACCTCGGAAACGATTCGATGATTTCGATGATCTCCGAGGCGCGCGCGCGTTTCCTGTTCGAATACGGCGTGCCCGAGACCGAGCGCGACGGCACGGGCATCATCGTCACCGACCTGGCCACCACCTACCGCGCCGAAGCCCACGCGCGCGACCAGCTGCTGTTCGAAGTGGGCGTGATGGACTTCAACAAGTACGGCGGCGACATCACCTTCCGCGTCACCCGCCCGAAGGACAAGGTGCTGGTGGCCATGGCCAAGTCCGGGTTCGTCTTCTTCAACTACAAGAGCAGCCAGGTGGTCGCGATGCCGGAAGAATTCCGCGCCAAGTTCGGCCGCGTCAACTGGATCGACTAGCCGCCGGCCATCGCCGTGAAAAATAACTGGAACTTTTTGGCCCACAGCCGGGAATACAGTTAAAGAACACGACGATGACCACCACCTCCCCCATCCCCGACACCGAACTGCTGCGCCAGCTGCGCGGCGGGGCGCAAACCGCCTTCCAGGCGCTGTACCGGCGCCACCAGGGGCCGCTGTACCGCTTCGCGGTGCTGCGTTGCGGCTCGCCCGATACGGCGGCAGATGTGGTGCAGGAAGTGTTCATGGGCGTGCTGACCGGCGCCTGGCGCTTCGATCCGCTGCGCGGGCAGCTGCAGCACTTCCTGTTCGGCGTCGCGCGCAACCTGATCCTGAAGCATGAGCAGGCGCGCGGCCGCACCGCCAGCCTGCCCGCGGATGAGGATGGCGAAGACGAGGCTGGCGACGACGGCGCCGGGGAGCCGCTGGCCCGCCTGCTCAACGACGAACTTGCCGAAGACGTGCGCCGCGCGCTTGCCCAGCTGGCGCCGCACTACCGCGACGCCGTCATCCTGTACGAAATGCATGACTTGTCCTACCAGGAGATCGCCACGGTCTGCCAGGTGGACATCGGCACGGTGCGCTCGCGCCTGTCGCGCGGCCGCGCCGCGCTGGCAAAGCGGCTCGGCGCGCACCGCCCGCAAACGATCAACGCCTGAGCCTCGGGAAATCACATGGACACCAATCACCACCACGACCACCTGGCCGGCCAGCTGGGCGCGCTGCGCACGGCCATGGACGGCGTCAACGCGCCGCGCTGCGTCGAAAAAGAACTGCTGGACGCGTTCGCCAAACAGCATGCGCGCCAGCGCTGGTACCAGCGCGTGCCCGCCCTGCAATGGGCCGGCGCGGGAGGGGCGGCCGCGCTGGCCGCGCTCCTTGCGCTGGCGCTGAACGCGCCGCCCGTGCTTCCCGACGGCCCGCAGCTGGTCCAGCGCGACGGGCGCGGCTACTTCATCGCGCTCGAATCGCTGGAACGCATCGAACACGAACCGAACCCGCGCATGATCGAAACCGAGGTGCCGCGCACGGAATTGGCCAGCCTCGGCGTGGCGGTCACGCCGGAAAACGCGGGCGACTCGGTACTTGCCGAAATGCTCGTCAGCGCCGACGGCCAGCCGCTGGCGCTGCGCCTGACCTCCACCGAATAACCCAACCCGAAAGAGGATCACATGAAGACCAATTACTTCGCACACGTACTATTGATGGCTGCCTGCGTGCCCGCCATGGCCAATAGCGGCGCGCCAGTGGCGATGGCGCACGCCCGCGCGATGGCCCTCGCCGCCCCGCTGATGATCCATCACGGCAAAGTGGTCAAGAACGCGCCGTACTCGGCCCAGGCGGTCTCGGAGAAAGTGCAGTCCTTGCCTGACGGTAACCAGATCTCCGTGCGCAACACCACCACCTTCTACCGCGACAGCGCCGGCCGCACCCGTACCGAGATGGCGACCCAGGACGGCGAGCTGCGCAACATCACGATCCGCGATCCGGAAGGCGTCACGTACATCCTGCGTCCGCAGGACAAGACCGCCACCAAAATCGACGCCCCGCGCCGGAGGGCAGCGGCGGCGGGCGAACACGTCCGCCAGCGCATTGAAATCCTGCGCAAGGAAGGCAAGCTGCCGGAAGGGCGCGAAGCGATCATCGTCAAGCGCGTCGAACGCGCCACCGAGGCTGCGGGCGAACGCGGCCACGGGTTCGGGCTGGGGATGATTGCCGGCGCCTTTGGCGACCGCGAATGGGCGTCCAAGGCCGCCACGCGCGAACTCGGCACGCGCGAGTTCAACGGCGTTAAGGCCGAGGGCAAGGTGCGTAGCTACGAGATCCCGGCCGGCGAGGTGGGCAACCGCAATCCGATCGTCGTCACCCACGAAACCTGGTATTCGCCGGAACTGCAGATCACCATGTACACCAAGCACAGCGATCCGCGCACCGGCGAAAATACCTATCGGCTTGACAACCTGAAGCGTGAAGAGCCGGCAGCATCGCTGTTCGCGGTGCCGTCCGACTACACGGTCAGGGAAATGCGCACCCGCGTGGAGATGCGCAAGGAAGAGAAAAAATAATCGCTGCAACGGGTACCGCTCCGGGTACCCGTGCTTTACAGCCTGCGCCTAGCCGGCGCGCTTCGGTGCGATCTTCTTGGTAAACCACTCGTCGATCATATGCTTCTCGTAACGCAGCGTGTCACCCGACGAATAGGGACTGCGCAAGCGGTCCATGTACATCATGTCGCGCAGGCGTTCCTCCCCGCTCGCAACCACCGCGCCGTTTTGCACGACGGAATAGCGCAGGTGGATCATCGGCCAGTCCGCTCCCCCGCGCAGCACGCGCAGGTCGCGTGACGGCCGGTGGTGCACCCGTCCGGCCAGGTCGACGTCGAGGATCTCGACATTCATGTCCACCCCGGGCGGCAGGGTCGCAGCCAGCAGCTGGAAGTGTTCGGTAAGCTCGTCGAGGACTTCCTTGCGCTCCCACGGCGCAAACGGCATGTCGGCATACATGTCGGAATTAGAAAAGGTCACCGTGACGCCGGCGAATGTGCTGCCGGTCGCCATCAGCAACATGCTGCCCAGGGCCAGGCCCTTGATCGCGGCTTTCATGGTGCTTCCTTTCAAAAGATAGTTGTTCCCTATCTCAATATACGCCGTTTCACCCGCCGCGGTTAGCGACGAAATGTCGTGTTTTGTATCGAAATGTTAGTCAGCGCACCGGGCATTTCCGGCTTTCAATCGACAATCGTCGCAAAGGAGGCTCATCCATGCCTGAAGGACCATCGCTCGTTATCCTGCGCGAAGAAAGCAGCCGTTTCGCCGGCAAGAAAATCGCCCGCGCTGAAGGCAATACCAAGGCCGTCGACCTGCAGCGGCTTGCCGGACAGAAGATAGTTTCCCTACGCACATTCGGCAAGCAGTTCCTGATCGAACTGCCTGACACCGCCATCCGCATCCATTTCCTGCTGTTCGGCAGTTACCGTATTGACGAACGGAAGGAGGACCGGGTTCCCCGGCTGTCGCTGGCCTTCGACGATGGGAGCGAGCTCAACTTCTATGCCTGCTCTGTCAGGGAAATCGACGCCGACCTCGATGCGGCCTACGACTGGAGCGCCGACGTGATGTCGCCCACCTGGGACCCGGCCAAGGCGCGCAAGAAGCTGCGCGCCGAGCCCGGCATGCTGGCCTGCGACGCGCTGCTGGACCAGGACATCTTCGCCGGCGTCGGCAACATCATCAAGAACGAGGTGCTGTTCCGGATCCGCCTGCATCCGCTGTCGACCATTGGCGCCATGCCCGCCCCTAAACTGCGCGCACTGGTGGAACAGGCCCGTGAATACAGTTTTGACTTTTTGGAATGGAAGAAGCAGTACGTGCTGAAAAAACACTGGCTGGCCCACGCCAAACAGACCTGCCCGCGCTGCGATATCAAATTCTCGAAAGGCAAATTAGGCAAGTCTGACCGCCGCAGTTTCTACTGCGAACGTTGTCAAAAACGATATTCGTAAATATCGACGAACCAAAAGTGGCACTGAATATGTCTCATTCCACATAAAGGCCCAGTATTGCCTGTTGTTAATGGAGTGTCGTCATACTACAATCGAAGCCGAAGTCGGCCGTTTGACAATTCAGCGCGGCCGTAGCGTTCAAGTCAAAACATTACCGGAATCGTGCTCATGTCATTCTTGTCTTCAGCTACGCCCAAGCTTGCGCCGTGGAAAGTCCTGCTCGTCGATGACGAACCCGATATCCACGACATCACCAAGCTCACGCTCAGCCGTTTCCGGCTCGACGGCCGCGCCCTTCACTTCGTGCACGCGTACAGCGGCGCCGAGGCCAAGGAAGTGCTGTCGCGCGAGACCGACATTGCCCTGGTCTTCCTCGACGTGGTCATGGAAAACGAAGACAGCGGCCTGGAAGTGGCGCGCTGGATGCGCGAAGACCTGAACAACACCTTTACCCGCATCGTGCTGCGCACCGGCCAGCCGGGCCAGGCTCCCGAAGAGCGCGTGATCGTCAATTACGACATCAACGACTACAAGGAAAAGACCGAGCTCGATCGCACCAAGCTGTTTACCACCACCTTCGCCGCGCTGCGCGCTTACCGCGACATCATGAAGGTGGAAGACGCGCGCCGCGTGCAGGTGAACTACCGCGAAGGCCTCGAGCGGGTGATCGCCGCCTCGGCCCACATTTTCCAGCAGCGCAACCTGAAGGACTTTGCCAGCGGCTTGCTGCAGCAGGTCGTCGCGCTGCTGCGCCTGGAACAGAGCATGCTGCTGCGCATTTCCGGCGCCAGCATCCTGGCCGGCGACGCCGAATACGAAGTGCTGGCGCAGATCGGCGACATCGGCGAAGAGATGCTGGGGCCTGAACTGATGGCCCAGCTCGATGACGCGCGCAGCAACCGCATCTCGAAGCTGCAGGGCGACACCTACGTCGGCTACTTCCCGAACAACAGCGGCAAGGTCTCGCTGCTGGTGCTCAAGGGCGTCGAAGAGATTTCCGAAATCGACGCGCAGCTGCTGGAAGTGTTCTGCTCCGGCGTTGCGATCGCCTTCGACAATATCCTGCTGACGCAAGAGATCACCGATACCCAGGCCGAACTGATTCTGCGCCTGGGCGATGTGGTCGAATCGCGCTCGAACGAAGCGGGCAACCACGTGCGGCGCATGTCGCAGGTGTGCCATTTGCTGGCGCAGGCTTCCGGCATGGCAGACGACGAGACGGCGGTGCTGATGCACGCGGCGCCGATGCACGACATCGGCAAGATCGCCACGCCGGACGCGGTGCTGCTCAAACCCGGCGCGCTGACGCCGGAAGAGTGGGAAATCATGAAGCAGCACCCGACGGTGGGCTTGTCGATCCTGGATGGTTCGACGCGGCCGATTTTGAAGGCGGCGGCGGTGATCGCGCACCAGCACCACGAAAAGTATGATGGCAGCGGCTACCCGCAAGGGCTCAAGGGCGAGAACATCCACAAGTACGCCCGCATCGTCGCGGTGGCCGACGTGTTCGACGCCTTGAGCCACAAGCGCTGCTACAAGGAGGCGTGGCCGATCGAGCAGGTGGTCGGGCACATGCGTGAAGTGGCCGGGCGCCACCTGGACCCGCAGTATGTCGAGCTCCTGATCCAGAATATCGACAAGGCGCAGGAAATCAACCGCAACTGGCCTGACTGATCAGAGAATTGGGCGGATAAGCGAAGGCTCGGCGCCCCCGCGCATCCGCCGTTTTTGCGTGCTACGCCGCGGCCTTCACCTCGCGCCGGCTGCGCGGGAACCGCAAAGAATACTGCAATCCCTTCCCCGGCGCGCTCTCCACCTTGACGGTCCCGCCCAGCGGCCCGGTCGCAAGGTTATACAAGATGTGCGCGCCAAGCCCGCTGCCGCCCTGCCCGCGCTTGGTCGTGAAGAACGGGTCGAACAGCTTGGCCAGCATCTCCGGCTCCATCCCCGCGCCATCGTCGCTGTAGTCGAACACCACGGTGTCGTCCTCCAGCGCCGCCGAAATCCGGATCTTGCCCGCCTGGTCGCGCTCATAACCGTGCACCAGCGAATTCATCACCATGTTGGTCACGATCTGCGACACCGCGCCCGGGAAGCTCTCGAGGTGGAGATCGTCGGCGCACGCCACTTCCACCTTGACCGGCCGGCCCTTGAGCTTGGGCTGCAGCGACAGCAGCACTTCATCGAGGTAGCTCTTGAGGCGGAAGGTGCGGATATCGTCCGAAGACTGGTCCACCGCCACCTGCTTGAAGCTGCGCACCAGCGCGGCCGCGCGCTGCGTGTTGGTGGTCATGATGCGCAGCGACTGGTCGACGATGTCCAAGAACTGCTGCAGGCTTTCTTCCGTCATCTCGCCCGCGGCCAGCTCTTCGCGCGTGAGCTTGAGCTCCTGCACCAGATGGCTGGTCGCGGT
>DASWSX010000002.1:0-13042 GCA_036402435.1 Telluria sp. | reverse complement strand
GGATCAAATGCTCGACCAGCGCCTTGATCGGCGCGAAGCCGGTGCCCGACGCGAGCAGCACGATCGGCTTGTCCGACTCTTCGCGCAGGAAGAAGGTGCCGTGCGGGCCTTCGAAGCGCAGGATGTCGCGCTCCTTCATCGCGTTGAACACGTGTTCCGTGAACAGGCCGCCGGCCATGTAGCGGATGTGCAGCGTGACCGGGCCTTCCAGGCTCGGCGCGCTGGCCATGCTGTAGCTGCGGCGCTTGCCATCCTTGAGCAGGAATTCGATGTACTGGCCGGCACGGTAGGCCAGCGCCTCGTTGGCGGGCAGCTGCAAGGTGACCACCGCGACATCGGGCGCGACCTTGTCGATGCTGGCCACGCGGCTCGGCATCTTGCGGACCGGGTATTCGCTGCTGCCGGCGATTTCGCGCGCTTCGATGACCAGGTCGCCGTCCGGCACGGCGCAGCAGAACAGCGCCATGCCATGCGCGCGCTCGTCTTCGGACAGCGCGCGCTGCTGGTGCGCCTTGTGGCCGACCACGCCTTCCACAACCTTGCCCTTGCATGAGCCGCAGGCTCCGTTCTTGCAGCCGTAAGGCAGGCCGATGCCGGCGCGCAGTGCGGCCGTCAGCACGGTTTCGTCGGCCTCGCATGGAAATTGGTGGCCGCTAGGCTGGACTGTAATCTGGAAAGTCATGCTGTATGAAATGAGTTGAATGTTGCTGCCTGCTGGCGCCAGCAGGCAAGGACTCACATTGTATACAGCTTGGAATGCGCTGCGCAGACTTGTTGAACTGCGCCATCTGCGTCGCCGCGAAATCCGGATTCAGGATAGGCGCAGAACAGCGAGAAATCCTTCTCGCGGCACAGGCCCGCCCAGAAATGTTCAAGCTGAATCGCCGCGTCGCACAGGCCATCGGCCCACAGCAGCGCGACCATTTCACCGAACGCGCGCACCTTGTGGTGGTGCCGGCGTGAACGGCCCAGTACGTCCTCGACGACGCTGCTTAACAGGGCCTTGTCCGGCCAGCCGTCGACCATGAAGCGCGACAGCGTCTGCGCCGCATCGAGGGCGACATACTGGCCGCGCCGCGTGGCCACATCGACATCGTAGCCATTGCGCCCCAGCCGTGCCGCCAGCGCCGACAGGTGTGCCGGGGTGGCGATCATGACGATCGAATCGCCCTGGCGGATGCCGCCGGCGGCAAACCCTTCCAGCGCCGTCATGAAGGAGGCCTCGTCCTTGTAAATGTGGACGCAGTGGTCCGGGCCCGTCAGTTCGGACCAGAACTGATCGGCATCGGGATTCCGCACTCTCGCCGCAGATGTCATAACATGTGCTCTTTATTCGATGAACAACGCCGCGGGGGGAGAATGTTCCAACCCGCCCCGCATTATCCCCTAAACACACCCTGCGCGCGTTGTCATAAATTTAACGACATGGACAAGACTCGACAATTCAGGCGGCCGCGCCTGCTGGTGATCGGCTGCGGCGATGTCGGCATGCGCCTGCTGCCGCTGGTGCGCGCGCGCTTTCGCGTGTTCGCGCTGACCAGCCAGCCGGAGCGCTGTGCCGAGCTGCGCCGTGCAGGGGCGGTTCCCATCATCGGCGACCTCGACTGCCCGCGCACCCTGAAGCGCCTGGGCGGGCTGGCGCAGTACGTCGTGCACCTGGCGCCGCCACAGTCCGACGGCAGCACTGACCGGCGCACGCGCCGCCTTACCGCCGTGCTTCCCGCAGGCGGGCGCGTGGTGTACATCAGCACCAGCGGGGTCTACGGCGATTGCGATGGCGCGCTGGTCGCGGAAACGCGGCCGGTCGCGCCGCGCAACGCGCGGGCCTGGCGCCGCGTCGACGCCGAACGGGTGCTGCGCGACTGGGCCCGCCGCACCGGCTCCGGCCTGGCGATCCTGCGCGTGCCCGGCATTTATGCCGCCGACCGCCTGCCGATCAAGCGCCTGGAGCAGGGCACGCCGGCGCTGCTGCCGGCCGACGACGTGTTCACCAACCACATCCACGCCGACGACCTGGCCCGGATCGCCGCGCTGGCGCTGTTCCGCGCGCGCCCGGGACGGGTTTATCATGCAGTCGACGACAGCCGCCTGAAGATGGGCGACTACTTCGACACGGTAGCCGATGCGTTCGGCCTGCCGCGCCCGCCACGCCTGGTGCGCGCCGAATTGCAGGCGCAGGTATCGCCCATGCTGCTGTCGTTCATGTCCGAATCGCGCCGCCTCGACAACCGCCGCGTGCGCCAGGAACTCGGGGTGCGCCTGCGCTATCCGGACGTGGCCGAAGCCGTCGCGGCGATGGCTCTGGCACAATAGCGCCCGCAGTTCCACTTTATGGCTTAACGAAGACACCTATGACCACCCTGACCTACGAAGAATACCTGGATGAAGTGACCACCATCCTCACCGAAATGTACGAACTGGAGGATGAGGCTGCGATCAAGCTCGTCGTCGATGCGCAGGATGCCGAGTTCTTCGTCGCACACGACGACCACGAGGAAATGCGCACGATCGAGCAGGCGCAGAAAGATGCTGTCACCCTGTACCAGGACAAACAGAACCGGGCGCAGACCCAGAAGAAGCAGCAGCAGCGCCTGCGCCAGAAGAAGTAATCCGTCGCGCGCAGGGCACAGGCACCGCGCGGGGCGCCGTCGATCGCAACACGATTGAGCCGCCTCAATCCTGTTTTTGTGCTGGGCCGTATCGTGAACAGACTCCTTCTCCGAGTGCTGACTTTGTGCCGAGGCATATCATGCCGCATCGCATTAACCAACCGACCAAGGAACAAGTCCGGGCCTACATGGCCGCGCGCGAAGCGGCGCACCGGCCACCGCCGGCGCCCGACGAGATCCGCCGCCAGCTCAACTGGCGGATGGAGCCTTCGGCAGACGACCGCGTGCTCGTGCAGCTGTGCCTGATGCCCTCCGCCTACAGCCAGCTGGCCGCTCGCATCGCCCTCGACTGGCTGTTCACACCGGTCACGCTGATCGCGGCGCCGCACGCCGAACAGTAATCCCTCCGCTCCCCGCGTCCGCCCGGCCAAGCGGCCTCCTGCAGATATTTCCAAAGCTGTGTATCATCATGCCGTTTAGCCAATTCACCATACATTAATTGGTGTTTGGAAATACACACCGTTTATTTAATTGTGGAAATCTTTCTGTGGCGAATTAGTCACGGTCTGAACTTGCTTGAGAGATTTTGAAATGTCTGGAAGAAAAATACCGGATGCGGCCATCTACGATCCGAACCGCGTGCTCGACGCCATCATGAAGAAGCTTCACCTGAAGAACGATGCGGCGCTGTCGCGCGCGCTCGAAGTGGCGCCGCCTGTGATCAGCAAGATCCGCCATCGCACCTTGCCGATCGGAGCGACCATCCTTCTGCGCATGCATGAGGTAAGCAATTTCAGCATCCGCGAATTGCGCGCGCTGATGTCGGTGGGTCCGGGTCAGGCGCCGACACCGGCCTGAGCGGCATACGCGATGCTTCGTCAGCGCCCCTGGTGTTTCTCGGGTGCGGCCGGGGAGGGAGTGCGGGTAAGGTGTCCGGCAACCGACGAAGAGGACTTCGCCGGTTGCCGCACGGAGGCAATGCGCTTTGACGGTCAGGCCGCGATCGGGAGGGCTGCGTTAGCCGAACCCATGGCGCGCGGAGGCTTGACGACGCCGCAGTAAGCAGCATCCGTTACCGGTGGCTTGACGACGCCGCAGTAAGCAGCAGCCGTTACCGGCGGCTTCACCACGCCGCAGTAGGCAGCGTCGGCGACAGGCGGCTTTACCACGCCGCAGTAGGCAGCGTTGGCGACAGGCGGCTTCACCACGCCGCAGTACGCAGCGTTGGCGACAGGCGGCTTCACTACGCCGCAATACGCCGCGTCAGCCACAGGCGGCTTGACCACGCCACAGTAGGCAGCGTCGGCCACGGGTGGCTTGACCACGCCGCAATAAGCGCTCGCCATCGGTGGCTTGACGACGCCGCAATAAGCACTCGCCATCGGTGGCTTGACCACGCCACAGTAGGCAGCGCCGGCCGCGGGCGGCTTCACCACGCCGCAGTAAGCGGCGTCCGCGACAGCCGGCCTGGCGCCGGCCTTGATAAAGCTGCAGTAAGCTGCCTTCGGGGCCGCATTGATAAAGCTGCAGTACGATGTCGCGCCGACCGGAGGTTTGACGACGCCGCAATACGCTGCATCGTGGCCCCCGGCTGCTTGCACGATGTGCTGCGGATAGGGCTCGCCGAAGGTTTCTTCGTAGATCGCGCGCATGCGGTCGCCAGCAGCCGCATGCACTTCGGCGTCGTCGTCGGCGCCTTCCATGCCAACGTACGGATAGTGGTGCAGGAAGTACCCAAACGCCTGTTCGCAGTCGGCGGCGTATTTCATCGTGTCGAGAATGTGGTAATGCCAGAAGGTGTCGACGTCCACCGTTGGCGCGGTCTGCTCCGTCGGGAACGTTTTCATCAGGTACAGGAAGCGCTTGTACTCGCGTTCCACTGCATCGGCCTGTTGCGCGGTCCAGCCTTCGCCGGATTGTTGGTGCATCAGCTTGCCTTTGATAGCGGTCAGGTCCAGTTGAAAAACCGCGTTCGTGTCGATGTGCTTGTTCATGTTAGTCCTCTTCTTTTAGTATTTGTTACTTGAAGAAAATATCCTTGGTTTTGTGCTGCACTTTCTAAAACTTTTCCGACCGTATTGTGCCGAGTTGAATTTCCCAAAAACATTGATTTCGGTTACGGAAATTTATTGTTGCGCAGGCGTATCCCGGCCTAGTTGACAACCGTCAACAATCAATGCGGCGTGTTTTCGAGTGTTGCGCCCGACGCTGAGGCGACCGAATTGTCGGGTAAAAGACTGGCTTGTTCGACTTCTGTTTGCGCTGGATCATCAATGGTCGCGGGCGACACGCGATCATCGATTGGTGCGCAAACGTATACAGTTGTGCCGACCCCTGGCACACCCTTGACTGAGAAACTTCCGCCGAGCATCGTGATACGTTCCTCGATGCCGACCAGCCCGAACGACCCGGCCTTATGGCGCGACTTGTCGGCAAGCCCGTTACCGTTGTCGGCGATCGACATGTACAGCAGGTCGTTCTCCTGCCTGAGCTCGACGCTGACCTTGGTCGCTCCGGCATGGCGGGTGATGTTGCTCAGCGACTCCTGGAGAATGCGGAAGAAAGCCGTGGCACGCTGGTCGCTGATGCAGATGTCGCGTACCTGTTCGCTCAGCTCGCACTCGACGCCGGTGATGCGCCGGAATTCCTTGACCTGCCACTCGACCGCTGCAGACAGGCCAAGGTCGAGCACATTCGGGCGCAGGTCGTTGATAATCTGGCGAACGCTTTTAATCGTAGCATCAATTTGCAGCAAGGTGGCGCAGGCGCGTGCATGCAACAAAGCATGGCTGCCGCGTGTGCGCGAGGCCAGCATGTCCACTTCGATGCGTAGCGCCAACAGGTTCTGGCCGAGGTCATCATGGATTTCACGCGCGATGCGCTTGCGTTCCAGCTCCTTGATCTGGTCGGTGTGCGCGGCCAGCCGGCGCAGCGTCTCGTGCGAGGTTTGCAGCCGGGCCTGGCTGGCGCGCAGCTCCTGCGTCATGTCGGCCGCGATCATCAGCGCGCGCCGGCGCGACGACGTCAGCGTGTGGAGCAGGGCGTACATCAGCATCGACCCGACGAACCCGGCGAACGCGGCAAGCTTCGGATAGAACACGTCGAACTCGGTGTACATGTCGCGTTTCGGCGTGCTGAACACCAGCTTCCACGGGCGGCCATAGAAGTTGACCGGCAGCGTGGTGGTGAAACGTTCCGAGTCGAGTTCGTCGGGCAGGCTGTCGATCACGCCGGCGCTGTCGAACAGGACGCGCATCGCCGCCGGCGCTGCCGGGCGCCCGTCGGCGTCGGGAATTTCGCGGTCGAGCACCGTCATGCGCACGTTCTTTACCGGTATCTCGGACAGCACGCCTTGCACCACCCGCGGCACGCTGAATGCGATCCCGACCGAGCCGAGATAGGCGGCGCGCCGTTCGGCCACGCTGTTGATCGGCGTTTTCGGCTTATAGATCGGAAGGCGCAAGCCGAGGTAGACCCGGTTCGGGCCGGAGATCGCCCCGATCGGCGTACCCGAGTTCATCATCTTGCCGGTATCCCTGGTCGCCAGGATGATCTGCTCCACATAGGCGTTGGTATGCAAATCGAGGCCGAACGCCGCCACCTCCGGCGAACTGGGCTCGATGTACGTGACCACGGAATAGCTGTCGCGCTGGGTGCGCAAATCGAGCCCGTTGGGCTTGATCTCGCCAACCAGCTGAAGGTGCGGATACAACGGGATTTCCTCGCGCATGCGCTGTTCGAACGCAGGCCGGTTCGCCTCGGTCACGAATTCGGCATAGTTGATCGTATCGATCGCCGGGAAATTCTCGCGCAGGTCCAGCCCGGTCGCGTATTCGTGGAACTGGTCGCGCGTGACCCGCTCAGTGGTCCGGAACAGGCTGGCGGCGCTGCGCAGCACATCCGTATAGGACTTGACCCGCGCCACAATCGTGTTCTGCGCGTTGCGGGCGTGGTTGGCGAAGCGTTCGCTCGAATCGCTCTCGATGAATCTGGATGTCGCGACATACAGCAGCGCTCCCACCAGCGACGACACAGCGATACCCATCCAGAACGCACGGTTCCGGGGTAGCGCGTGCGGCTGGCTGGGCGCTGGAGACATGGTCGACTCGCCTAAGGCTGAAAAGTGTAGCGAACTCGCATCGTTTTGGTTGCGTTGCATCGTTGCTAACGGTAGCGAGACTTGTAACGATCCGTACCTATCACACTTGATAGGTTGGCTAAAGATACAACTATTTATGCCTTTTAGGCAAAAAAATTCCCGCCGCGGCCAGCAGCCGGGGCGGGAATCGGGCGGGAACCCGGAATTACTTCCAGCTATCCTTCAGGGTCGTTACCCGGTTGAACACCGGTTTGCCCGGCTGCGAGTCGACCCGGTCGGCCACGAAATAGCCATGGCGCTCGAACTGGAAGCGGTCATCGGCCCGCGCGTCCTTCATGCCCGGCTCGAGGTAGGCGGTCACAACTTCCAGCGCGTTCGGGTTAAGCGCCAGCATGAAGTCTTTCCCACCGGCATCTGGATTCGGATCGGTGAACAGGCGGTCATACAGGCGAACCTCGGCCTCCAGGGCGGCGTCGGCAGATACCCAGTGAATATTGCCCTTCACCTTATATGTATTGGCGCCTTCGGTGCCGGACTTGCTGTCCTCGAAATAATTGGCGTGCACGACCGTAACGTTGCCATCGGCATCCTTCTCGAAACCGGTGCACTCGATCACATAGCCGTAGCGCAGGCGCACGCGGCTGCCCGCCGTTTCGCCGCTCGGCGGGAACAGGCGGAAGTAACCCTTGCTCGGCACTTCCATGAAGTCTTCCTGCTCGATCCACAGGGTTTTGGTGATCGGGAAGCTGCGGTTGCCCAGCTCCGGCAGGTGCGGGTGGACCGGCGCGCTGCACTCGACCGACTGGTCTTCCGGGAAGTTGTCGATGACGAGCTTGAGCGGGCGCAGCACGGCGGTGGCGCGCGGCGCCTTCGGGTCGAGGTCGTCGCGCAGGCTGCCTTCCAGGGTGCTCATGTCGATCCAGCCGTCGGCTTTCGACACGCCGATGCGCTCGCAGAACAGCTGGATCGATTCCGGCGTGTAGCCGCGCCGGCGCAGGCCGACGATGGTCGGCATCAACGGATCGTCCCAGCCCGATACGATCTTCTCGTCGACCAGCTGGCGCAGCTTGCGCTTGCTGGTGACGACATAGGTCAGGTTCATGCGCGCGAATTCATACTGGCGCGGCACCGGCTGCTTGAAGAAGCCGCCTGCCGCCAGCGTCGCCAGCAGCCAGTCGTAGAACGGGCGGTGGTCCTGGAACTCGAGCGTGCACAGCGAATGGGTGATGTTTTCCAGCGCATCCGAAATCGGGTGCGTGTAGTCGTACATCGGGTAGATGCACCACGTGTCGCCGGTACGGTGGTGATGCGCGTGGCGGATCCGGTAGATGGCCGGGTCGCGCAGGTTCATGTTGGGCGAGGCCATCGCATCGTCGCTCATCTTGACGCGCAGGATGTGTTCGCCGTCCTTGTACTTGCCCGCCTTCATGTCGCGGAAGATCGCCAGCGATTCCTCGGCAGGGCGGTTGCGGAACGGCGAATTGGTGCCCGGCGTACCGAAGTTGCCACGGTTTTTGGCCATGTCCTCGGCGCTCTGGCTGTCGACATAGGCGAAGCCGGCCGTGATCAGGTACTCGGCCATCTCGTACAGCTTGTCGAAATAGTCGCTGGCGTAATACAGGTGGCTCTTGCCTTCCTGCTCCCACGAGAAACCCAGCCACTTGACGCTGTCGATGATGGTATCGACGTATTCCTGCTCTTCCTTGGCCGGGTTGGTGTCGTCGAAGCGCAGGTGGCACAGGCCCTGGTAGTCGCGCGCGAGGCCGAAGTTCAGGCAGATCGACTTGGCGTGGCCCACGTGCAGGTAGCCGTTCGGCTCGGGCGGGAAGCGCGTGATGACCGGCGGCAGGCCAGGGCGCGCGTAGGTGCCGGCAGCCATGTCGTTGTCGATGATGGCACGCAGGAAGTTCGACGTCGGCGCGTTCGCCGCCGCCGCGTCGGGTTTGTTTTTGTCGTTGCTCATGGAAATGGATGGAGTGGAATCAGGTTGCCGCATTTTACCGTACGTGGGGGCGCCGCGCGCCAACCCTGACAGAGGAGGGTGATCTATAGGATAATCTCCCTTTAATGTGTTGGGCGACAGCCGGGAGTTTCGATTGGAAAATTTATATGCGGTTCTGGGTGTGGCGCCGAACGCCAGCGACGAGGAGATCAAAAAGGTCTACCGTTCGCTGGCTATGCGCTATCACCCCGACCGCAACGACGCGCCGGCCGCGGCTGTGCGCTTCAAGAGCGTCGCCAAGGCCTACGAAATCTTGTCGGACCGCGCCAAACGCGACGAATACGACCAGAGCGTCAACCACCGCATCATTCTCGATGCCGAGGCCGAAGCCTACGAGCTGTGGCGCTCGCTGTTCCAGCTGAACGGCGTACCGCTGCCGGCCTGACCGCCTCGCGCCATCCCGGCGCGCCTTCCCCGATACAAGCACCACCAACAGGATTTTGATCATGACAAAAGTACATCCCGAATTTGCCTACCAGTCGCGTGAACTCGGCGGCCAGATCGACGGCATTTTGGGCGACCCGCCGAACCGCAAGAACTACGACCTGATGGTCAATGCGCTGGTCAGCGAATACACCGACGGCGGCGGCATCGAAGACGTCAACATGATGAGCTTCGCGCTGGTCGACCGCATCAAGTTCAGCAACCCGAAAGGCCTGCTGAAGGAAGCGTTCGACTACGAAGGCGGCGACCCGGCCAAGGTGTTCGCGATGGCCGAGTGTGACGGCGAAGGGGCCGCCATGTACGCCGCGATGACCGAGAACCATCCGGAGCTGGCGCGCCAGGCCATCATCACAGCGTTCCTGTTCAAGCACCCGCGCATGTGGGAAGAAGAGGACAACTCGTTCGACAAGCTGGGCGAGAACGACGACGGCGACGACGTTGACGACGAAGGCGATGGCGGCGCCACCGACGACTTCGCGCAGATGTTCGACCAGGACGGAGACCAATAATGACCGAAAAAACCTACCTGCCCGCGCTGTCGAAACAAGTGACCGAGCTGGTGCTGGCCGGCTCGCTGGGCCACGCCGAACAGGCATTTTCGGAAGCGGCCGAAACCCACGGTGACCTCGTTGTATCCGAGGTGCTCGGCACGCTGCCGCCGCAGGTGACCGCGCTGCACCTGGCGGGCTTCGACGGCGGCAAGACGTCGCTGGCGACGCTGCTGGTGCCGCCCAAGGCGTGGGCTGACAGCCTCGCCTTCATCGCGGCGACATGGTCGGAAGAGATGATCGAGGACGACCCCGAGCGCGTGGCCGAATCGCTGTTCGCGCACATCCACGGCGTGGTGTTCTCGACCGACGACGAAGAGCGCCGTCATGCGCTGCTGGCCGAGGCCTCGGCCACCGACTACGGCGCGACCGCGTTTGCGATCCTGTTCTCGATGGCGCCGAAGGACATCCTTGAGCTGGCCGGCGAAGTGATCTCGAAAGGTTCGTACATCACGGCTCATTCGTCGTCGGACAGCGACATCATTCCGCTGGCGGTGGAGCTGGTGAAGGCCAATGAAGACGGCTGGGACCGCGCGCTGTTCGAGCTGTTCCCCGACTTCCGCCACAGCGGCGATTTGGCCGACGCCGAGTACTCGGACGACCCGGACGACGAGCCGAAATTCCTGCAGCGCTCCACGCGCGAACTGCTGTACCGCCTGCGCAAGCAGGTGCCGTCGGCGCGCAGCAATGTGCCGAAACGCGGCTCGCGCAAGAGCCTCGGCACCGACATCTTCTCGTGATGGCGGAACCGTCAATGCTGCCGGCACTTGTCGTCGAACGCCTGCCGCGCCTGGTGCGTGCGATCCGCTGCTTTGGGGCCGGCGACAACGGCGACGAGCCGGCGATCCTGGCCGATGAACTGGCCGGGATCACCGCCATGGTCGCCGAGAAGTTCACCAACGAGCGCACCGCCGAAGGCATCCAGCGCGCTTTCTTCCTGACCGTTGGCTGCGTGTCGCTCGGGCTCGAGCACGAGATCGGCGAAGAGGACGATGACACCGCGCTCGAATACCTGGTCGAGGAGGGCGCCGAGCACGCGTTCCAGGTGGGCTTCCGCATGATCCGCGACCTGGCCGCGCTGCCGGAAGATTCGCTGGTCGGCGAGTACGACAACGACCCGGTGTACATGCAGCGCCGCCTCAAGGAACTGTTCGTCGACATCTGCAGCGCCGACCCGAACCAGAACTGGTCGGGGCCTGAGCGCTACGAGATCCAGCTGGTCCAGCGCAAGGGCGTGCAGGCGATCGTGCGCGCGGCGAACTGGCTGCGCCGCCATCACTACGAAGGCCCGATCAACGAGGCCGACCTGAATGCGGAAGGCGTGATCGCGCTGGCGGTTATCTTCGCGATCGAAGGCGGCGGGCGGATCGTCGCGAAGACCGGCCAGAAGGACTTCGAGCGCCTGGTGTCGTCGGTCCGCAAGAACAAGCCGGACTACGAGGCGGGATGGGCCGAGCTGATGGCCAAGATACCTGCGCAGCACCAGGCGGTGATGGCAGACCGCATCGCGTCATACCGCGAGCACTGCACCGTGATTCAGAAGATCCAGACCCGCACCTCGATGAAGAACTTGTTCGCTGAGCTGGAGAACTATGCCGGCTCGGAGCTCGACGCTGATTATGCGTAATAACTAAGCGTTGCACTTTGTGTAACCGCGGGATAGCATCGGCGCTCCAGTTCAATTGAGGAGTCGCCGATGCCGTTATCCCTCCGCGCCGCGCTGTTCAGCGCCGCCTTGCTGTGCTCCCCCGTGATTGCCGCAGAGCTGCCGTCGTTCGTGGGACGCTATGAGAGCACGCCGGAAGACATCGCCGCCATCAATAAAGTCGTACAGGATTTCCAGGCCGCGCTGAAGGCGAAGGACGTGAAGCTGCTGTCGTCGCTGATGCTGAATTCGAACATTCTGTGGGCAAGCCCCGCCAACTCCGATGGGATCGCGAAGGTGCGCGCGACGATTGACGTCAACTTCGACGGCGTGAGCCCAATGGGATATCCGGGCTTTGCGGAGTTTATCGCGACCGAGAAGCAGGTGGTGGAAGAGCGCTTCTACAATGTTCGGATCACGCAGGACCGGCATGTGGCGTTTGTGCTGTTCGACTTTGATTTCCGCATTGGCGACAAGGTGATCAACCACGGATTGGAAGCATGGCAAATGCTGAAAGGTGCCGAGGGCAAGTGGAAGATCGTCAGCGTGTATTGGTCCTCGAAGGGCAAACCGAATTAAGGTCGCACCCATGACTCATAAAGCGAAAAAGTTTACGATTTCCGCCGCCGGGCTGGCGCTCCTGCTGAGTTTCATCGGTACGCCGGCAATTGCGGATTCCAGCGGACTACAAGCGCCCGCTCAATTGAGCTGCATCCACCTACCGGCCGCACTGTCCGGCATTGAAACGAAGGGGCTGTTCAAGGTCGAGACGGAAACGCGGCTTGAGCGCGGCCCATATATCTCCGAAGGCGAAGATGCGGACGGCACCTATTTCCGTGCGCCTCCGGGCGGCGTCTATCGCGGCCCACCGAAAGACAAGCCTGCTAAAGGTGCGTGGCAGCTCAATCGCGATGGCGGTATCTTTGTCCCTCGCGACCCATCGGCGCCGCCTCAGCTGTACTCGTACGTCGCCGATGACAGGAGCTCCGCGGCAACCGTTGTCCCCCCTGCCGCGGCCGATTGCTCGAATACCAGATACGTCCGCGATCCCATCACCAAAGCTATCAAGGCGGCGAAGTATCCGGGTGAGGGCACGACGCAGACAGACGCCAAACAAGTGGGGGTAATAGACGTCATGCAAGTGGGGGTGATTGGCCATGGTCTGGTTGGCTCCATGCTATCCGACTTCCTTCAGGGACCGGAAAATGGCACGATCGTGAAGTTGTCTCAATCTGGAAATCCTGAGTTCAACGCCAAACTTCGGGAGATCGCGCGCAAGGCTGGTCCGGTCGAGCCCGCCGGCGCACCGGAATAAGGTTGGCGGAAGTTTTCTGGCGGTGAGTCTTTCGTTGCGTGAGGTTGCGCATTGCATTACTCTCGCGCCGCTTCCATGGCCAGCGCCACGAACGCCTCCACCAAGGGTGACACTTCATCACGCCGCTGCGCAAGCAGTAGCGTGGTCGTCGCCGCCTCATCCGAGATCGGGCGGTAGCACACCCCATCCAGTCTGATCCGGTCGAACGACGACGGCAACAGCGACACGCCGCAGCCGGCCGCAACCAGGCCGATGATAGTCGACGCTTCGCCCGCCTCAAGCGCCACGTCTGGCACAAACCCGGCATCCCGGCACAGCTTGAAAATTTGGGGATAAATCCCGGTGCCCGCGCCCGGCGGGTACATCACGAAGGGCATCCC
>DASWSX010000001.1:0-2015 GCA_036402435.1 Telluria sp. | reverse complement strand
ACGCCAGCCAAGCTTGAGGACAACCGGATCGGACGGCGTCCCCGTGCATTCCCACGACAGCCTGCCTGCTTCCTCGTCCCACACCACCGCGTCGCGGCAAACGGCGGCGCGCGCTGACGGGAAAGCAGCGTGCAGCTCTTGCTGTAGCTCGTAGATATCGAAGCGTGCCATGGCGGCGCTGTCGCAGCTGGCGCCCGCATGGCAGCGAGCCGCCGGAGCACCAGGCGGACCGTCGCTGGCTGCCTGATAGCGAAGCAGGAGATAGGGGTTACTGCTATCGGGAAGGCGCATCTGCGCCGTGTTGGCGCGCATGCGGTCGGCGAACGACGTGGCAAGCTGGACGCCGTGCGACATCAGCGCGGATTCCTGGCGCGTGCGCAGCGCCACGGTCTGCGCCGCGACCGCGCCCATGACGCCAACGGCCAGCACGAATACGGCCACCAGCACCTCGATGAGGGTAAAGCCGCCGACCGAACGTGAACGCACCGGGAACCTCCAGAAGATGAAGGCCCAAGTTATCAGGCGGCGCTATGTCACGCCTGAGTTACCTCAACTGTGCGGGGGAACTACTTGCGCGGTTTGCGTTCGTGGCCGACTTCGGCGATGGCGTCCTGGAACTCGGCCAGGTCTTCGAAGTTCTTGTAGACAGACGCGAAGCGGATGTAGGCGATCTTGTCGAGGCGCTTGAGCTCCTGCATCACCAGTTCGCCGACGTGGACGGTGTCGACTTCGCGGCGGCCGCTGGTCAGCAGCTTTTCCTCGATGGAGGCGACGGCGGTGTCGATCGCTTCGGCCGACACCGGGCGCTTGCGCAGCGCCAGCATCAGGCTGCCGCGCAGCTTGGCCGACGAGAATTCGGTGCGGCTGCCGTTCTTCTTGACGATGATCGGCATCGACAGCTCGATGCGCTCGTACGTGGTAAATCGTTTATCACATTTTCCGCAACGCCTGCGGCGGCGGATGGCGTCGCCCTCCTCGGATACGCGCGTATCGAGGACCTGGGTGTCTTCATGCTGACAGAACGGACATTTCATGTGGGCCGCCGTGGACTATCCATGTGGACCGGGCCCTGGAAGATTCCAAGGCCCGGCGGGTGCGACTGCTTACGAAGCGTAGACAGGATACTTGTCGGTCAGCTTCTTGACTTCCGCCTTGACCCGTTCGACGACGGCTGCGTCGTTCGGATTGTCGAGGATGTCGGCGATCAGGTTGCCTACCTTGGTCGAGTCTTCTTCGTTGAAGCCGCGCGTGGTGAACGCAGGGCTGCCCAGGCGGATGCCCGAGGTGACGAATGGCTTTTGCGGATCGTTCGGGATGCCGTTCTTATTGCAGGTCATGTGCGCGGCGCCAAGCAGGGCTTCGGCTTCCTTGCCGGTCAGGCCCTTGGCGCGCAGGTCCACCAGCATCACGTGCGACTCGGTGCGGCCAGAGACGATGCGCAGGCCGCGCGCGATCAGCGCCTTGGCCAGTGCGTCGGCGTTTTTGACGACCTGCTTCTGGTACTCGACGAATTCAGGGGTCAATGCTTCCTTGAATGCGACTGCCTTGCCGGCGATAACGTGCATCAGCGGGCCGCCCTGGATGCCAGGGAAGATCGCCGAATTGATCGCCTTCTCGTGCTCGGCCTTCATCAGGATGATGCCGCCGCGCGGGCCGCGCAGCGACTTGTGCGTGGTCGAGGTGACGAAGTCGGCGTGCGGTACAGGGTTCGGATACAGGCCGGCCGCGATCAGGCCAGCGTAGTGCGCCATGTCGACCATGAAGTACGCGCCGACGTCCTTGGCCACCTTGGCGAAGCGCTCGAAGTCGATCTTCAGCGAAAACGCCGAGGCGCCCGCGATGATCATCTTCGGCTTGTGCTCGTGGGCCAGGCGCTCCATGGCGTCGTAATCGATGTCTTCTTTTTCGGTCAGGCCGTACGACACGACATTGAACCACTTGCCCGACATGTTCAGCGCCATGCCGTGGGTCAGGTGGCCGCCTTCGGCCAGCGACATGCCCATGATGGTGTCGCC